>JAIQEX010000039.1 GCA_020073615.1 Terriglobia bacterium
CGCTGCTAGCCAAGCTGCCCCGCAAATGTGGCAGCTAGTCTCCGTTCGGCCCGTTGTGGCAACTGTACCAGCCGATGATGGTGCCGCGCGGGAAGATGTGCCCGGCCAGGCTGCGGTCAGCCTGCGTCTTCGACAGGATGGTTCCGCGACAGTGGGTTCCGTGGCACGGCTGGCAGGAAGCCTGGTTGCCTCCGGCCACGTTCTGGTGGCGGCTCACCCAGGTTGACCCCACGGGATGCAACCCGTGCGGTCCGCCGTTGGTAGTGGTCGGAACCGTGGTGTGGCACGCGGAGCACTCCGCCAACGCGCCCACGTGGCCTTGCAGCGCGGTGCTTTGCACGTTGTCGTTCCCGTTCGACGAGGGATACTCGGCGTGCGTCGAGCCATGGCAGGCCTCGCATTGCAAGCCGCCGTGGCCCGTCGAGAAGCGGTAGAGGGAAATGCCCGGCGCCGGGGTGTTGGGGTTGGTGGCGAAGGTCTGGTCCGCCGCAATCCGCACCGTGGTGCCGCTGGTGAACACCGAAGTGTAAGCGATCTGGCCGCTGTTGGTGGTTGCCGTGCCCGTGTGGCAGGCCTGGCAGTTCGGTTCGTCCAGCCAGCCGTTGCGCGTGGCCACGGCCACGTTGTTCATCGAGCCGTGGCAGCTCTGGCACTCGATGGCATTGGCGCCGGAGGCGGTCTTCTGGTTGCCCATCGCCCCGCGCAGGCACTTGGTGGCGGGACCGGGGTGGCAGCGGTAGCAGCTATCGCGCGTGGTGGCGCTGTCCATGGTCTGGTTAGTGGCCGGATCCACCACCAGCGCATGCAGGGTGTGAACCGCGGTGGTCAGCGGCGGGATGCCGGTGACGCCCGCCATGGAGAGCGCGTTCGAGCCGTGACATTGCGCGCACAGTACCGGCTTGGCGGACGAAGTGGTCTCCAGGCCCGCCGGATTGTAGCCCACTTGCGTAGCCGCGCTTTGGAACAGCGCGTTGGTCCTGAAGTGGTCGTCATGCTTCCGCAGGATGTTCAGCTTCAGGGCCTTCACCGGGTCCGCATTGGTGGACCAGCCGGCCGTGGGCATAGCCGCGGTGGTGCCCGTGTTGGAGGCATGGCAGGCGCCGCAACTCAGCTCGTCCGACACGGGAAGCACGATGTCGGTGCTGCCCAGGACCGTGCCCGCGGCGTTCTTCGCCACCAGGCGCATCATCGGCAGGTAGTTGGTGGCGCCGTTGTCGGCTACCGGCGTAATCGGAACCCCCACCGCCGCCCAGGTGTTGTCCGCAGTGCTGAACGTCATGGCCTGCGGGGTGTTGCCCGCGCCCGGCATGGCGAAGCCCTTGAGCCCCATCTCGGGCGCCAGCGCCCCCGGCATCCCGAACAGCGATGCCGCGTACTGCCAGAAATTGGTTTTCCCCGCCGAGGTGCTGTTGAGCGTGCTGGTGAACGGGTCGGTGACCGCCTGGTACGTCAGCGTGTACCCTGCGGACCCGTTGGCCGGTGTCACCAGCTTCCCGGTCGAGTCGATCACGTGCGCATGGAACGTATTGTAAGGAGGAAGCACCGAAAAGACGCTGAAGTCTTTGCCGTCCTGGCAGTGCATGCCCAGGTCGTTCCAGCCGATCACTTTGACCGCGCCCGTGGGGCCGGGGCCCGCCGCGCTTACCGTGAGCGATACCGCCGCGGTGCGCGTGTTGCCGGCCGCGGTAAGCGAAATCGTGCCGTTGTACGTCCCCGCGGCCAGGCTGCCCAGGTTCACCCCCACCGTCAGGTTCTGCGCCGAAGTGGTCAGGGTGCCCGATGTGGGCGAGACGGTCAGCCAGGTGCTGCCGCCGCTCGATGCCGTGAAACTGGTGCTGGCCGATGCGCTTGCCGTCGCGGTTTGCGCCGCCGGCGATGCGCCGCCCGCGGTCGCGCTGAAGCTCAGCGAAGCGGGGCTCAAGGTCACGGTGATCGGGGCCGGGGCGCTTACCGTGAGCGATGCCGCCACGGTGCGCGTGCTGCCGGCCGCGGTAACCGAGATCGTTCCGTTATACGTCCCCGCGGCCAGGCCCGCCTGGTTTACCCCCACCGTAAGGTTCTGCGCCGTGGTGGTCAGGGTGCCCGATGCAGGCGAAACGGTCAGCCAGGCGCTGCCGCTCACTGCCGTGAAACTGGTACTGGCCGAGGCGCTTGCCGCCACGGTCTTCGCCGCTGGAACAATGCCACCCGCGGTGGCGCTGAAGCTCAGCGAAGTGGGGCTCAGGGTCACGGTAATCGGGGCCGGGGCACTTACCGTCAGGGTCACCCCCACGGTCCGGGTACTGCCGGCCGCGGTAAGCGAAATCGTACCGTTATACGTCCCCGCGCCCAGGCCCGCCTGGTTTACCCCCACCGTAAGGTTCTGCGCCGTGGTGGTCAGGGTGCCCGATGCAGGCGAAACGGTCAGCCAAGCGCTGCCGCTCGCTGCCGTGAAACTGGTACTGGCCGAGGCGCTTGCCGCCACGGTTTGCGCCGCCGGCGACGCGCCGCCGGCGGTGGCGCTGAAGCTCAGCGAAGTGGGGCTCAAGGTCACCGTGACAGGGGTCGACCTGCTTACTGAAAAGGTCACTGGCACGCGGAGGGTCGTGCCGTTGGAAGACAGCGAAACCGTTCCGTTGTAGTTCCCCGCCGTCAACCCGGCGGGGGTCGCCGTAACCGTGATGCTCCGGTTCGTCGTCAGGCTGCCCGATGGTGAAATGGTCAGCCAGTTTCTGCCGCCGCTCGGTACCGACGCGCTCGCCGTGAAACTGGTTTGCCGGGATGCGCTCACCGACAGGGTCGCTGACTTTACGGGGCCGTTCACGGTTCCCGTGAATGCCAACGAGGTGGGGCTCACCCCCAGGCTGCTGGTACGCCTGCCTCCGCCGTCGTCGGCTCGCCCCACTGACGTACAGACAACGCTGGTTGTCAGGGCGGCCATGGTAAGAAGAATTCGCGAATACTTCATCAGGCCATTCCTTATGGTTTTGCGCGCCGTGTCCCGAAAACCGCCGGTCACGGCGCGGTCAGAGGGCGAGATTCGCTGTTGGCGAAGAGGCCGCAACCTGTGCGGACACACCTGGAGCTTCAGCACTACGGATGAAGCATCCCCGCCGGAACCCAGTTCGCTCGCGTAAGAACTACCGAGCGTCACCCAAGATTTACATCCTGCTTTGTCTACAGGCCATGACAAGCGCTGCAGGAATCCAACATGCGGCGATATTGGACGTGGCAAAGCGGTAAAAGTTGCACGGTTGCGCAACTAATATTGCACTTCACGGTCCACAAACCCGTTATTTGTGGACTTTCCCAGCAATCTATAACACTTTCAGGTCCAAATACCCTGTATTGTGCGGATTTTTCCCGCAACACTCGGCCCGGACCGGGCCCAACTGTGCCGGTCTTCACATTGCACCCGGCAGGGCCGCGGAAGACCCTTTACCATCACTGTATGTATCGAAGAATGTTTCTGGTGGCAGTTCTCCTCGGTGTCTCGGGCGCGGCGGACGCTGCTGGCGATGGGCCGCTCGACCGGGCCACTCTGCGCGGCCTCAAGGGGTTCAGCGTGGTGATCGATCAGCTTGACCCGCAACTCGCGCGCGACGGCCTCACCAGGGAGGGGCTGCAAAGGCAGATCGAAGCCCGCCTGCAAAGCGCCGGTGTGCCGGTCAACAAAGACGCGGTCGAATTCCTCGGGCTGCGCATCCTCGCCGTCCGGGACAGGAAAGGGCCCTACAGCGTCAGCCTGGCCATGGGCCTTTACCAGCCCGTGATTCTCACGCGCGACCGCAATATCAAGACGGCCACCGAGACCTGGGCAGTGGAAACGGTGATAGCGGTACAGCCCAGGCTGCTTTCCCGTGCATCGGCGGGCGCCGTGGAGCAGCTTGCGGACCGGTTCGTTGCCGCGTTTCGCAGCGCAAATCCGCAGTGAGGGGGCGCAGTGAGGGGGCGCCTTACGGCCAAAACGTCAGGTAAGGCTTGTCTTTCCGCAGGCGCAAAAGATACAGCGCCACCTCCCGCGCGTGATAATCGCCCCACATGGACGCCTCGCCCGCGCCGGCGCCCCAGCCGTTGGGGCGGTGATAGACGGAGTGCAGAATGAGCCCCTGGTGGGCACTGTCCGCCGAGAGATAGGGGTCGTCGAACAGCGTGTCGCACACGGTCAGCCCGGCCTTCAAATACAGCTCGTCCTTGAGGCGGTGGCCGAGGCGCAGCAGTCCTTGCGCGGCGATGGCGGCGGCGGAGCTGTCGACCGGCTCGTGCGGGTTGAACGGGTCGGCCGGCTTCGCCCGCCAGTCGCCCAGTTCCGCGAGGCCGGGCGCGCCCGTGTCCCAGTAGGGGATGCCGTCGGGCGGCGTGTTCTCGATATAGAAGTCGCACGTCGCGCGGGCGGCCCGCTCCAGCACCTGCGCCACCGCCTGCTGGTCGGGCAGCGTGTCGAAGAATTCCAGCAGCTCGGCGAACCCGCACATGGCCCAGGCCAGGCCGCGGGTCCAGGTGCTGAAGGGGGAATAGCCCTGCTGCGAGCTGGGGCAGCGGTAGCGGCCGTCGTTGGGGTTGAAGACGCTCTCGTGCGCCACGCGGCCGCGGACGTCCCAGACGTCGCGGCCCTCGCCGTAGTACACGGAATACTTCGCCGTGGCGCGGGCATGCTCGATGGCACGCTCGAGCAGCGAGATCCGGACATCGTTCTCGCCCATCAGGACGTGCCCCAGCAGATGGGCGACCGCCAGCGAGCGCAGGGTGCGGATGGTATCGACGAACAGCGAATGCGGCCCGTTGAAGGAGTAGATGTACCCGCCGCCCTCGGCGGTCCGCGCCCAGCGGGCGGCCTGCACCGCGCCCGAGGATTTCAACGCCAGCTCGTAGAAGCGGCGCTCCCAGGCGTTCTCGTGGATGCGTCCTTCGGCCATGAGGCGCAGCAGGTTGCCGTAGGTGCTGATGTTGTTGAAGCCGTGGTCGTGGACCCCGGTGTGGGTCACATGCGGGGCCATGAGCGACACGGTATGCTCGCGGCCCAGCTCCAGAAACTCCTTCTCGCCGGTGGCATCGAACTGGAGAATCGCGGAGCCGAACTGGAAGCCTTGCGTCCATTCGGTCCAGCCGCGGCTGGTGTAGCGCCCGCCGGAGGTGAACACCGGAGATCCCTGCGACGGCGCCCAGGATTTCTCGAGGGAGCGGATCTTGCCCGCGGAAAGATCGAACAGCCGCCGCAGCTTTCGCTCCAGCCCCGCCGGCGTCAGATCGCTACGGATTTCGAGCACTCATAAGCATCTTACCGGACCGAAACCTGTGATAGGCTATTCGGCCATGGCGAAGAGAGTTCTTCTGGCCGGCCTGCTGGGCGGCCTCATACTATTCGTGTGGGAGTTCGTGGCCCACGAGGCGCTGCCGCTCGGGGAAGCGGGCCTCAAGGCCCTGCCCAACGAGCCGGCGGCCCGGGCCGCGCTGAAGCAGGCTGCCCCCGATACCGGGCTGTACATCTTCCCGGCGCCCGATCTCACGCCGGGGATGACCCGGGCGCAGCAGCAGCAGGCCATGCAGGTCATGCTGGACAAGATCCGCACCGGGCCGGTGGGCATCCTGGCAATCCACCCCGACGGCGTGCCCACGCCCTTTGCGCAGCAGCTCGCCACGCAATTCGCCACCGATGTGGTGGCCATGCTGCTGGCCGCGGCCCTGCTGGCGCGCGCGGCAGCTTCCCGCGGCTTTGGCGGGCGGCTCCTCTTGGTAACGCTGCTCGGCTTGTTGCCGTCCCTGCGCGCGGGCATACCGTATTGGAACTGGTACGGCTTCCCGGCCACGTACGTTGCGGCGCAGGCAACCGTGGATGTTGTGGGCTTCTTCCTGGGCGGCCTGGTCCTCGCGTGGCTGGTGCGGCCCGGCGACAGATGACCGTCGCCCGGACCCGCCTGATGCTATCCGCCTCCGAACTCGCGACAAAACTCTTATCGGCAAACCGTGAAGAAAACCTGAAAGACATCCGATAAAGTATTCGTGACCGAACAGGATATCATTCGGGAATTCCTTATTGAGAGCACCGAGAACCTGAATCGCCTGGATCAAGAGATCGTGCAGCTCGAGCAGCGGCCCAACGATAAGGAACTGTTGGCCAGCGTATTCCGGACCTTCCACACCATCAAGGGCACCTGTGGCTTTTTGGGCTTCGGCATCCTGGAGCGAGTCACCCACCACGCGGAAAACATCCTGAGCCGGCTGCGCTCGGGCGACCTGCGCCTGTCGCCGCCGCTGGTCGCGCTGATCCTGCAGAGCCTCGACGCCGCGCGCAAGATGCTCGCCGCCATTGAGTCCACGGGCACTGAAGGGACGGATGAGTTTGCGGATCTGGTCCAGCGGCTGGAATCGGCGGCGACTGCGGCCGTCACGGAAGCCGCTGCGGCGCCGCCGGATTCTTCGCCGGTGGAAGCCGAGAAGGCCAGCGCCGCCGCCGACACGGCCATCCGGGTGGATGTCGGGCTGTTGGATAAGCTCATGAATCTGGTGGGGGAACTGGTCCTGGCCCGCAATCAGGTCCTGCAATTCACCACGCAAAAGGAGGACGGCGCGCTGAACGCCACCTCGCAGCGGCTCAACCTGATCACCACCGAGTTGCAGGAAAACGTGATGAAGACGCGCATGCAGCCCATCGGGGTGGTCTGGAACAAGCTGCCCCGCCTGGTGCGGGACGTCTCCCACGCCTGCGGCAAGCAGGTTCGTCTCGAACTCGATGGCTCCGGCACCGAACTGGATAAGACGATCATCCAAGCCATTCGCGATCCGCTCACTCACCTGGTTCGAAATTGCTGCGACCACGGAATCGAGACCCCGGAAGAACGTGCGCGAATCGGCAAGACGCCGCAAGGCGTAGTGAGCCTGCGCGCCTACCATGAAGGCGGCCAGGTCAACATCGAAATCTCCGATGACGGCGCCGGCATCGACGCGGAGCGCGTCAAGCAAAAGGCCATCGAAAAGGGTCTATGCACCCCCGAGCAAGCCGGACGGTTGAGCGAACGCGAGGCCCTGAATCTCATCTTTGTTCCGGGCTTCTCGCTGGCGCAGAAGGTGACCAACGTTTCGGGGCGGGGCGTGGGCATGGACGTGGTCAAATCCAACATCGAAAAGATCGGTGGCCTGGTGGACGTCGTCAGCCGGGTGGCGGAAGGCACCACCGTAAAGCTCAAAATTCCCCTTACGCTCGCCATCATTCCGGGATTGGTGATCACCAGCAGCACCGAACGCTTCGTCATTCCCCAGGTCAGCCTGCTCGAGCTGATCCGGCTGGACGGCGCGTCGGCGGGCAAAATCGAGCACGTGCACGGCACTCCGGTATACCGCCGGCGCGGCACCCTGCTTCCTGTCGCCTACCTGAACGGCATCCTGGGATTGCAGCCGCCGGCCGCCAGCGAAGCCGTCAACATCGTGGTGCTGCAGGCCGAGGACCGGCAGTTCGGGCTGGTGGTCGACGGCATCAACGACACCCAGGAAATCGTCGTCAAACCGCTCGGCAAGCAGTTGAAAGGGCTCACCATCTACGCCGGCGCCACCATCATGGGCGACGGGCGGGTGGCGCTGATTCTGGACGCGCTGGGCATCGGGCAGCGGTCGGGGGTGCTGGCCGAGCATCGCGATGAGGAGCGCGCCGAATCGCAGAAGAAGGCGCATTCGACGGCCGAAAAGCAGCGGCTGCTGCTGTTCCGCGCCGGATCGTTCGAACGGCTCGCGGTGCCCTTGTCGCTGGTATCGCGCCTCGAGGAGTTTCCCCAATCGGTCATCGAGCGGGCCGGCGGCAGCCCGGTGGTGCAGTATCGCGGCGGCATCCTGGCCTTGCTCTCGCTGGCGAAGGTGTTGGAGCCGGACGCTCCGGACGATGCCATGGACCGGGACCCGGCTCAGGTTATCGTCTTCCAGGATGGCGAGCGGAGCCTCGGCCTCGTCGTGGACCAGATCAACGATATTGTGGAGGATGCCGTGACTGTCCGGCGCCAAAGCGGCCGCCACGGGCTGCTGGGCTCGGCCGTAGTGGGCAAACACGTGGCCGACTTCCTCGACCTTCACACGGTGCTGGGAACAGCGGGCGGAGACTGGTTCGCCGGCGCCGCCGGAGGTGCGCGGCGGGGCACTGTTCTTTTGGCCGAACCCGCGGCTTTTGCCCGTGGTCTGCTGCACAGCGAACTGCAAATGGCCGGCTACCAGGTAATAGAAGCCGCCGGCGCGGCGGAGGCCATTAGCCGCCTGGAGCAGGGCGGCATCGACGTCGTGATCGTCGCTGAGGATTTACCCCGTGCGGGCAGCCAGGAGGTGCTCGACGCTGTGCGACGGCGGCCGGGTTCGGAGAGGATCCCGCTGCTCGCGCTCGCTTCCGGCCCGGTCCAGGGGCGGCCGGCGGGTTCTGAACCGTTCGACGATTGCCAGAGCAAATTCGACCGCGAGGCGATGCTGCGGTCCCTCGAGCGGTTAGCCGCGGCGCTCGAGCATGAGAATCCGGTTGTGGCGGCGGCAAGGAGCGAGAAATGACCACCGCAACCCGCCCCAGCGCGAAGAACGCACACGGCTCCCGGAAAGCCGGCGCGCAGTACTCCACCTTCTTCGTAGGGGATCTGTTCTTCGGCATCGATGTCCTGAGCGTCCAGGAAGTATTGCGTTTTCAACCGATGACCTGCGTCCCGCTGGCGCCCGGCGTGATCGAAGGGTTGATCAACCTGCGCGGACAGATTGTTACCGCGATCGACATGCGGCGGCGGCTGGGCTTGCCTCCGCGGCCCACGGGCGTCTACCCCATGAACATGGTGGTGCGCACCGAGGACAGCGCGGTCAGCCTGCTGGTGGACGAAATCGGGGACGTGATCGAGGTCGAAGGAACCGCTTTGGAGCCCCCGCCCGCCAATATGGCATCCGAGGCGCGGGAGTTGATTCGCGGGGTCTACCAGATGAAAGACCGTTTGCTGCTGGTGCTGGACACTGAGCGAACTGTGGAACTGGGCGTGGGCGTACACGCTCACCAAGTCACCTGACCGGATCCGTGTTTACGCGCGTGTAAGGATCACCGAAATCAGACAGATAAGGAGCTTTGACAGATGGCAAGAGGGACAAAAGACAAGGGTCGGCCGAGCGTGGCGCCGCACAGCCCGGCTGGAGCGGCAACCATGGAACCACCTGAGGGTATGAGCGGCCAGTTCGTGGCGGAGGTTGAACGTCTGATCGAAAGCGCGCGGGTAGGCCGCCTTGCCGAGCGCGGCCGGGCGGAACAGTTCACGGGCACCGAGCGCAGACTCGTCGAGGGCATCAACTCCATGCTGGATGCGGTGGTCCGCCCTTTGAACGCCGCCGCCGATTGCGTGGACAAGATCTCGAAGGGCACGATCCCGGCGAAGATCACCGAGCAGTACAACGGCGACTGCAACGCCATCAAGAACAGTTTGAATACCTGCATCGATGTCCTCGGCAGATTGCTCAGCGCCTCCGAGGAGATGTATCGGGCACAGAAGGCCGGCGACATCGACGCCTTCATAGCCACCGACGAATTCCAGGGCGTCTACCGGCAGATGGCGAAGGACGTCAATGAAGCCGCTCGTCTTCATATCAACAACATTCTCAAGTTCCTGGAGATCGTCGGCTGCTACGCCGAGGGCGACTTCTCGAAGGTGTTGGATCGGTTGCCGGGCAAGCAGATTGTCGCCAACCAGAGGATGGATCTCTTGCGCGGCAATCTGACCAGCTTGATCGCGGAAACCACTTCGTTGACGCACGAGGCGGTCGCCGGACGCCTGGCGGCGCGCGCCGATGCGTCGAAGTTTGCGGGCGACTATCGCAAAATCGTGGAGGGCGTCAACGAGACGCTGGACGCCATCCTGTTGCCCATCGCCGAAGGCAACCGGATCCTGGCGCAGATCTCCTCTGGCAAGGTCGATGAGCAGATCGCGCAAACCTACAAGGGCGACCACGAAAAGATGAAGCATGCGGTCAACAAAGTGACCGTGGTGCTGCAAAGGCTGCACAAGGAGATGGCGCGGCTGACCCTGGCCTCGCGCGATGGGCAGTTGTCGGAGCGCGGCAAGCCGGAGCAGTTCCAGGGAGTTTTCGCCGAGGTAGTAAAAGGCGTCAACGACATGCTGGACGCCATCCTGCTGCCCATCGGGGAGAGCAACCGGGTCCTGGCGCTCATCCGCGGCTGCAATCTGCGGGAGAAAGTGGAGATTGCCTGCAAGGGCGACCACGAGCGCATGAAGAACGCGGTCAACGGCGTGCATGACTGGCTGGCGGAACTGATCGCTTATGTAACCAAGGTGGCCAACGGCGATATGACTGCAACCATGGCCAAAGCCTCCGATCAGGACCAGATCCACGAGTGGCTGGTGCTGTTGAAGAGCAACATCAACGCGCTAGTGGCCGACGCGGTCATGCTGGCGAAAGCGGCGGCAGACGGCAAGTTGGGCACGCGCGCCGATGCTGCGCAGCACGAGGGCGCTTACCGGCAAGTCGTCGAAGGGATCAACGGGACTCTCGAGGCCATCACCGAACCGCTGAAGGTTACCGCGCAGAACGCCGCCACTTTGGCCGCGTCCGCCGAAGAGTTGACGGCAGTCAGTCACCAGATGGCCGGCAACGCCGAGGAGACGGCTACCCAGGCTAACGTGGTCTCCGCGGCCAGTGAACAGGTCTCCAAAAACGTAGCCAGCGTAGCCGCCAGCGGAGAGGAGATGCAGGCCTCCATCCGGGAGATCGCCAAGAGTGCCAATGAAGCGGCGCGGGTGGCCAAAAACGCGGTTCAAGTAGCGAATACCACCAACCTGACGGTGAGCAAGCTGGGCGAATCGAGCACGGAGATCGGCAACGTAATCAAGGTGATCACTTCCATCGCCCAGCAGACCAACCTGCTGGCTCTGAATGCCACCATCGAGGCGGCGCGCGCCGGCGAGGCGGGCAAGGGATTCGCGGTGGTGGCCAACGAAGTGAAGGAACTGGCCAAGCAGACCGCCAAGGCCACCGAGGAAATCAGCCAGAAGATCGAAGCCATCCAGGGCGATACCAAAGCTTCCGTTCAGGCCATCGGAGAGATTGGGGCGATCATCAACCAGATCAACGACATCTCCAACAGCATCGCCTCCGCCGTGGAAGAGCAGACGGTGACTACCAACGAGATCAACCGCAGCATGGCGGAAGCATCGAGGGGCGTCGGCGACATCACTAAAAACATTACCGGCGTCGCGGTGGCAGCCAAGGACACTACCCAGGGAGCCAACAACTCGCAACAGGCGGCGCAGGAGCTCAGCCAGATGGCGTCGCGCCTGCAGACCGTCGTGTCCCGCTTTACGTTTTGACCCGATAAGGCCGGGGGGCGCCTCGGCGGTTGCACAGGCAACCTCCCCGCGCCCTGCCCGGTCATGAAGAATTGAGGACTCGAAGTGCCGATGGCCATAGTGGTGGACGATTCCAGAGCGGTGCGGATGATTTTGTCCCGGACGTTGCGGGAACTCGGCTATCAGGTCGGTGAAGCCGGCAATGGGCGCGAGGCCTTGGAAGCTATCGGCCAATTCGCACCGGTGGACCTGGTGATGGCGGATTGGAACATGCCCGAGATGGACGGACTGGAACTTCTCAAGAGAATCCGCGAGAGCCCCGCTTACCGCGCCATCCCGGTGATCATGGTGACCACCGAAAACGAAACCGACCAAATGTCGGCGGCGCTCGCCGCCGGCGCCAACGAATACGTGATGAAACCCTTCACGAAAGAGATCCTGATCGACAAACTTCGCCTTGCGGGGTTGCCTTCGTAAAGGCCGTTATGCCCGCCCTTCGCACTCGCAGCTTACAGCCTGGCCAGAAGATCCGGGTCCTGGTGGTGGACGATTCGGTCGTGATTCGCCGTCTGGTGTGCCACGCGCTGGAGGAGGATCCGGCGATTGAAGTGGTCGGGGTTGCCGCTAACGGAGCAATCGCCCTGAACCGCATTCCGCAAACCAATCCGGATGTGATCACGCTCGACATCGAAATGCCCGAGGTCGACGGATTGGATATGCTGCGGCGCCTGCGCCGCGAGAATCGCGAGATCCGCGTGGTGATGTTCAGCACCATGACGGAGCGGGGGGCCACAGCCACGCTGGAAGCGCTGGCGCTGGGCGCCGACGACTACGTCACAAAAGCGTCCAATGCGGGCTCGCTGGACGTTTCCCTGGCAAACCTGCGCCAGCAGTTGATCCCTAAAATCCGGCAGTTCTTCCGGCTTGCGCCATCGCGTGAGAGCCCGCCCTCCACGGCCCCACCGGCCGTTCTCAGCCCGCCGGCGCTCTCCGCCGGTGTCAGGCGTACGCCGTGGCGGGCGCAAGCTGTGGCCATTGGCGTTTCCACCGGTGGTCCGGCTGCACTGACGGCCATCATGCCCCATTTCCCGGCTGGTTTTCGCGTGCCGATCTTCATCGTGCAACACATGCCCACGCTGTTTACACGCCTGCTGGCCGAGCGCCTGGACACGTTGACGCCGCTCGCAGTCCGGGAGGCGGTGGCTGGCGAAAAACCCGAGCCGGGGCGAGTCTACATTGCGCCCGGCGACTACCACATGAGAGTCGTTGGCCCCCCCAACGGCGTCACCATTGCGTTGGACCAGGGGCCGGCGCAGAATTCCTGCCGCCCCGCCGTGGACGCTCTCTTTGCTTCCCTGGCGGAGACGTATGGCGGCGCGGTGATCGCGACGGTATTGACGGGCATGGGCCAGGACGGCCTTCGCGGCGTCCAGAGGCTCAAAGCGCAAGGCGCCCACATTCTGGCGCAGGACGAAGCTTCGAGCGTGGTCTGGGGGATGCCCGGCGCCGTGGTGAACGCCGGCGCGGCCGACGAAGTGCTCCCGCTGGCTGAGGTTGTTCCGGCCATTCTGTCCAGGGTTGGTGGGCCATGAACGCCCCGTTGGCGGCTATCCGCCCGGACAATCTCGATTTCTTGCGGCGCCACATCTACGCCGGATCGGGAATCGTACTCGAAACGGAAAAGCAATATCTGCTGGACGCGCGGCTTTCGCCCATCGCGCGGGAACAGGGCCTCGGCTCGCTGGACGATCTGTGTGCGCTGCTGCGCGCAACTTCCGAGTCCCCGCTGCACCGCCGCGTGGTGGAAGCCATGACCACCAATGAAACTTATTTCTTTCGCGAGCCGGCTCACTATCAGGCGTTGCGCGAGGTGATTCTTCCGAACCTGCTGCAGACCCGGCAAACGGCCCGGAAACTGAGCTTCTGGTCGGCTGCGGCGTCGACCGGCCAGGAGGCCTACAGCCTGGCCATGATGCTCCTCGAAATGGGCGTGCAGGGCTGGGACGCCGAGATCCTTGGCACCGACCTTTCCAGTCAGGTATTAGAGCGCGCGCAGTCGGGCAGATACACCCAGCTTGAAGTAAACCGGGGACTCCCGGCCGCCTTGCTCCTCAAGTACTTCCGGCGCGTGGGCCTGGATTGGGAACTCAAAGAAGAGGTGCGGAGGATGGTTCGCTTTCAATCCTTCGACCTCCGCTCCAAAATGCGGGCCATGGGGCCATTCGATGTCGTGTTCTGCCGGAACATCCTGATCTATTTTGACCTGGCGACCAAGAAGAGCATTCTCGAAGAGATGCAAGGTACCCTGTTCCGCGGCGGTCACCTGCTCCTCGGGAGCACCGAAGCTGGGGCCCCGCTGGGCGACGGCTATACCAGGCAAGCAGTTGGGAGCATTACCGCTTACGTAGCGATTTGAAAGGAGATATGATGCCCGCCAATTCCGTAATCCGTTTGCCTGCGGGGGACCTGGAGCAAATCGTCGGGTCCGTCTTCTCGACCATGTTGGGGACCGATGTCGAAGCCCACGAGACCGGCGAACCGGTGCCCGGGGGGCTCATGACGGCGGCGGTTTACCTGGCGGGAGAGTGGCAGGGCGCCCTTTTGCTCCACTGTCTGCCCCGGCAGGCCTGTGAGTTCGCGGGCTGCTACCTCAGCATCCCGCCGCCGTCCACCGTCACCGATGATGTGCGGGACGTGTTAGGCGAACTGGCCAACATGATCGCCGGCAACCTCAAGGGCGATCTTTGCCCCGGAATCAGGATTTCCATCCCATCGGTGGTCGATGGCGATGGCTACGCGCTTCGCGTCTGCGGCGGCCGGCCGGTCTACCGGTGGGATTTTATGACCGGCAAGGGCCCATTTTGGCTTCGGTTGGTCGAGACGCCGGAGGCTACATAGCGCGGCACCTCGCGCGCAAGGAGATGGATGAAATGGCACGAACACGGAATGGAAGGCACACCAGTCAGGGCGGTGAGCACGGAGTGGACGTGCCCGCCAGGACGCCCCACGAGGGTCTCTCCCATGAGGAGGTGGCGGCGTTCTTCGATTTGCTGCCGCAACCCGCGGTGGTGATGGACCGGGACCACACCATCCTCTATCTCAATGTGGTCGCGGCGCATTTGGCCGGCCGGTCTCGGGAAAGTTGCATCGGGGCGAAGTTCTGGGACCTCTTCGACAATCCGGAGTGCCGCCGGGGAACCTGCGCGGCCGCCCGCGCCATCGAAACCGGGTCCCCCGTCACCGGTGAGGCGGTCGCCCTGGTGCAAGGGAAGCAGGTGGCCGTGCGGGTCACGGCGGCGCCCAGGTACGACCACAATGGCCAGGTGATCGGATGCATTGAAATCGTCAACGACACCAGCGAAGAGATGCATTTCATGAAGGCCCTCGGCGGGATCGTCGAAGCGGCGCGCGAAGGCCGCCTCGGAGAGCGCGCCGCGGCGGACCAGTTCCAGGGCCGATATCGAACCATGATGGAAGACGCCAACGCGATGTTAGACGCCGTCGTCGCGAAGCTCAATGTGGGAGCGGAATATGCGCAACGCATTTCGGTGGGCGACATTCCGGAGAAGATTACCGGCGAGTACAAGGGCGATTACCGCAAACTGAAGGACGGCCTGAACGATCTGATTGCCGTTGTGCACATGCGCAACGCCGATCTCCAGATGCTGATCGATGCGGTGTTGGAAGGCAAGCTGGACATTCGCGCCGACGTCGGCAAATACCCGGGATACAACGGCAGGCTCCTCTCCGGCATGAACCGGATGTTGGACGTGGTGGCGACGCCCATGACGGAAGCGACCTCCTACGTCGAGCGGATCTCGCTGGGCGACATCCCGGACAAGATCGCCGACGAGCGGAAAGGCACCTTCAACGACATGAAGAACGCGCTGAACGCGCTGATCGACGTCGTCGATATGCGCAACTCCGACGTGCATATGCTGATCGAAGGCGCGCTGGCAGGCGCACTGAGCGTCCGCGCCGACCCATCCAAGTACGCCGGGACCAACGGAGAGATGCTGGACGGCATCAATCGTCTACTGGACTCGATGATCGCCCCGATCACGGAAAGCGCCGGGGTTCTGAGCCGCCTGGCTAAAGGCGACCTGACCGCCCGCGTAACGGGCGAATACCACGGCGACCATCAGCTCATCCAGAACAACCTCAACACCGTGATGGAGATGCTGCGGTCCGCGTTGGGCCAGATCGGTCAGAACAGCTCCACTCTAGCCGCCGCCTCGGAGGAACTGACCGCCGTCAGCAGCCAGATGGCCGCGCATGCCGAGGCAACCGCTACGCAGGCGAACGTGGTCTCCGCGGCCAGCGAGCAGGTCTCGAAGAACGTAACCGAGGTGGCCACGGGCAGCGAACAGATGCATGCCTCCATCCGCGAGATTGCCAAAAGCGCCAACGAAGCAGCGAAGGTGGCCAGGGCCGCGGTGGGAGCGGTCGAGTCCACCAATCACACCGTTGCCAAGCTGGGAGAATCCAGCATCGAAATCGGCAAGGTGGTCAAGGTCATCACTTCGATCGCCCAGCAGACCAACCTGCTGGCGCTGAATGCCACCATCGAGGCGGCGCGCTCGGGCGAAGCGGGCCGGGGATTCGCGGTGGTGGCCAATGAAGTCAAAGAACTGGCCAAGCAGACGGCCAAGGCCACCGAGGAAATCAGCCGCAAGATCGAGGCCATCCAGGGCGACACCAAGGCCTCCATCCAGGCGATCGGCGGGATCGGGGCGATCATCAACCAGATTAACGACATCTCCAACAGCATCGCCTCCGCCGTGGAGGAGCAGACGGTGACCACCAACGAGATCAACCGCAGCATGGCAGAAGCATCGAGGGGCGTCGGCGATATCACCAGGAACATTACCGGTGTCGCGGTGGCAGCCAAGGACACCACCGACGGGGCGAACAACTCGCAACAGGCGGCCCAGGAACTCAAACAGATGGCGACGTGTTTACAGACGGTGGTGTCGCGGTTCAGGTTTTGATTGGCGCGACTTCGGCGACGGGCAGACCGGTGGCCTACTGGCGCGCCATGCCGGGCACGGCGTTGATCAGCACCGCAGCCCTTCAGCTTCTTTACCGCGGGGAAGGTGAGCCGCCCCAGAACAGGGTCACGGCCACGGCCGATGATGTGCAGCGCGAAGGGCACGATCATGAAGAAGTAGTTGTCGAACACGACCAGACGCCGCGCTCGGCCTGCGCCTTCACGATCCCCTGCATGCTCAGAGTGCCGGCCGCCATCACCGCGGAAAGCAGGGCGAAGGCCAGGGCCACTTTGCAGCTCACCAGTTGCGCCTCGCTGCGCAGCGCGCCCAGCAGCGAATAGTGGCTGTTGGAAGACCAGCCGCCCAGGATAATGCCGAGGATGCCCACCGCGGACATGGCCGAGACTACCAGCAGCCCTACGTTCACGCCGGCCACGGCGATGTTGCGCGCGAAGGGCAGCACGGCGAACGCGGTGAGCCCGGTGATGGTGGAGACGCAGGGGGCGAACCAGAAAATGGCCTCGAGTACTATGCTCAAGACAGCTTGTTTACGACGAATCGTGACCACTTTCGTCAAGCGTCCGGTTTTCGCGGCCCCATTGAAGCGTCAAGGCGGCGGTTCCAGGGGCCGCAAACTCCCGGAGCTACGTCCGCGGGTAAGTGGGCGGCGCGGCAGCGGCGCGGGCGCGGACGATGAACTGGTAGGCGAAGAGCTTCTTCCAGGCGCGCGCCGAGATGAACGAGAGCCATTCGAGCGCGCGCACGGGCCAGGAGTTGTCCCACGCCGAAAAGGCCAGGCCTATCGGGACCGCCGACGAACGGACGGCGCCGATGGCGAGGCCGGCTCGGGCGAACAGGTCTACCCATCCCTGCCAGGTGTAGAAGTGCAGGTGCGTGCTGTCGAACAAGCCGCGCTCATGCTGCGGGAAACGGCCGCGCAGGACGGTCCAGCGAAACCAGGCGTGTCCGCTGTTGGGCAGGGATGCTACCAGCAGGCCATCGGGGGCCAGGCGCTCGCGGCATTCGCGCAGCAGTTCCAGGGGAGCGCGCAGATGTTCCAGCACGTCGGCGCAAATGATGTAATCGAAGCGGCCCTGGAGCGGAGGCAGGCCGTCGTCCAGGTCCGTGCCGGCAAACTCGACCGTGGGCGGGTGAGGGGTGTTGGGCCAATCGACGCTGGTGACCGCGAAACCGCGTTGGGCCAGGATCTCCGAGAGGTAGCCGACCGCGCAGCCGACGTCCAGGACGCGCCGCCCGTCGCCGCGCGGCGGAAACTCTTCGAGTAGCATCGTGTGGCTGCTGTAGGGTCCGGGCTTCAACCGGTAGGGAGAAGAGACCTCCGTGTGCGGCGTCTCCATTGGCCCCATTATGGCATGGCGGGTGGACACTCCTACTCGCGCAATTCGACGATGGTCGCGCCAGCGCCGCCTTCTTCCTGCGGCGCCGGGTAAAACCGCGCCACGTGGGGATGGCTGCCGAGCAGCTCCGCGATGACCTTCTTGAGAATTCCCATGCCGTGGCCGTGCACGATGCGGACGCGGCTAGCGGTGGCCATGACCGCGCGGTCGAGGAATTCATCCACCGCGTCGCGCGCCTCTTCCGCGCGCTGCCCGATGACGTTGATCTCCTGGTGAACCGGCGCCAGCTCGGGCGCGGGGCGGTACGTCACATTCTTGGGGAGCTTGCCCGCGCCCGCGCTCTCGGGCAGCACCTCGATGACATCGTCCACCGCGACCTGCATCTTCATGAAACCGGCTTCGACCTCGATGCGGCCGTTGCCCAGCAGGCGCCGTACGCGCGCCGGATCGCGCACGTCCTTGAGCCGCACGCGCGCGCCCTCCTCGATGCGTAGCGGTTGGATGCGGTCCTGGCGCGAATCGTCGCGGGTGGCGGCGACGGTGGTCTGGAAATCCTCGCGCAATTCGCGCTTCGCCTTGGACACGCGGCGCTGCGCCTCCTGCTCGGCCTTGCGGCGGTCGGAGCCGAGCGCGATTTTGCCGATGGCCTCCTGCGCCTGCTCCTCGAAACGGGCCAGCGCCTGGTCGGTGCGGCGCTCCAGCTCCTTCAGCTTGGCGCCCTCGCGCTTCTCCCATTCGTGCGCCAGCTCCTTGCCGCGCTTTTCCAGCTCCGCCAGTTTTTCTCGCAGGCTGTGCTCCAGCGCCTGGGTCTCTTCGATGCGGCGATGCAGCTCGGAGAGGAAGCGCGTAACATCGCGCTCGCGGTCGCTCATCGAACGGCGGGCGCGCATCATGATGTCCTCGGGCATGCCGAGGCGGGTGGCGATCTCCAGGCCGGCGGATTTGCCGGGCAGGCCCAGTTGCAGGAGGAAGGTGGGCTCGAAGGTGTCTTCGTCGAAGCCCATGGAGCCGTTGACCACGCCTTCGGTATTGGCGCCATAGATCTTGAGCGCCATGAGGTGGGTGGAGACCAGGGTGACGGCGCCGGCGCTATGAAAATGCTCAACGATGGCCACGCCCAGCGCGCCGCCCTCTTCGGGATCGGTGGCGGAGCCGAGCTCGTCGAGCAGGACGAGAGAATCGGGCGTCACATCGAGCGCCATCTCGCGGATATGGGAGACGTGCGCGGAAAAGGTGCTGAGGCTTTCCTGGATGGACTGATAGTCGCCGATATCGGCCAGCACGCGTTCGAAGACGGGGAACTCGGCTTCGGCGGCGGGCACGGGCAGCGCGGCCTGGGCCATCAGGGTGAGCAGCCCCACGGTCTTGAGCGTCACGGTTTTGCCGCCGGTGTTGGGGCCGCTGATGAGCAGGGTGCGCCGGTCTTTGGAAAGCTCCAGGCTGACCGGGACGGCGGCCTTGCGGCGGCGGCGCAGCACGTCTTCGAGCAGGGGATGGCGGGCGTCGCGCAGCAGCAGGCGATCGGAGAAGCGCGGGATGGCGCAATCGAACTCCAGGGCGAAGCGCGCCTTGGCGAAGATCAACTCGAGCTCGGCCATGGTGACGAGCGTACGGCGGATGGAGTCGCTGTAGCCGCGCAGGCGGTCCGTCATTTCAAGCAGAATGCGATGGACCTCGCGGGCCTCCTCTTCGGAGAGGCGCACCAGCTCGTTGTTGAGGTCGATGGTCTCCAGCGGCTCGACGAACAGGGTGTGGCCGCTGGAGCTGGCGCCGTGGATGACGCCGTCGAGCTTGCGCCGCTGGCCGGCGATGACGGGGACGACGAAGCGCTCGTTGCGGATGGTGACGAACTCCTCCTGGAGGACGCCCTCCTCGCGATGGGCGCGCAGGAAGCGTTCGAGCGAATCCTGAATGGACTTCTTCTGGCGCTCGATATCGCGGCGCAGGCGGCCCAGGGCCACGCTGGCATGGTCGGCCACGCTGCCGTCGGGGAGGATCTTGCCCTCCAGGTCCTTCAGCAGCGCGCGGAAATCGCCGATAGCGAGGGCGCGGCGGCCAAGGCGCGGGAAGCGCTCGGCGGCGGCGGTGAGGAGCGACTTGGCGTCGGCGGCGCGGTCGAGGAAGGCGAACAGGCCGGAGATTTCTTTGGGCTCGAGGCTGGCGCCCTCAATGTGCAGCTTGTGGACGGCGTCCTCGACGTCGGGCAGCCCGGAGAAATCGATGCGGATGGCGGCGCCGCGCGCGGCGGGCTGAGGGCGGGTGGCCAGGCGCACGTAGGCGACGGCCTCGCCGGCTTCCGCCAGGTCTTCCTCGAGGCGTGCGCGGTCGGTGTGCGGCTGGACCTTCGCCAGCTCGCGGGCGCCCAGCGGGCTCGATATGTAGCGGCCCAGCAACTGCCGCAGGGATTCGAATTCCAGGACTTCGGCGCTGGTTTTCAATGGTGGCCTATCTGTATTGTCGGCGGTTCCGGAAGGCTTTTTCAATTACCGCCAGGGTACCCTCGGTGATTTGAAGCCGGGGTAGATCGCGGCGGCGGACCCAATCGACGGCGCAGACGTCGTCGCCGGGGCGGAGCGTCCCGCCGGTGATGCGGCAGACGTAATCGATCAAAACGTAGTGATACTCCGGGGTCCCGGCGGCATCGCGCATGATGCGCTCGAAGATTTCGAGCACGCCCAGGGGGCGAATTTCCAGGCCGGTCTCTTCGCGAACTTCGCGCCGCACGGCATCGGCCAGCGACTCGCCGGTTTCGAGCGCGCCTCCGGGCAGCGACCACCAGCCCTGGAGCGGCTGCTTGCCGCGCTGCGCCATGAGAATGCGATCGCGCCGCAGCATGATGGCACCCACCCCGATCAGCGGGCGCCGCGGGTACCTGCGGTCGTCTTCCGGGGGCGGATCAATATGCGCCATTGGCGTCCGGCCGGATGCGGTAGACGGCGCCGCGGGCGGTGACGATCAGCGACTTGCCATCGGGGTCGCCGAACGTGCAGTTGCTCGGCCCTTCGTGCATCTCGATGGTGTGCACGGCCTGGCCGTCGGCGCTGTAGACGGCAATCCCTTTGGCGGCGATGTACAGGTTGCCCTTCTCGTCGGTGCGGATGCCGTTGGGCACGCCGGCGATGCCGGAGACGATGACGCGCTCGTTGGCGGTGTCGCCGTTGTGGTCCACATCGTAGGCGCGCACGTTGCGCTCATCTGAGTTCACGACGTAGAGCACGCGGCCGTTGGGGGAAAGTGCGATGCCGTTGGGGCGGCCGGCCGGCTTGGCCACCAGCTTGATGGGACCTTTCGGTGGGACGTGATAGACGCCGTAGAAATCCAGCTCGCGGTGGTCGGACTGCTCGCCGAAAGCGGGATCGGTGAAGTACACATGGCCGGACTTGCTCACGGTGAGGTCGTTGGGGGCGTTGAAGCGCTTGCCCTCCCATTTTTCCGCGAGCGTTTCGATGGCGCCGTTTTTGTCGGTGCGGGTCACGCGCCGCGCGTGCGTCTCGCAGGTGTAGAGGCGGCCCTGGGCGTCGAAGGCGTTGCCGCTGGGGCCGTGGGCGTCTTCGCGAAAGGTCTCGACCGCGCGGCCGGGGATCCACTTGAAAAGCTTGCCGGTGGGCGTGTCGCTGAAGATCAAGAATCCGTCTTTCGACCACGCCGGTCCTTCGGTGAAGATGTAGCCCTTGGCGAGGAGCTCGATCCTGATTTCGGAGGACTCCTGGGCGGAAACCGCCAGCGCCAGAGCGGCGGCGGCGAGACAGGTGCGGGCGGTGCGGCTCATCTAACCGTGTTTCTTGATCTCGATGTTGTTGATGACCTGCTTGACGCCCTTCACTTTCCTGGCGATCTTGGCGGCCTTGTCCTTCTGGTTCGACTGATCGACAACGCCGCTGAGCGTGACCACGCCGTCCTTGACCTCGACCTTCAACCCGCCGCCCTTGACGACCTGGTCGCTGGCCAGCTTGATGCGCACCATGTCGGTGATGTAGTCGTCGGAAACGGGTTTGTCCGCGGCCAGGCACACGGCGGCCAGCAGAACAAGAGCCATCAGAGAAGCGCAGATTCTAGAAATCATCTTTACCGGCCATTGTACGCCAGTCGAGAGCATCCAGGAAGGCGGCCTTTTCGCGCCAGCCCGGCTGCACGCGGACGTGCAGATCGAGATAGATTTTCACGCCGAACAGGCGCTCCATTTCCGCGCGCGCCAGGGTGCCGATTCTCTTGAGCATGGCGCCCTTGGTGCCGATGACGATGCCCTTCTGCCCCGGCCGTTCCACTCGGATGGTGGCATAGATGCGGGTGAGGCGGGGAGTTTCTTCCCAACGGTCGACGGTGACGGAGATGGAATGCGGCACCTCCTGGCGGGTGGCCAGCAGCACCTTTTCGCGAACCAGCTCGGCGGCCAGAAACCGCTCCGGCTGATCGGTGACGTAGTCCTCGGGGAAGTAGGCCGGCCCTTCCGGGAGGCGGGCCAGAATCACCTCGAGCAGCTCTTTGAGGCCCGTGCCCCTGGTAGAGGAGACGGGCATGTATTCGGCGAAGCCGTGCGCCGCCTTGTACAGTTCGATCAAGGGCAGCAGGCGGGCCTTCTCCTTCACCATGTCGACCTTGTTCAACACCAGGACGACGGGCGTCTCGGTCCTGCGCACCAGGTCGACGGCGCGGCGGTCCTCCTCGGTGAAGGGCCGGGCGGCATCGACGACGAACAGCAGCAGGTCGCGCTCCTCGAGGGCCGCGCGCACGGTGTCCATCAGGCGCTTGTTGAGCGGGGAATCGGCCTTGTGGATGCCCGGAGTATCGACGAAGACGACCTGCGCCTCGGGCCGGGTGACGACGCCCTGGATGGAAGTGCGGGTGGTCTGCGGCTTATCGGCGACGATGGCCACTTTCTGCCCCACCAGCGCGTTGAGCAGCGTGGATTTGCCGGCGTTGGGACGCCCCACGAGCGACACGAACCCCGAGCGGAAGGGATTACTCATGGGCGACCGTCTGGGACTTGCCGATGCGCACCTGTTCGACGCGCAGGCCATCGCTGGCCAGCACTTCGATGCGGATGCCGTCGCGGTCCACGAACTCTCCGGCCTTGGGCACGCGCCCCAGCCATTCGCTGGCGAGGCCGCCGACGGTGGTGGATTCGATGTCCTCCTCGCGGTGGAAGTTCTCGAAGAGATCGCCGATGCGGTCGAGATCGAAATTGCCGGAGACGATGTAGCCGCCGCGGCCATCCTCGGCCACATCGCTGTCCGGCTCGTGCTCGTCGCGGATCTCCCCGATGATGACTTCGAGCAGGTCCTCCATGGTGGCCAGCCCGGCGGTGTTGCCGTACTCGTCCACCACGATCACCATGTGGGTGCTCTCCTGCTGCATCTGGCGCATGAGGTCGTTCACCGGCTTGGTTTCGGGAACGAACTTGATGGTGCGCACCAGCTCGCGCACGGTGCGTCCGTCGCGCTCCTCTTCTTCGAGCTCGAACATGTCGCGCACATGCACGAAGCCGACGATATGGTCGATATTCTGCTCGAAGACGGGAATGCGCGAGTACTGCTCGTTGATGACGAGCTGGCGGAGCTGGTGCAAGGTGGAGTCGGCGGAGATGGCCACGATGTTGGGCCGCGGGGTCATGACTTCACGCACCACCTTATCGCCGAACTCGACCACGGATTGAATGAGCCGGCGGTCTTCCTCCTCGATGAGCCCCTCTTCGGTGCCGGCGGAGATGAGCGCGTCGATGTTTTCGGCGGGGGTGGGCTCCTCTTTCACCTGGCCGGCTTCGTCGGTGAGATCGACCAGCGATTGGAAAAACGCGAGCAGGGCGACGCAAGGACGGGCCAGCCATGCGAGGGCGCGTAACGCCGGCGCCAGCGGGAGGAGCCAGCGGCCGCTGGTGCGGCGGTACAGAAGCTGAGGCAGAGCGTAGCAGACCGCGATCATGGTGAGCCAGACCGCCAGCGCGGCTTGCCAGAACACCGCCGCGTGCCAGGGCTCGCCATCGGCAAACCAGGCGAAGTAGAAGATGCCGAGCAGTACGAGCAGCGTGTGCTTGAGGAGGGAAAACGATCCGGCGCCGTCCTCGGTCTTCATGCCCAGGCGGTCTTCCAGGGTGTCTTTGAAGAACTTGAGGGAAGGCAGATCGCGCGTGCGCAGGCGCATGCTCTCGAGGTAGAGGAGCTGCACAAACGTGGCGATGGCGAGCAGCGGGGTGGCGACCAGCGTGGCAATGACGACCGCGAGGATCATGCGCGTACCCGCTCGAGGAGGCCGCCGGGCAGGCGCAGCCGGGCGCGCCAGCGTTTTTCGGCGCGCGCCATACGGCCGCGGTCGGCCTCGTGATCCAAGCCCAGGAGGTGCAGCAAGCCGTGCAGCATGAGGATGCGAATCTCGTGTTCGACGTGGTGGCCGAAAGCGCGCGCCTGCGCCCGCGCGCGCGGGAAGGAGATGGCGAGATCGCCCAAGTGGCCATCGACACCGGGGAACGCCAGCACGTCGGTAGGATAGTCCTGGCCGCGGAAGTCGCGATTCAAGCGGCGCAGCTCCGCGTCGCCGGAGATCAGGCAGTCGAAGGATCTTCCGCGGGCGACTTCGCGTTGCAGGATGCGGGCGAAACGTTCAATGGCGCGGCGGGAGAAATCCGGG
The DNA here is from genome assembly GCA_020073615.1 of Terriglobia bacterium. Taxonomy (GTDB): domain Bacteria; phylum Acidobacteriota; class Terriglobia; order Bryobacterales; family Bryobacteraceae; genus JADGNR01. The sequence goes on from JAIQEX010000039.1 coordinate 24,250, forward strand.
GGCACGCGGCGGAACGTAACGGTACTGCCTTCAGGGGAGGCCATGTCGCCCGCTCAGGCTTGCGGAGCGGCTTCGGGCACGGGCGGGGCGGCGTCCGTTTGGCCCACGCCATTGCCGTTGCCATTGCCGTTTTCGGCCGGTTCGGCGAGCTTGAGGGAGAGCTGCCGGCCGGCGCCAATGGTGTCGTTCCAGCGCTCGTAGGCTTTGACGATGCGCTGCACCAGGGTGTGGCGCACCACGTCGCGCTCGTCGAACTGCACGAAGCTGATGCCCTCGACGCCTTTGAGCACATCCACGGCGTCCATCAAGCCGGAGCGCCGTCCGGTGGGCAGGTCGATCTGGGTGACGTCGCCATTGACCACCATTTTGGAGTTGAAGCCCTGGCGGGTGATCACCATCTTCATCTGCTCGGCGGTGCTGTTCTGGGCCTCGTCGAGAATGATGAAGCTGTCGTTCAAGGTGCGGCCGCGCATGAAGGCGATGGGGGCCACCTCGATGACGTTGCGCTCGAGCAGTTTCTCCACGCGTTCGCTGTCGAGCATGTCGTAGAGCGCATCGTAGAGCGGGCGCAGGTAGGGGTCCACTTTTTCCTGCAAAGTGCCCGGCAGAAAGCCCAGGCGCTCGCCCGCTTCCACCGCCGGCCGCGTCAGAATGATGCGCGCCACCTGCTTGTTAATGAGGGCGGAAACGGCCATGGCCACGGCGAGGTACGTCTTGCCGGTGCCGGCGGGCCCGATGCCGAATACCAGGTCGTTGCGCTCGATGGCTTCCAGGTAGCGGCGCTGGTTGACGGATTTCGGCGCCAGGACCTTCTTGCCGAAATTCCGCTGCCGGCCGCTCGATACCAGGGCGCGCAGGGACACTTCGGGGTCGATCGTCACGACGCGCAGGTAGCTGTTCAGGTCGCCGTTGTTGAAGAGGTGGCCTTCGCGGACCAGCGCGTTGTAATCTTCGAGGATGCTTTCCGCGCGCGAGACGTTGACGGCTTCGCCTTCGATTTCGAGGTTGTTGTCCACCAGTTGCGTATGGACGCTCAACCCGGATTCCAATAGCCGGATGTTCTCATCGCGGGTGCCGAAGAGGCTTTCCACTCCCCGGCTGATACGCACGCTAGCTTTCATTGAGTGGGTGCTGGGTACCTCCAAAGGAAAAACACGGGACGAGATAAGGCGTTGCGATGGGGGCGGTTCGGACCTTCGACAACCCGCTTGCGCGGGCGGCTAAAAACCATCTGCATCCATTATACCAGGGGTGTAAAGCCCCCCTGGAGGTTTAACGCGATTGACGGCCGTTGCGCCCCTTCCGCATGCTGTCCAGGAAAGCCTGGAATTTCTTGTCGGTCACTTTCTGGGCGGCGGCCAACTGCCTCAACTGCTCCTCGGTGCGCATCTGGGCATCCACGAGCGCGTTGAATTTGCGATCCCATTCCGCCCGGCTGGTTTCGATCATCCTCATGCCGTGCTTGATCAGCTTGTTGATGCCATCCATCCGCTTATTGAAACGAGCCTCCGAAGCTGCGATGCGTGCGTCGGTGGCGGCAGTGCGTGCGTCCATGGCGGCGGCGCGGGCTTCCGCTTTGGCTTGCGATTGCAGAATGAATTCGATGGTCCGCTCGACGTCCATAAGTTCAATTTTACTGGATCAGGCGCAGCCCGTTCGCGCCGGGAATGGTGCGAACCCACGAATTCATCTCTTCTTCGTTCTGCAACAAATCCCGCAGCGTGGTCTTGCTGAGGACCTGGTCGACCGCGACCTGGACCGCGCGCCACAGGGAACGCACGGAACAATCGACCGAGCGGGTACAGATGGGCGCCTGCCCCGCGTGGGTGTCGCAGAAATCGCTTTCGAAGAGGCGCCCGCCGAGCGCGTCGATCACATCGCCGATCCGGATCGATGCCGCCGGGCGCGCCAGGGTGTAGCCGCCCTCTTTGCCGCGGGCCGCTTTCACGAAGCCGCCCTTGCGCAGGACGCGCAGGATCTTGGCGGCATAGGCCGGGGAGACGCCCTCCGCCTGGCTGATCTCGGGAATGGTGAGGGCCCGCTCCTCGAAGCCCGCATAGGCCAGGCGGACCAGGCAGCGCAGCCCGTACTCTTCGTTGGCGCTCAGCTTCATCTTCGCAGCCTCGCGATCGGAATGATGTCTTCGATTCCCAACGCCAGCTTGGCGGCCTCGGACATACGGTCCTTCGTCCAGGGCGGATCGAAGGTCAGCTCCAGCTTCACGTCCGTCACACCGGGCACGGCGCGCACGGCGCGCTCCACGTCGGCGGGCAGACTGCCGGCCACAGGACAGTTGGGCGCGGTCAGGGTCATCCGGATCGCGGCCTGCCCGGCGTCGTCCACGGAGCAGCCGTAGATGAGGCCCAGCTCGTAGATGTTGACGGGCATCTCCGGGTCGTAGACCTTCTTCAATGCGGCGATCACCTGGTCGCGGAGGTTCATTCGGTGGATACCGGCTCGGCCGTGCCGTTGAGGGCCGATTTCAGGGTGTGCCATGCCAGGGTGGCGCACTTCACGCGCGCGGGGTAGTCGCGCACACCACAGAAGACCACCAGCTTGCCCAACTCGTGGGTCACGGGGCTGTCGGTGGTGAGCAGGTCGTGAAACTTTTCGAGCAGCTTCAGGGCCTCGTCGCGCGTCTTGCCCTTGAGGCTCTCGGTCATGAGCGAAGCCGAGGCGGTGGAAATGGCGCAGCCCGAGCCCACGAAGCTGACGTCTTTGACGATGTCGTCCTCGACCTTGATGAACAGTTTCAGCTTGTCGCCGCAGAGAGGATTGTAGCCCTCGGCCTTGCGGGTGGCATCTTCCATCGGATGGCAGTTCCGGGGATGCTTGCTGTGGTCCAGGATGATTTCCTGGTAAAGGTCGTCAACCATCAGGAGAAAATCTCCTTCACTTTTTGGAGACCGGCGGCCAGCGCGTCGAGCTCCGCGAACGTGTTGTAAAACGCCATCGAAGCGCGCGTAGTGGCGGGCACGTGGAACCAGTCCATCACCGGCTGTGCGCAATGGTGGCCGGTGCGCACGGCGATGCCCTGGCGGTCGAGCACCGTGCCGATATCGTGCGGATGGATGCCCTCGATGATGAACGAGAGCACCGCCGCTTTCTCCCGCGCCGTCCCGATGATCCGCAGGCCGGGGATCTCGCTCAGCGCCTCGGTCCCGTAGACCAGCAGCTCATGCTCGTAGGCGGCGATCTTGTCGAGCCCGATGCGATTCACGTAATCGAGCGCCGCGCCGAGGCCGATGCCGCCGGCGATATTGGGTGTGCCGGCTTCGAACTTGTAGGGCAAATCGGCGTAGGTGGTTTTTTCGAAGGTGACGGTCTTGATCATGTCGCCGCCGCCCTGGTAGGGCGGCATGGCGTTCAGGAGTTTGCTCTTGCCGTACAGGATGCCAATGCCCGTGGGACCGAACACCTTGTGGCCCGAGAAGGTATAGAAATCGGCGTCAAGCGCCTGCACGTCGATCTTCATGTGCGGCGCGGCCTGCGCGCCGTCGATGAGCGCGAGCGCGCCGGCATTGTGCGCCATTTCGACGATCCGCGCCACCGGGTTGATCGTCCCCAGCGCGTTCGAGACGTGACTCACCGCCACCATGCGCGTGCGCGGGCCCAGCAGCTTCTCGTACTCCTCGAGCAGCAGCTCGCCGCGGTCGTTCATGGGGATGATGCGCAGCTTCGCTTCCCGCTCCTCGCACAGCATCTGCCAGGGGACGATGTTGGAGTGGTGCTCGAGCGCCGAGATGACGATTTCATCGCCCGGCTTCACGTTGCCGCGGCCCCAACTGCTGGCCACCAGGTTGATGCCCTCGGTAGTGCCGCGCACGAAGATCAGCTCGTTCTTGGTGCGGGCGTTGAGAAACTTCTTGGCCTTGGCACGGGTCTCTTCGTACGCCGCCGTCGAGCGCTGGCTCAGCTCGTGCACGCCGCGATGGATGTTGGCGCAATCCACTTCGTGGAACCGGCGGATGGCGTCCACCACCGCGTGCGGCTTCTGCGCGGTGGCCGCGCTGTCGAGATACACCAGCGGCTTGCCGTGAATGCTCTGTTTGAGGACGGGGAAATCCTCGCGGATTGTCTCCACGTCGAAACCGGTTGGAACCACTCTACTGAGCGTGCTCATGGAATCTCTCAAAGAGGACCTTCTCCAGCCGGTCCTTCAGCTCCGGCACTTTGATGCGGTCGATAATGTCCTGCGCGAACGCGTAGGTCAGCAGGCTGCGCGCGTCGCTTTTGCCGATGCCGCGCGACTGCAGATAAAACAGCGCTTCGGAGTCCAACTGGCCGATGGTGGCGCCGTGGGTGCAGCGTACGTCGTCGGCCAGGATCTGCAACTCCGGCTTGGTATCGATCACCGCCTCGTCGGAGAGGACGAGGTTCTTGTTGGTCTGCTTGGAATCGGTCTTCTGCGCGTCCTTGCGCACGATGATGCGGCCGTTGAAGACCGCGCTCGACTTGCCGTCGAGGATGCCCTTGTACAGCTCGTGACTCGTCCCGTGCGGCTTGGCGTGGTCGATCACGGTGTGATTGTCGATGTGCTGCGAGCCGTTGACCAGGTAGAGGCCGTTGAGCGTGGCTTCGGCGCCTTCGGAGAGGACCGCATTGACGTCGTTGCGCACCAGCGCGCCGCCCACGGAAATCGAATGCGTGGTGAAGTTGGCGCTGCGGCCCAACTGCACCTGCGTGGTGGCCACGTGGTATGCCTCGCGCGATTCGAGCTGGATTTTGTAGTGGTCGACGACCGCGTTCTCGCCGGCCACGATTTCCGTGACCGCGTTAGTGAAGTACGAGCCCGCGCCCTCAAAAGTCTCCACGATGGTGCACTGCGCGTTGGCGCCGACCAGGATGAGAGTCCGGGGGTGGTATGCGGCAGCGCCGCCCGCGGCCTGGTGCGTGACTTCGATCGGCTTGTCGAGGACGGCACCGTGGGAGACGTGGAAGAACGCGACGTCCGTGAAAAACGCCGTGTTCAAGGCCACGAACGGGTTGGATTGGGGCGCATGCTGCGCCAAATGCCGGCGGGCTTCTTCCGGGAGCCCGGAAGCGGGATGGCCAGGCGGATTGCGCCACGGTCTTCGCGCGATGGGCGCCACGTTGGTGAAGCGCCACTCCTCATCGTGCGTGGTGGGGAAGCCCAGCTCAGTGAAACGCTGGAACGCCGCCGCGCGCAGTTTCTGCACCCAGGGCGCCGCGGGCGCCTGCGCGCTGAACTCCGAGAGCCAGTTTCCGATCTGTTCCGCAACGGCCGTCATACCTTGCCGACCGCCTCCTCTTCATCCGCAATGCCCAGGCCCGCGTAGCCGCTCTCTTCGAGCTGCAAGGCCAGCTCCTTGCCGCCCGATTTCACGATCCGGCCCTCGGCCAGCACGTGCACGTAATCGGGCACGATGTAGTTGAGCAGCCGCTGGTAGTGCGTCACCACGATCATGGAGCGCTCCGCGCCGCGCAAGGCGTTTACGCCGTGCGCCACCAGCTTGAGCGCGTCGATGTCCAGGCCGGAATCGGTTTCGTCCAGAATGGCCAGCTTGGGCTCCAGCACCGCCATCTGGAAAATTTCGTTGCGCTTCTTTTCGCCGCCGGAGAAACCGGTATTGACGGGACGGTTCAGCAGCGCCTGGTCCATATCCAGCAGCGTCATCTTTTCGCGCACCAGGTTCAGGAAATCGAAAGCATCGAGCTCGTCGGTCCCCTGCTGTTTGCGTATGGCGTTGAGCGCGGCCTTCAGGAAATACATATTGCTCACGCCCGGAATCTCCACCGGGTACTGGAACGCCAGAAAGATGCCCGCGCGCGCGCGGTCTTCGGGCGGCATGGCCAGCAGGTCCTGGCCCTGGTAGAGCACCTGGCCGCCGGTGACGGCGTACAGTTCGCGCCCGGCGAGCACTTGCGCCAGCGTGCTTTTGCCCGAGCCGTTGGGCCCCATGATGGCGTGTACTTCGCCCGCTTCGACGGTGAGCGAAATCCCCTGGAGAATTTCGCGCTCGCCCACGGTGGCGTGCAGATCCTTGATTTCTAAAAGTGCCATGCGATCGTTATCCTACGCTCCCTTCGAGACTGACTCCCAACAGCTTCTGCGCTTCCACGGCGAATTCCATGGGCAGCTCGCGGAACACTTCCTTGCAGAACCCATGCACGATCATGGAGACCGCGTCCTCGGTGGAAATGCCGCGCTGCCGGCAGTAGAAAATCTGGTCCTCGCCGATCTTCGAGGTGGAGGCTTCGTGCTCCACCTGCGATGAGGTGTTCTTCACTTCCAGATACGGAAAGGTATGCGCGCCGCACTTGTCGCCCAGCAGCATGGAATCGCACTGCGAGTAGTTGCGCGCGCCGGCCGCCGATTTCAGGATTTTGACCCCGCCGCGATACGTGTTCTGGCCATGTCCCGCCGAAATGCCCTTGGAGACGATGGTGGAGGTGGTGTTCTTCCCGATGTGGATCATCTTGGTGCCGGTATCGGCCTGCTGCCAGTTGTTGGTGAGCGCCACCGAGTAGAACTCGCCCACCGAGTTGTCGCCGATCAGCAGGCAGCTCGGATACTTCCAGGTGATGGCCGAGCCGGTCTCCACTTGCGTCCACGAGATTTTGGAATTCACGCCGCGGCAGGCGCCGCGCTTGGTGACGAAATTGTAGATGCCGCCCTTGCCTTCTTTATCGCCGGGATACCAGTTCTGCACCGTCGAGTACTTGATCTGCGCGTTATCGAGTGCCACCAGCTCCACCACCGCCGCGTGCAACTGGTTGGTGTCGCGCATGGGCGCCGTGCAGCCCTCCAGGTAGCTGACGTACGCTCCTTCGTCGGCCACGATCAGCGTGCGCTCGAACTGCCCCGTGTCCTTGGCGTTGATGCGGAAATAGGTGGACAGTTCCATGGGGCAGCGGACGCCCTTGGGCACATAGCAGAAAGAGCCGTCGCTGAACACCGCCGAATTCAGGGCGGCGAAGAAGTTGTCCGAGGTGGGCACCACCGAACCCAGGTATTGGCGCACCAGGTCGGGGTGCTCCTGCACGGCCTCGGAGAAGGAGCCGAAGATGATGCCCATGGCGTTCAGTTTGGCTTTGAAGGTGGTGGCCACCGAGACGCTATCAAATACCGCGTCCACCGCCACCCCGGCCAGCAACTCCTGCTCCTTCAGCGGGATGCCCAGCTTGGCGTAGGTCTTGAGCAGTTCCGGATCGACTTCCTCGAGGCTCTTCGGGCCGTCTTTCTTCGCCTTGGGCGACGAATAATAAATGATGTCCTGGTAGTCGATGGGCGGATAGTGCACGTTGGCCCAGGTTGGCTCCTTCAGGGTCAGCCAGTGGCGGTAAGCCTTCAGGCGCCACTCGAGTAGCCATTCCGGCTCGTGCTTCTTGGCGGAAATGAGGCGGATGACGTCCTCGTTCAAGCCGCGGGGGATGGCGTCGGCTTCGATATCCGTGACGAACCCCCACTTATATTCCTGATTCGCAAAGGTCTCGATGGTTTGCGTGGAATCGTTCACCGGCATAGGCTCCTAACCTGTTGGGCTGATACTACATTAGCTAATCTATACTTAATAGTCAAGATTACTCGTTTAACGGCTGCCGAGGGGGCCTGAGCGGGCGCAGAAAAGGGTTAAAAAGGGCAGACGCTTCCAGGGCCGCCCGTCGAGCGCCGTCATCGCGGGTCAACCGGTGGAAAACGCCTCTCTGTCGAAATATCGCACGAGCCACTGATCGAAAGATGCGACATTTAGTGGAAATTCCCGGCACATTCAAGTGCCTACGGGTGTATACTAAGCGAAATCCCGCCGCCGTACCGGGCCAAGAATCAGGACTCGCTCGAGCCACCTGAAGAAATCCATTTTCGCAGGCCACGGAGGAACTATGGTCAGGCTCAGGTGCATCCTTACAACGCTTCTTGTGACCGCGGTGGTCACCCTCGCCTCTACGCCGGCAGCTCAAGCCATCACGATCAGTGTCCCAGCGATCGACTTCGGACTAGTGCCCCTCAATACGCAGGTCACCGTGCCCTTCCAGATTACCGCCGACGCCGGCTTTGAGATCATCTCCGCTAGCGGCGCACTCAATGCCCCGTTCGGATTCAACTTCGGCACCTGCGCGGCGGACCTTAGTACTTGCCAGTCGAGCGAGAGCTTCCTGCCGACCACACTCACGACCAGCAGCGACACCTTGAATATTTTCGAGTGTCCCACTGGCGGGGGCAGTTGCCTGGGCACCGGCCTGTCAGTTTCCGGCACCGGCTACAGCGTGCTCGCGGCCCTTCTTCCGGCTTTCATCGATTTCGGCCACGTGCCCATCAATACGCAGGAAACGGTGCCTTTCCAGATCACCGCCGACGCCGGCTTTGAGATCATCTCCGCTACCGGCGGACTCAATCCCCCGTTCGGATTCGACTTCGGCGCCTGCGCAGCCGACCTCAGCTCCTGCCTGTCCAGCGAAAGCTTCCTGCCGACGACATTCACCACGAGCACCGCCACCTTGAGTCTTTTCGAATGTCCCACGGCCGGCGGCGATTGCCTGGGCGCCGGCATCCCACTTTTCGGCAGCGGGATCAGCGTGTTCTCGGCTATTCCGGCTAGCGTCGATTTCGGTAACGTGCCCATCAATACGCAGGTCAACCAATTCATCGACATCACCGCCGACGCCGGCTTCGAGATCATTTCCGCCAGCGGCGCTCTCAATGCCCCGTTCGGATTCGATTTCGGCACCTGCGCGGCCGACCTCAGCTCCTGCCTGTCCAGCGAAAGCTTCCTGCCGACCACACCCACCACGAGCACCGCCACCTTGAGTCTTTTCGAGTGTCCCGTGGCCGGTGGAACTTGCCCGAACATCGACGTCCCGATCGCCGGCTCCGGGGTCGTTCCGGAGCCCAGTGGGCTGGCACTCTTTGGCCTGATCGCGATCGCCGGACGGCTGATCAGACGCCGCGTTCGGTAGGTTCACGCGGCGCCCCGGCGTCCCCGCACCGAGCGGGGCGAGCAGCCTGCTCGCGGGCAACCGCTCAGCCCGCAACCTGCTCCATTGACCATCGGACGCGTTCCGCGATAAATCCCGCAAAGGGCGCGATGTCCATGCCGATGCTGGCGCGGTCCAGTGCCGCGAGGTAGGCGGTGCGGTCCTCAACGCGGATGACCGTCCACGGATAGCCTCCCGAGGCGAGCATGGCATGGTTGTGTAGTACACTATGTATATACGCGATGCGTTACGAATGGGACGAGGCGAAGAACCTTCGGAACCGGCGGAAACACCATGGAATCTCGTTTGAACTGGCCGCGCTGGTGTTCGAGGACGAACACTGCCTGGTCTCGGCGGACCGCATCGACAGCAAGACGGAAGAACAACGTTGGCACGCGATCGGCGCGGCCCGGATTCACCCCGGGCCTGCTGCCGTGCTGCTGGTGGTTCACGTCTACCGGGAGGACTATCTTGGCGAAGAAATCATCCGCATCATCTCGGCCCGAGCGGCTGACACGCATGAAATCCGAAGATATCGAGAACAAGCAATGGACTGAACGGGAGCGCCGGGCCCTGCGCCGCGTGGCCGGGCGACAGGCGGTTGGGGATGAATCGCGCATCGACTTCGCAGACATTCCGCGCCTGACCGATGCCCAGTTGGCTAACATGGTGCGGCTGCGCGATGCCCGGCCGCGCAAGGTGGCGGTGAGCGTACGCCTGGACGCGCAGGTGCTGAATTGGCTGAGGTCCAAGGGCGAGGGCCACCTGACGCGCATCAACGACATCCTGACGAACCTGATGGAGGCGGAACAGCGCGTGCGATCCGGCAGGTAGACCAGGCGCCACTTGCCAACCGCGGTCGTCCGGTCTCGCCGGACGCGCGAGGCGAGCCACGTCAGTGCCTCAGCCCGCGGCCTGCTCCATCGACCATCGCACGCGTTCCGCGATAAATCCCGCAAAGGGCGCGATGTCCATGCCGATGCTGGCGCCGTCCAACGCCGTGAGATAGGCGGTGCGGTCCTCGACGCGGATGACCGTCCACGGATAGCCTCCCGAGGCGAGCATGGCGTTCATCAGGAAACGAGCCATGCGCCCGTTTCCATCGGGATAGGGATGCACGTAGCCGAACAGCCAGTGGCCGAGAACGGCGCGCACGCCGGGCTCTGGCTCGTTCTCCAGCAGATCGAACAGGGCGGGCATGGCATCGCGCACGGCTTCCCAGCGCGGCGGCACGTAGCGCGATGTGCGCAGATAGACCGCGTCGTTGCGGTAGCCGGCAAGTGCGGAGGGCGCAATCAGACCGGCCCCCACGCAGGGCTGAAAAAGCTCCCGGTACCAGTCGCGGTGAGCGGTGCGGGCCAGGCGGCCGGGATTTACACCGGCGATAATCCCGGCGACATTCGCCTTCACCACCTGAAATGCCTGCCAGTAACCGCGCGCCGCCAGGGCATCGCGGCTTTGCCGGTCCGCGTCCCGGCCGTCCGGGTTCCAGTCGCCGGCCCTCACCCGCTCGATCAACTCCGGCGCCACAGTATAGCCTTCGATCGACAACGAATGGTAGGCATCGCTGCGATAGATATCGTCGACGAACTGGAGATAAGCATCCTTGTCTGGCGGCAGGCCGGGCGGGGCGGGAAAGACCTCGAGGACTTTCGCCCGCAACGACTCCCACATCGCCTGCATCCGCCCGACTATGGGCGCAACCGCCGCGGGCGGAGGCACCAGCGCGGCACGCCCGGCAAAGGGATCGGTCTCGCGGACGGCGTATCCGGCGGCCTTCATGGTGGCGACGATCTCGCCGGCGGCCTCGGCGCGGCCGATGCGGCGAAACGCCCCCGCCAGCCTGCCGGCCACGATGGAATGTCCGCCTTCGAGCAGACGCCGGAGCAGATCCGATGGGTCGCGCAGGCTCGCGAGCACCACCTGGGTTTCGATCGGATTGGCGGTGAAGAACGCCTCTGGGACCCTGACCATGGCCGCCGCCGGAGAGAAGAGCCGCAGCCCGTCCCTCACCACAAGATCCTCCGCGGGCGGCATCTGCGGCTGTTTGAGGTCGTAGAGCGACGTGCCGAACAGCAGAGTGACTTTGTTGTTGGCTCCTTTGGGAGTGTAGATGATGACCTGCGCCGGAATGACAGTATTCTCCGCATCGAGGAGAAGCGACTGTTCGGGCGACAGGTACCACTCGTCCCCGAAGCGCTCGCCGCAATAGCGCGCGCAAAATTCCCAGAAGGAGGCGTACCACGGAGTGCTGTCTCCGTCGCGCGCGCCGGGGCCGGAGGAGATCAGCCACCCCTTCATGACTTCCTGAAGAAAGCCGTTCTGGAGCAAACGTTCGCGGTCGGTGCGGCTGAGCTCCTGCGATTGAAACACACGCCGTCCGGCCTGTTGCAGGTCCCGGAGGGCGGTCAGGGAGGCGGCGAGTTTTTCGTTTGGTGTGGGCATCGTGGCCTCCCGGCGGAGGGCTACAAGTCTTTAGTGTTGCACCAATGCAAGTATATTATGCCGCATAACTACAAGTCAACGGTGCTGTGTGAGTACAAGTCAATCATGGCGCGGTCACGCCGGACGCGACCGGTCAGATCATCTCGTTCAGCAGCTCGGGGCGGGGGTGCGGGATCACCACTTTGTTGACCAGCATGCCCTTCTGCGCCACCATCTGCGCGCCGGCCTCGACTGCGCTCTGCACCGCGGCTATGTTACCCGTCAGGGTGACGAAGGCCTTGCCGCCCAGCGCCATGGCGAGGCGGATCTCGATGAGCTGGACGTTGGCGGCCTTGACGGCGGCGTCGGCGCCCTCGATCAGGGAGGCCACGGAGAACGATTCGACGATTCCCAGCGCGTCGAGAATTTCCACCTGCGAGATGCCGCTGATGGCGGAGAATACCGTTTCGTGCAGGTTGGGGATTACGAACGAATCGATCACCGAAAAACGGCACGCGGCGGTGCCGGAGGAGACCGCCGCCTCCACTGCCGCCACGTCGCCGCGCACCATCACGATGTACTTGCCCGAGCAGATGGAGCGCGAGAGCACGAGATCCACATCCGCGGCCTTCAACATGGCATCGCACGTCTGGAATCCGGAGGCGATGCTGGTGAGTTCGATCAATCCGATGGAATTCTTGGCCATGGTTTATGCCACGATTTCGACTGCTTCGGCGGTCACCGCGCGCACGGCGCCGTCGATAGATGCGTGCACGTGCGCGCCCAGTTGGGACTCCCGCATGCGGCCGACGACCTGGCCCGCCTTCACCTTCTGTCCGGCCTCGACCGCAGCCACGGCGGCTTCGCCGGCGTGCTGGCGCAGCTTGATGCGCACCGCGGCGGGCCGGCACTCCAGCGCATCGTAGGGCGTCTCTTTTTCGTACTCCTCCACCTTCAGGCGCTTGCGCAACTGCGCCAGCGGCACGCGCCGGTACTCCTTCATGGGGTGCACTTCCACCGGCCGCTGCTGCACGAATTTCAGGCCGGCGGCGCGGCGGTCGTGCTTGCCCTGGTCGCACGCCTCCTTGGGGTAGAGGTCTTCGGGGCAGGCGTAGAGCGTGCACAGTCCGCAGGCGCAGCACAGCTCGGAGAACTGGTTCCAGATGTCGCTGCCGGTGGTGGTGAAGCCCAGGCTGCGCATCACCTTGTGCGGCACCACTTCATAGCCCAGCAGGTAGCGCGGGCAGAATTCGGTGCAGTAGCTGCACTGGTCGCAGGCCGACTTGCCGATGCGGTTCATCTCCTGCTCGGACCGCGTGCGGCGCGTCATGAGGTAGTGATCGCGCGGGATGACGACGAGCCCGGCGGTGGTCTTGGTCACCACGTCGTCCAAATCGAAGGTGAGGGTGCCCATCATGATGCCGCTGACGAAGATGCCGAAGTCGTCCACGGTGGCGCCTCCGGCCAAAGGCAGCAGATCGCGGAACGGCGTGCCCACCGGCGCCCAGAACGATTTGGGCTGGTTCACCGCGCCGCAGACGGAAAGAAACTTGCGGGTGACCGGCTGGTCCTGGGCGGCGCGGCACACGTTGTACAGCGTCTCCACGTTGTTCACCACGCAGCCTACCTGGAGGGGGATTCCGGCGGGCGGAATCAGCCGGCCGGTGGCGCTGTAGACCAGCTCGTACTCGTCGCCCGAGGGATAGAAATCGCCCAGCATCACGAACTCGATGCGCTCGGAGGGCTGGCTTTGCTTCAACGCCGCGAGTGACTCGGCGTTCTTCGTTTTGATGCCGAACCTGCCCGCGGCGGCGCCCACGGCGTCCATCATGGAAGTCATTCCCGCCAGGATTTCGGAGGGGAAATGCTTCATCAGCTCGGCGTCTTTGTGGATGAGCGGCTCGCATTCGGCGCCGTTGGCGATCAGGAATTCGACGCGAGACTGCGCCTTGACGCAGGTCGGGAAGCCGGCCCCGCCGGCGCCCACCACGCCGCACTCCCGCAGTTTCTCGCTGAGCATCAGTATTAAAAGGATAGCAGGACGGCGCCGCCCGGCCCCACGGTATCATCGAGGTTTAGCGCGTGATATCGCTCAAGAACGTCTCCAAATACTACGACGGGAAACGGCGGGTGGTGGCGCTCGAGGCCGTCGACCTGCACATCGAGCGCGGAGAGATGGTATCCATCGTCGGGCCGTCGGGCTCGGGGAAATCGACGCTGTTGAACCTGATCGGTGGGCTCGACCGGCCCAGCACGGGCGAGATCCGCATCGACGGCCAGGCGGTGGCCGCGCTCTCCGACGACGACCTGACCCGCCTGCGCCGCGACAAGATCGGCTTCATTTTCCAGTTTTTCAACCTGCTGCCCAGCCTTACCTGCGTGGAGAACGTGGCCCTGCCGCTGCACCTCAAGGGCCTGCCGCGGAAAGAGATTGACAAGCGCGCGCGGGCGCTGCTCGATCTGGTGCAGCTCGCCGAGCGCTTCGATCATCTCCCCGACGAGCTCTCGGGAGGCGAGCGGCAGCGCGTGGCCATCGCCCGCGCGCTGGCCTTCTCTCCGCCGGTCCTGCTGGCCGACGAGCCGACCGGCAATCTCGATACCCATACCGGGGCGGAAATCCTGCGGCTGATCCACGACCTGCACGAGCGCCTGCACGCCACCATCCTGGTGGTGACGCACGATGCCACGGTAGCGGAAAGCTGCCCGCGCACGGTCACGCTGCGCGATGCGCGCATCGACGGAGACGTGCGCCGATGATCCTGCTGCGGCTGATCAGTTGGCCCTACGTCCGCAAGCACCTGCTGCGCTCGGTGCTCACCACCGCGGGCATCGTGCTCGGCGTGGCCCTGCTGGTGGGCATGCAGGGCGCCAACCGCTCCGTGCTGGCGGCCTTCAACCAGACGGTGGACCGCATCGCCGGCAAGGCGCAGTTGCAGGTGACGGCGGGGGAATCGGGCTTCGCCGAAGACGTTCTCGAGCGCGTGCAGGCGGTTCCGCAAGTGCGCGCGGCGGCGCCGGTGATCGAGGCGTCGGTCGAGACGGGCCTCAAAGGTCAGGGCAAGCTGCTCATATTGGCAGTCGATATGACGGGCGACCGCAGCTTGCGCGACTACGATTTCGAAAACGGCGACGAAGACGTAATTGACGACCCGCTGGTGTTTCTCGCGCAGCCCGACTCGCTGATCGTTACCCGCGAGTTCGCCGGCCGCAACGGGCTGGGCGCGGGAAGCCGCGTCGCGTTCGACACCATGGAGGGGCCGCGGCAGTTCACGGTGCGCGGGGTGCTGAAGGCCGGCGGGATGGCGGCGGCCTTCGGCGGTAATCTCGGCATCATGGATATTTACGCCGCGCAGAAGGTATTCGGGCGCGGCCGCCACTTCGACCGCATCGATATCGGTTTGGCCGAGGGCGTTTCGCTGGAGCAGGGGCAGGCGGCGCTGGAAAAAGCGCTGGGGCCGGGGTTCAACGTGGAACCGCCCTCGGGCCGCGGGCGGCAGTTCGAGTCGCTGCTGGGCATCTACACCACGGCGATGAGCATATCGAGCCTGTTTGCGTTGTTCGTGGGCGTGTTCATCATTTATAATTCGTTCGCCATCGCGGTGACGCAGCGGCGCGCGGAGATCGGCATTCTGCGCGCGCTGGGGGCGACCCGAGGGCAGATCCGCACGCTGTTTTTGGGCGAGAGCGCCATCGCCGGGCTGATCGGGTCGGCTGCCGGTGTGGCGCTGGGCCTGGCGTTCACGCGCAGCCTGGCGGGCTTCACGGGGCAGTTGATGGAGGCCATCTTCGGCGTGCCGCAGAACACGCGTGAGATCCTGGTGGACCCGCGGTTCCTGCTGGTGGCGCTGGTGCTGGGCGTGGCGACCAGCATGATCGCCGCTTTCGTTCCGGCGCGCAATGCGGCGCGCGTGGAGCCGGTGCAGGCGTTGCAGAAGGGCAAGTACCAGGTGCTGCTGGCGGGCGAGAACCGCACGCGGCGCCGGGCGGCGCTGCTGGCGCTGGCGCTGTCGCTGGGGTGTCTGGCGCTCAGTCGCTATCGTCCCTTGTTCTACCTGGGATACCTGCTCACCGTGACGGCGGCGCTGCTGCTGGCGCCGTTTTTATCGCTGGAGCTGGCCCGGCTGTTGCGCGGGCCGCTGAAATGGCTGCGGCCGATCGAGGGGTCGCTGGCAGCCGACAGTTTGATCCAGGCGCCGCGCCGCACCTCGGCCACGGTGTCCGCGCTGATGCTTTCGCTCGCGCTCGCGATCGCGCACGGCGGCGTGTCGCTGGCCAGCGTGCAATCCATACAGGAGTGGATGGCCGGCACGCTCAATCCGGACCTGTTCGTCTCCACCTCGGAGACGCTCGCGGCGCGCGACTTCCGGTTTCCGGCGGCCATGGAGGGCGAACTGGAAGCGGTTCCCGGCGTCGCAGACGTCCAGCCGGTACGCACGGCGCGCGTACACCTCGGCGGCAAGCCGGTGATGATTGTGGCCACGGAGTTGGGACGCGTCTACCGGCACATCCATCGCACGATCATCGCGGGCGATGCCCAGACCATGGACACGCTGGCGCCCGAGGGGAAGGGCGTGGTGATCGGCGAGAATCTCTCCGTTCTCCAGAAGCTCCATCTGGGAGAAATCATCGAGCTGCCCACGCCGAGCGGGCCGCTGCGTCTGCCCATCGTGGGCATCATCCGCGACTACTCGAACCAGCTTGGCGCCGTGTTTCTAGAGCGCAGCGTCTACGTGCGCTACTTTCAGGACGACACCGTCGACCTGTTTCGCGTGTATGTGAAGCGCGGCGCGGCGGGCGAAGAGGTGCGGCGGCAGATCGTGGAGCGCCTGGGCGGCCATCGCCGCCTGTTTGTGCTGTCGAACCGCGAGGTGCGGGATTACGTCACCGGGGTTGCCAACCAATGGCTGGGCCTGACCTACATCCAGGTGCTCGTGGCGCTGATGGTGGCCATTTTGGGAATCGTGAACACGCTGACGGTCTCGATTTCCGACCGGCGCCGCGAGTTGGGCGTGCTGCGCGCGGTGGGCGGATTGCGCGCCCAGATCCGCGGCACGGTGTGGATGGAAGCGGTGGCCATCGGCGCGATCGGGCTGGCGCTGGGGACGGCGACGGGCGCGGTGTTCCTCTATTACGAAGTGCAGGCCATCGGGAAGGACATCGCGGGAACGCCGCTGGCATACCAGTTTCCTTTCGGAATCGTGGCGCTGCTGGTGCCGGTGATCCTGATTGCGGCGCTGATCTCCGCGGTGCTTCCCGCCGAGACGGCGGTGCGCAGCTCGCTGGTGGAGGCGTTGGAGTATGAATAAAGCCGCGGCGTTAGTGCCGCTGGTGCTGTTGACGGCCGCGTGGGCGCAGGACGCGCGCGCCATCGTGGAAGAATCGCAGCGCCGCGGGCGCGCCAGTTCGCAGCGCTACGAGGGCGTCCTCGAGGTCATCGGCGCCCACGCCAAGGTCAGCAAGAAATCGTGGCAGTCGTTCCGCCTGGGCTCGTTCGGCGAGAGCAAGGCGATCATCCGCTTCACAGCGCCGGCGGACGTGAAGGGCGTGGCGTTGCTGGTGATCAACCATCCGGACCGATCGTCGGACCAGTGGATGTGGACGCCGGCCATCGGCCGCGACCGCCGCATCGCCCTGCAGGACCGCTCCACGCGCTTCTTCGCCACCGATTTCAGCTTCGAGGACCTGGAGGAGCGCGACGTCAACCAGTTCGATTACCGCCTCACCGGAGAAGAGGCCATCGATGGCGCGCCCTGCTGGCGCATCGAGGCGCGCCCGCGGCAGGGCAAGGTCTCGCAGTACACGCTCTCGCGCGTGTGGATTCGCAAGGCGGACTACGTGGCGGCGCTGTACGAAAACCTGGTGAAGGACAAGGTGGCGCGCCGCCTGCACGAGACCGATATCCGCAACGTGCAGGGCATCTGGACAGCCGAGACGCTGGAGATGACCGACCTGCGGCGCAACAGCCGCACCATCCTGCGCATTGAAAAGCTGGCGTACAACGTGCCCATGAAGAACGACGATTTCACGGTGCAGGCGCTGCGGCGGGAGCAATGAAGCGCGCTGTCTTCTTCCTGCCGTGCCTGCTCTTCGCCCAGGATTTCAGCCAGCGCGGGTTCCTCGAGACCACGGCGGTGCTGTACCCGCAGACCACCGCCAACGACGCATCGCACGCCGTCGGCGAGGGGCAGTTCCGCTACGAAGCGTTCTACAAGGCGGCGCCCAATCTGCGCTTCGCGGGCGGCATCGACCTGCGCGGCGACACGCACAACGAAACCGAGCGTGCCTTCGGCCTGTCCTGGTGGGATCGCGAGCGGCAGCGGCCGGCCTTTGCCGTGCGGCGTTTCAGCGCCACGTACACGCGCGGCAAGCTTACCATCGAAGCGGGCAAGCAGTTCATCCGCTGGGGCAAGGCGGACATTTTGAACCCCACCGACCGCTTCGCGCCGCGCGATTTCGTCAACGTGGTGGATAACGATTTTCTGGGCATCACGGCGGCGCGCGTTTCGTACGGCACGCAGGCCAACACCATCGAGCTGGTGTTTTCGCCGCGGCTGACGCCCAGCCGCATCCCGCTGCTGAACCAGCGCTGGGCGGCACTCCCCGCCGGGATTCCGATCGGCGAGCTGGCGCCCGATTTCCCGGGCGGAACGCAATTCGGCGGGCGCTGGAACCACATCGGCGGCGTGGCCGAGTACTCGCTTTCGTTTTACAACGGCTACGACCACCTGCCGCTGTTCCGCGCCGTGCCGGAGCCGGCGAGCCTGGGGCTCGAGCGCTTCTATCCGCAGATGCGCATGTACGGCGGCGATGCCGCGGTGCCGTTCGCGGTGCTGACCGTGAAAGCGGAAGCCGCGTATTTCACCTCCGGCACGCCGCAGGCCGATCAGTACCTGCTGTGGGTGCTCCAACTCGAGCGGCAGGCGGGCGAATGGTCCTTCACCGGCGGCTATGCGGGGCAGGCGATCACGGCGCACGGCACGGCGGCGTCGTTTTCCCCGGAGCGCGGCTTCACGCGCGCGTTGGTGGCGCGCGCCGGCTACATCATCGACGTCAACCGCAGCGTGGCTTTCGAGACCGTCATCCGGCAAAACGGCCGCGGCATTTATGTGAAGCCGGAATACACGCAAGCGGTGGGGCAGCACTGGCGCATCACCGCGGGCTTCGCGCTGATCCGCGGCGCGTCGAGCGACTTCCTGGGCCAGTACCGCCGCAACTCGCACGGGATTCTGGGCCTGCGGTATAGCTTCTAAAGCGGCGGTTCGCCACTGCATCGTGTATAGTCCCAGGTCTATGAGTGCGAATCGACGACAAGTATGCTCAGCTCAGAGGCGCCGGCCGGTTTCCTGGGGACCAAAGGGACCGGAGGTGCAGTGTTCCGACGCGGCCTTACAAGCGCGATTATTTCGAATGGCAGCATCTATTTTCAGAAATCTCAGCCGGCTGCGTTCGAGGTTCACGGCAGTATCGCTCAAAAATTCTATTTTCTCAAGGCGGACACCGGCTTTCTGGCGTACCCGATCATTGGGCTGCGGCGCAGATCGGAGCCGGAATACACGCAGGCGTTCCGCCAGCACCGGCGGATCACCGCGGACTTCGCCCTCATCCGCGGTGCGGCCAGCGGCTTCCTGGGCAAGCACCATCGCAACTCGTACGGGTTCTGGGGCACAGCTTCTGATGTTCAAGTCACCCGGGCGCGCGTGAAGCCGCGCTCAGGGGAAAACACCGCTGTACCTATCGTGAGCGAAACGTTGTACAATTGTGCCGTTCCTTACAGCGGTTGCGCGCTATTGGCCTTTTGTGATTGACTGCGCGAATCCCCGACAAGGATGGTACGTCGGCTCATGTCCAGAACATCATTCAGTCTTGGCCTGCTAGGTTTCATGGGAGTTCTTACCTGTTCCTCGGCGTTTCAAAAGGAAATCCCCTCGGCAGCCATGTCGGTTGCTGAGGCACTCGCCGAGAGCGGCAAGCGATCGGTAGCCGTTGTGGATTTCACCGACTTGCGAGGGGACGTCACTGAATTGGGCCGATTTGTCGCTGAAGAGCTCGCGTTGGGTCTCGTCACGGCAAAGAAGAATTTCTCCGTAGTGGACCGGACGCACCTTCGAGCAATCCTTCAAGAGAACAAGCTGGGATCCTCGGGGCTGATAGATCCTGCGACGGCGCGCAAGCTTGGACAGATCACAGGCGTAGAGGCTTTGGTCACCGGTTCGATGACAGTGCTTGGTGATAGGGTTCACCTCGTCATCAAAGTATTAGATACATTAATTAATCTCGCTATAGATCTCGATGCGGCCGCCGGTCACTGGCTCTCGCACCAGGCGGTTTTGCCGGCGAAGCGGAACGGTACCGAGTAACGATTGCCGCGCTAGCTGAGCATGCAGTCTTTGGCCACGCGGCGATCTTCCATGTAGCTGGTGTCGTAATCGGGCTGCTCGTCGAGGAGCAGCAGTCGTTCCTGAGGCAAGCGCTGGTAACGGAAGGGACACCGGCCGGCAGCAATGGCAACAAATGGATCTGGAGAGATCGCATTCGTCCAACTCGCTGGGAGCGAGCACAACGCGCCCTGTCGATCGTGAAAGTAGACGCGGTCCTCGCCCCAGTTATGGCGATACACGACCAGCGCATACTCCTGGTCGAACAACGGATGAAATGGGTGGGTTACCCGGAAAGATGGTCGCGATGCGCCCCGATCAGGTGCATTTGACGACCCGTGCCAAGGGCAAAATTGAGTCAACCGTGCGTTTCGTCAAGCAGAACTTCTGGCCGGGGATCGCCTTCGCCTCGCTGGCGGACCTGAACCAGCAGGCTCACGCCTGGATGGAAAAGGTCAATCACCAGGTGCATTCCACCACGCGAGAGGTCCCCTATGGCAGGCTCTGGTTCAGCTTGCGGAAATGATCACGCGGCTAGGGCCGTCGGGAGGGAACAGTGTGTAAAGCGAACTTCGCCGCGTCTGTAAAGAAAATTGCGCCGGGATGGCCCGGTGGGACCCAGGTACTTGTCCGC
Source organism: Terriglobia bacterium (assembly GCA_020073615.1). Classification (GTDB taxonomy): domain Bacteria; phylum Acidobacteriota; class Terriglobia; order Bryobacterales; family Bryobacteraceae; genus JADGNR01. The sequence continues at coordinate 44,620 of JAIQEX010000039.1, forward strand.
CCTATTCGCGATTACTGGGGCAATAATCGTTGGGCTTGGCGCAACGCAAGGCTTGACAGCATGGCTAGTTTTGGCGTAATTATACTTACAGAAGCCGATGCCCAAAGCGCCCGACAACGACCCCAAGATGCAGGCCCTCCGGCAGAGCGGCACGCTCAACCCGCGGCCGCAGGATGTCCGCGACGAACTGTTCCGCGAAAAGGAATTCTTTGACGCCCGCGATTTGCTTCAGGTCAAGTACGAGATGCTGCGTCATGTCAGCCAGGAGGGCCACTCCATCAGCCATGCCGCTGCCTCTTTCGGGTTCTCGCGTCCCTCCTTCTACCAGGCTCAATCCGCATTCGAAACGAGCGGGTTGGCCGGTTTGGTCCCACAGAAACGCGGTCCCAAACAAGGGCACAAGCTCACGACGGAGATTTTGGAGTTTGTGCGCAGGGCGCGGGCGGAGGATGCGGAGGTGAGAACGGCGGACCTGGTGCAAAGGGTCCGGGAACGGTTTGGAGTGGAGCTGCATTCGCGAACGATCGAGCGCGGGCTCTTGCGGGATCAAAAAAAACGCCGCTGAATCCAATGGCCATCGATTCCGGCGCCGGACTGATCACTCAGTATGAGGATCTGCGCGGCCAGGCGGTTGCGCACCCAACCGCGGCGCGGAGTCTGGGATACGCATTGTTCACCCGGCAAGGCATGGCGGCATGGGCACGGGCGTGGCATAGTTGCACCAGTGAACCGCCAACCTCGGCTCCCCCGCTTGTGGCGCATACCCCAATGCCGGTGGAACTGCGCGCTCAGGTGGCCCTCGTGTTGGCGGGAATCATTTTCAATCTGCAAAGGCAGGAAGTGTGCCCATGTTGACAGCCGATGCTCATCAGAAGGTCACTGCCGCTCACTTAAAACGGAATGCGTATCTTTACGTTCGCCAGTCCACGCTGCGGCAAGTCTTCGAAAACTCCGAGAGCACGAAGCGGCAGTATGCGTTGCGAGATCGCGCTGTGGCGCTCGGATGGACCTTGGACCGAATCATCACCATCGACAGTGACCTGGGCCAATCCGGTGCTTCTGCTGTGGACCGAGAAGGTTTCCAGCGATTGGTCGCGGAAGCGGGCGTGGGTAAAGCCGGCATTGTACTGGGACTGGAGGTCTCCCGCCTGGCTCGCAACTCAACAGACTGGCATCGGCTCTTGGATCTGCGCCCTGACCGATACCCTGATTCTGGACGAGGATGGCGTATACGATCCAGCCCACTTCAATGACCGCCTCCTGTTGGGGCTGAAGGGAACGATGAGCGAGGCGGAGCTGCATGTGTTACGCGCACGGCTCCAAGGCGGCATCTTGAACAAGGCGCGCCGCGGCGAACTAAGATCTCCGCTGCCTGTGGGCTTTGCTTACGACGCCGAGGATCGTGTGATTCTTGATCCGGATCAGCAGGTACAACAGACCATTCGGTTCTTGTTCGACACGTTTCACCGTACTGGTTCTGCTTGCGCGGTGGTAAAAGCGTTCCGGCAGCAGGCGCTGTTGTTTCCGCGCCGCCTGAAAAAAGGACCGCACAAAGGAGAGCTGCTTTGGGCCGAAATGGAGCACAGTCAGGTATTGCGGGTTCTGCATAATCCTCGCTATGCTGGCGCGTTCATTTACGGGCGTACCAGGACGCGCAAGAAACCGGATGGCAAAGAGAGTTGGTCCAAGCTTCCGCGCGAACAATGGCTGCTGGTTCCCGGCATGCACGCGGGATACATTGCGTGGGAGGAATACGAAGCCAACCAGCGCCGCTTACAGGAGAACGCTCAGGCTCATGGAGCTGATCGCCGCCGGAGTTCTCCCCACCAAGGCCCCGCGCTGTTGCAAGGAATCGTTATCTGCGGCATCTGTGGTGGTCGGATGGGCGTTCGTTATCACGATCGGGAAAAGCGCCTCGTGCCGGATTACGTCTGCCAGAGGAAGGCCATTCAGCAGGGCCGACCGGTGTGCCAGCGCATTACGGGCGAGCATGTCGATAAAGCAGTCAGCGATGTCCTGGTACAAACCATGACGCCCCTGGCGTTGGAAGTGGCGCTGACCGTTCAGCAGGAGTTGCAATCGCGGCTGGCGTTACCGGATCAAGGCCGAACCCGGTTATCTTTTGCGTTCGGGGAGTCAGCAGTCCCTTGCTCAGCAATTTATACATGCGTCGGTTCGTGCTCGGCTGGAAGAAGCGGGGACACGAGAAGCGTTTGAGAGCGTACATCGTTAATTATGAGGACGATCTGGTGATCTGCTGCAGGGGTGGGGCGGAAGAAGCCCTTGCCCAGATGCGGGACATCATGAGGAAGCTGAAGTTGACGGTGAACGAGACGAAGACGCGGGTGTGCAAGCTGCCGGAAGAGAAATTCGATTTTCTGGGATATACGTTTGGACGCTGCTACTCATCGCAGACCGGGCGGACCTACTTGGGCACCATTCCGTCCAAGAAGCGGGTGAGCCGTATCTGTGAGGCGATTAGCAGCGAGACCGGACGGAATAAAACCCTGCTGGATGCAGAAACCGTGGTAGGGACGCTCAACCGAATGATGATCGGGTGGGCCAACTACTTCTGTCTCGGTCCAGTCAGTAAAGCCTACCGGGCGGTGGAGCGCCACGCCCGGAAGAGGCTGCGACAGTGGCTGTGCGCCAAGCATAAAGTGTCCTGGCCGGCGACCAAGCAGTATCCGGAAGCCGCCTTACATTGATGTGCTCGGCCTGGTTCGCCTTACCACGCGGACCCGCAGCTTTCCGTGGGCGACCTCGTGAACCTTTCTCCGAGAGCCGGATGCGCGAAACGCGCCTGTCCGGTTCGATGAGCGGGGTGTGGAAACGGAGCATGATGGGAGTAGCTCGGCGTGCGGAATCGAGTCAAAGTAGCCCTTTAGGGCCTTCGCAAAAATAACAACTCACAATTGATCGGTTCTCTATCATAACTGGGCTTAACGGGCGGAGTATCTGCAACCCGCCAAATCAGCTTGGCATGCCTGTAAAAAAGCTGCGGAGCCGCACATTGAGATCTGGTTGCCGAGAGTGTCCCGATTTGTTATAGTTCCGATTGGGAGAAACGTTCTGATCGGAACTATAACATTATG
>JAIQEX010000040.1 GCA_020073615.1 Terriglobia bacterium
GCATAAACAATGCCCTCCTTGAGGCGAGTGATGGAACCGAGATGAGCGTCTGGTTCACTCACTACGTTGACAGGAGGGCGCGCCCCACCGCAATCCGGCAACAGACGCGGTTGGCGGTGTACGACACGATCATCGCGGCACTTTAACTCATCACTGATGCGTACAGCCGCTCAGAGTAACTGCTGTTTTGGACAATAGTGGTTCTCGATATCGAATTGCCGAAAAGCCTCCTTGCGCAGGATGGCAAGATCGGTGAGGCCAAGGACTTCTTCAAAAGTTGGGAAGTCATCATTAGTAAGGTCTCTGCGTTTGACATCGATATTAAACATCTTCCGGAAGAATTCGGTCAGCTCCCGGTCCATGAGGGAGCGGCTGTTGCGAAAAGCGGGTGACGAAAAATACTCCCAGAACAGTTCGCCTTGAAGGGGCGCGCCCTCGGCTTTCGATGCCCCCGCTCCGAGGAAGATTGCCGTATCGACCATTGTGCCCCTAAACGTCTGAAACAGCCCAGCTACTCAAAGCAGCGGTCGCAGATCTGCGATATTCGCGGCATATCCGAGATCTCGCAAGAACTGATTGGAAAGGATGGCGACAGGCTCAGCATGGCTCCCGCACCGGGCGGCGTAGTTAAGATCGACCGCTGCATACGCCCTGACGCCTTGTTTTTTGGCCTTGGTCAAGACGGTCGAGGAAAGCGGCGTCGCGCGTTTACGCGGACCGTTCTTTTGATAGAACGCCGAGGCATAGGCGGCCTCTAATCCGCTCGCCCTTTCCAGAAGCGGCAGGGACTCGACGCGCAATTCCGACAGGATTTGCGCTTCACCGGGATAGTTGAGGTAATTCCAGAATTGGTGCGCCACCTCAATCGTGCAGTCGAGGTTGGTCATCATGTCACAGAGGCTCCAGACTTCGGCAGGGGAGCCGTGGTCCTGAACTTTACACCTAACCTGTGTCACAAAATGGAGTTCGCCGCTGGAGTCGATGGCCCATCGAATCTCATAGTCGCGCCAGGCTTCGAGATAGGTGATCTGATACCAGTCGCGGAGGCGATACTCGGTGAACGATGCGCCCAGGCTCCGATCACGGTCATCTACGTTGGCGGCGAGCTCCGGATACGTTGAGCGGACGATTGAGAAGAGTTTCTGCTCAACGGTAAGATCGAGACGGACGGGCAACGATTCCTCTGGCGTGAGACGAATCAGCAAGAAGGTTTTCGAGCGCACGCGCGTCCCCTGAGCGGCGCCCTGCTGCGCCAGTGTGACGTAGAGGTTCTGAGTGCCGATGGTGGGTTTTGTTGCCGGTTCGGCGGGCGCTTGCCCAGGAACCCAACGTGTCGCAAGTAGCGCCTGCAATCGCGCAGCATCAGCCGGACGACTCTCATCCTCGTTACGGATATAGACGGGCTGCTCTCCTTTCTTCGTGATCAGGTAGAGGCTGTTACCCTTACGGACACGTACGATGCAGAGATGGCGGCCCGAGCCGTCCTGGAAGGCAACATCGCGGATTTCGTATGGCGGCGTCGGCGAGATATTGGAGGCAATGCTGCTCGCGATACTGGTTTTGAGTTCCTGACGTTGTGCAGCAAGGCCGACAAGCTGGTCGGCTCGGCCGCCGGTCTCACTCACCCCGACAAGCAAGAGGCCGCCGAATGTGTTGGCAAAGGCCGCTACTGTCCTCAGCGCGGAGTCGCTCCATGTCGCCTTGAAATCCAGCAGGTAACCTTCCTGTGTCCGGTCCGTCGGAGATGCGGTCGCGCGAGTGAATGCTTCGACCGCGGCATAAAGCTCCGGATCGCTGATTGTAGCCAGGTCATCTTTATTGAGGTCAACGTCAACCGGCGTCATAGGGACCGATCCATCAGTCACTCGTTAATGAAGGCCAACATTTTGATGCTAACATGTCTTCGCCCCCAAGAATGGTTATGGGACGGAAAATGGCGGTTTGGCGATACTCTACAGGTCGAAGCCTATCTTGCGCTTGGGGGGACAGCCGGGCGAGTATACAGCAACCGGGTTGGTGGCTATCGCCCGGCCCGGACCTCGTTCAGCAGATTGGGGTGCCGGTCGAGCACCATGAGGAGTTTCACCAGCGCGAGAGGGGGCTTGGTCTTGCCGTTCTCGTAACGCGAAAACGCATTGGCGCCGCCGCCGAAGATCGCAGCCGCCTGCCGCTGGTCGAGCGCGAGCTTCTTGCGGACGCGCGCGATGAAGCCGGGATCGACGATGGAGGCGTTCACCTGCTTGTTGAACTCCAGCATCGCCGCGCTGACCCGTTTCGATTCCGCAGCGACGAGGACGCTCTCCCCGCAGGCCGGGCAGAACTCTCCGCGTACGGCCGGAATCGTGGTCGTTTCGCCTTTGTAGGTGTACGAGATATCGCGCGTGTCCCGCACCAGCTTCCGCTCGCCGCAGGATGAGTATTTCATGGCATTGCTCCTTTCTTCATAGTTCCTTGAAAGACGCCAATGATCCCCTCGAAACCGAACCCCAAAGCCGCGCCTCCGGCGAGCAAGCGCCGAAACGGTGGTGCGGACCTTGCCCGCCGCAAGCATAGTCTTGACTACCGCCAGCTTACAGTGCGGCGTCCGTTTCTCCACGAGACTACGTTAACCTACTTGGTTAAGTTGCAAAGAAAACTCCTGCGTGCTATATCCAATCGGATATAATTAGACCATGCGGCCAGTGCGTTTCCTCGGCGACTCGCTCAAGTGCTTGCGCGACTTCCCTGAGGATCCACGGCACGACGCGGGCTACCAACTGGATAAGGTGCAGCGCGGAGAGCAGCCTGACGATTTCAAGCCTATGGCCATCATCGGCAAGGGAGTCGAAGAGATTCGCGTGACGGATGACAGTGGCGCCTACCGCGTGATCTACGTGGCCCGGCGCGCGGAGGCCGTGTACGTGCTGCACGCTTTCCAGAAGAAGACGCAAGCGACTTCGCAGCGTGATATCGACACCGCCAAGAGGCGATTTGCACAATTGTCGAGAGGTGGAAAATGAGCAAACCCGAGAGCTACGCCAGCGTTTGGGACGCCATCGCGGACACGCCAGGGCAGGCCGCCAACCTGCGGGCGCGGGCCGAACTGATGCAGCAGATCGCGGCCTTCGTGAAGCGGCAGGACTGGACGCAGGTCGAGGCGGCGAGCCACTGCGGTGTGACGCAGCCACGGATTAACGATCTGCTCCGTGGCCGGGTCTCGCGCTTCTCGCTGGACGCGCTGGTGAATATCTCCACGGCGTTGGGCTGCCGCGTGCGGGTCGAAATCGAGGCTGCCTGAGGTAGGCCCCCGGTTCCAGCCCTATGTTCCGCACCAAGGAACAAATGGCTCCGCATTGAGGACACACCCCCGTTCCCGCCAAATTAGATTTATCCCTTCTGAACTCAGAATCCTAGGAGCCGGCGCTGCGGCTCCTGGTGTTTTGAATACCAAAACAGGAGCCAGCAATCTGAATTCCCTTGCCCCCTTGCCGCGGTAGTGTTACGCTCCCCACGGTTCCAAGAGGCTTTGGTTTTGGGAGGATATCCATGAAAGTCAGATACTTCTTGTTGGCAGCGCTCCTGAGCGTCGCGGCTGCGATTGCGCAAGTGGGTGGTACCGGCACGATTCAAGGAACGGTAACAGACCCCACCGGCGCCGTAGTGCCCGGTGCTTCGGTCACCGCGACGAACGTGGAAACGGGAGTTCAAACCAGCCGCAAGACGACCGATGCCGGGTTCTTCGTGCTGACTCCGCTTCAGCCCGGCGAGTACACGGTCACGGTCACGGCGGCGGGATTTCAAACCCTTACCCAGCAGCACCTGGAGGTCATCGCCCTGGGAACCGTAGGATTGAATCCGAGTCTGCAGTTGGGAACCTCCAGCCAGTCGATCGTGGTGGCCGACGCGCCACCTGTGCTGCATACCGACGACGCGACGCTCGGTTCGTCCATGGAGAACGCGCTCTATGCGGCGCTTCCCCTGCCCATGAACGGAGTCCCGAGGGATCCCACGCAATTCATCGCCCTGGTGCCCGGCGTCAATAACGCCTCTACGCAAGCCGCCGGCCCCACCACTGCCTCCTTCAACGGCGGCCAGACGAATCACAACGAAGTCTATCTGGAAGGGATGCCTCTGACCAGCGCCGGAACGCAAGGCGACACGCGCTATCTGGCGTTCGCCGTCTCGGTGGATGCGGTGGAGCAGTTCCAGGTGGAGACCAATGGCGCCAAGGCCCAGTACGAGGGGCAAGGCGTCGAGAACTACGTCATGAAATCGGGAACCAACGCATTCCATGGCGCGGCTTTCGAGTACTTCCGCAACACGGCCCTGGACGCACGGGGCTTCTTCCCGGCGGCGCGACCCATTGATCACCAGAACGAATACGGCGGGCTCGTCGGCGGCCCCATCAAGAAGAACAAACTCTTCTTCTTTACGAATTACGATGGGTACAAATACAACTCGGGATTGCTGAACCCCACCCTGCAGTCGATCCCGACTGCCGCCGAGCGGGTCGGTAATTTCAGCGAACTTCCGGCCACGCAGATCATTTACGATCCGAAGTCGCAGACCTGCACTGGCGGAGTATGTACGCGCTCGCCGTTCACCGGGAACATTATCCCCCCGACCAGCCTATCGCCGATCGCGCAATCGCTGCAGTCCTATCTTCCCGCTCCCACCAACGGGAACGTCCAGAATAACTTCCTGCCCAACCTGCCCATCCAGTTGAGCACGTGGAATGCGACCGGCAAGGTGGATGCCAACCTGTCGGACAGGCATCGGCTGTTTGGCTTCTTCGCCGGGGGCCATTACGCGACCAACTTCACCGGCAGCCTCACGCAAACCGCAGCGGCGGGGGTGTTGCCCGAGCCTTACACGCAAGGCCGCATCGTCGCGGAAAACGTCAAAATGGCGCAGATACACGATACCTACACCATCAAGCCCACCCTTTTGAACCAATTCAGCTATTCCTTCAACCGCATCTGGATTCCCCTGCAGAACCCGACAGTGGACGGGGCCTATCCGCAGAAGGCAGGGATCAAGGGCTTGCCGCCAAGCGTAGTTCAGTTGACTTTCCCGGACATTAACTTCACCGGCACCAATTCGCCCGGCGGCTGGCAGGGAACCAACGCCCACTTCTTCAACGAAGCCGCCAATACATTCACCGCGCAAGACAATTTGATGTGGGTGAAGGGCCGCCACAATATGGTCTTCGGTTTCCAGTGGCAGTCGTTGCAGGACAATGAGAACTTCGCGCTGACCGCCTCCTTTAACTTCAACAGCGCCCAAACTCAGGGGTACAATGCCGCGGGATCGCTGCTGACTGCCACCGGCAATGCCTACGCCAGCTACCTGCTGGGCGCGGTGAATAGCAGCGGCATCAGCCAGAACGCCATAGGCGAGACCGGCGGCCGCTACAAGGACTACGCCGCCTACTTCCAGGACGACTGGAAGGTCAGCTCGCGGCTGACCCTGAACTTGGGCCTTCGCTGGGACCTCATGGGCCCCTTCACCGAAGTGAACAACCTGATGTCCTTCTTCGACCCGCTCCTGCCCAATACGGCCGCCGGGGGCCATCTGGGCGGACTCAATTTTGTGGGTAGCGGCCCTAACCATTGCAACTGCGACACGCCGGTCGCAACTCACTACAAGAATCTCGGTCCTCGCCTGGGAGCGGCGTACCGCCTCAACGACAAGACCGTCCTGAGAGCGGGCTTTGCGATCATGTACGTGCACGTGGGCGGCGTGGGCGGGCGCAACAACTCGCGCCAGGGACTCAGCCAGCTTGGTTTCAACGCCACTAACAATGCCACCAGCCCGGGCAACAACGCTCCGGCGTATTACTGGGATAGCGGTGTTCCTCCCATCGCCCAAGCCCCGCCGTTCATCAACCCCACTTATGGAACCGGTTTCATCACCGCGAATCCCACGGGCGTGCAGAACCCGGTCTACGGCAGTCCGGACATAGGCGGCAAGCCACCGTACTACGAGAACTGGAACTTCGGCATTCAGCGCTCTGTTACCGCGAACATGACGTTGGGCGTCGCTTACTCCGCCAGTATCGGCAAGTTCCTGGCCGGGCCCGGCAACGGTTCGGGCACGCTGCTCAATATTGCGCCCCTGCAGTATCTGCGGCTGGGATCGCTGCTCACGGCAACGGCCAACGCCGCCAATATTGCCGCGGCGCAAGCCGTTGTCCCGAACATCGCGCTGCCGTTCCCCAACTTTGTGGGAACCATCGGCCAGATGCTACGCCCCTACCCGCAATACGGCACCATTACTGCCCCGTGGTTCGACGTCGGCCAGTCCAATTACCAGGGGCTCCAGGCTACTCTCAATCGCCGGTTCGCCGGGGGCATGACCTTCTCGGCGGGCTACACGTTCAGCAAGGAACTGGACAACCTGCTGGCTACTACCCGGAACCCCTTCGACTATTCTCTGGAAAAATCGCGGGGCACCATCGACCACAGGCACGTGTTCCAGGGCACCTTCGCGTACCAATTGCCTTTCGGCGCCGGGCGCGGCCTGAACCCGGGCAACGCCGTCACGCGCGCGCTGGTCAGCGGCTGGAATCTTGCCGGAGTCGTCACCTTCGCCAGCGGCGCGCCCCTGGCGCTCACCGGCTCGGCTTGCAACGCCGGGGGCATTCTGGGCACCTGCATTCCCAACTATAACCCCGCGTTCAACGGAAACGTCCGCATCAACGGCACCTACGGGGACGGCAACGTTACCGGATCCTCACCCACCCCGTATCTGGACCGGACCGCGTTCGCCGCACCCGCGGCATACACCTGGGGCAACCTGCCCAGGACCGGCGTCTACGGCCTCAATGCGCCGTACATTTACTCCATCGATATGAGCGTGCGCCGCGAGTTCGCGATTCACGAGAGAATCAGGCTCGCCATCCAGGGCGATGCGTTCAACCTGCTCAATGTGGTTTGCTTCGGAGCGCCCGCGCTCAACCCGGACCAGGCCAGCTTCGGCACGCTGACTTCGCAGGCCAACCAGCCGCGCAAACTCCAGTTGAACGCCCGCATTACCTTCTGATTCACGCTACCGGCCGGGACCGGCGTTATCGCCGCCTGTCCCGGCCCCGAGTATTCGAATCAATGGTACTCACGTGATTCCCAATAAACAGACCGACTCAATTGTCAACGCGCTGAACGCGTTTCAAATCGAACTGCCTTCCTGGGGGTTTGCCAACACCGGAACCCGCTTCGGCAAGTTCCTGCAGCCGGCGGCGGCTCTCACTCTCGATGAGAAGTTCAGCGACGCGGGCCAGGTGCATAAGTGGACTGGAGTGTGCCCGGCCGTCGCGCTCCACGTGCTGTGGGACATGCCGGGTGGGGTCAACGATGTCCGCGAAGTGCAGAGGCTGGAAGTGGAGCACGGGCTGCGGGCCGGGTCCATCAATCCGAACACCTTCGAGAGTCAGATCTACAAATACGGGTCGCTGGGTAATCCCGATCCGGCGGTGCGCCAAGAGGCGCTGGATCACATCCTGCGCAGCGCGGAGATCGCCCGCCATCTGGGCAGCCGCGACCTTTCGCTGTGGTTCGCCGACGGGTCGAACTACCCCGGTACGCAGAACATTCGCCGGCGGCGGCGCTGGTTTGAAGAGAATCTGAAAACGGTACACCAGCAGCTTGCGCCGCAACAGCGGATGCTGGTGGAGTACAAGCCCTTCGAGCCGGCTTTCTATCACACCGACATCGCCGACTGGGGCATGGCGCTGCTGCTGGCGCAGGCCGCCGGGCCGCAAGCCAAGGTGCTGGTGGACACCGGCCACCACTACCAGGCGCAGAACATCGAACAGATCGTGGCCTGGCTGCTGGATCTGGATATGCTGGGCGGCTTCCACTTCAATGACCGCCGGTACGCCGACGACGATCTCACGATGGGGTCGATCGACCCCTACCAGGTCTTCCGCATCTTCCATGAAATCCGCTGTTTCGAATGGGAGGAGGGAAAGCGCGCCGATATCGCCTACATGATCGACCAGAGCCACAACCTGAAGGGCAAGATCGAGGCGATGATCCAGACGGCGACGAGCGCGATGGAGCTATACGCCAAGGCGGCCCTGGTGGACCAGGAGAAGCTGGCCGCGCACCAGCGGAAGTGCGACCTGGTGGACGCGGAGACCTGTCTCAAGGACGCTTTTGCCACCGACGTGCGGCCGGTGATCCGCGAGTGGGCGCAATCCAGGGGCCTGCCGGCGGATCCCATGGAGGCCTTCCGCCAGAGCGGCTATCTGGAGCGCATCACCGCGGAGCGGAGCAAGCGCAACGCCGCGGCGGTGTCGAGTTACGCATGAATCTACGGTCCGCGCTATGCGGAGTATACACATGCCTCACTATGCATTCAAACTGCGCATCAAAGCCGGCGCCATCGAGGAATACGACCGCGAACATCAGCGGGTCTGGCCGGAGTTGCTGGCCAAGCTGAAAGAAGTTGGGATCTCCGAGTACTCCATCTTCCGGCGCGGGCGGGAACTGGTTCTGTCGCTGCGCGCCGACGACTTCGACAAGGCCTGGGACGAACTGGACCGCGACCCGGTGAATCAGCGTTGGCAGGCCTACATGAGCCGTCTTTTCGAGCCCGTGCCGGACCAACAGCCAGGGGAACGGTTCGCCATGATGAGGGAAGTCTTCTACCTCGAGTAAGGGATCGACACGCCGGAGCCGGACACGCCGGAATCGGACAGAAGATCGTCGTTCGGGTAGAAGTGGTCGACGTTCTCCGGCGTGACGATGTGGTGGGTCGTGAACAGCGCCGGCGGCACGGCCTTGCCGCCCAGAATATCCAGTGCCAGCCGGATCAATCCATCGCCATATTTTTCCGGGAAATATGCCACCGACGCCACCAGGCGGGTGTTGGCAGCGCGCAGCTCCGCTCGCGCCTCGCGTTCCGCGTTCTGGCCGACGATGGCGCAATGGTTGGCGCGGCCGGCTTCCTGAAACGCGCGCAATGCGCCCAGCGCGCTGGGATCGTTGACCGCGCCCACCAGGATGCGCCGGGCTTTGGATTGCCGCAGGTATTCGCGCACGCGCTCCTGGGCGGTGGGGAACTGGCCGTCGCCATCGACAGAGACGGTCCGGCACTGTTCGGCGACGCGGAGCGACTCGCCGATTCCCACGCCGATTCCGCGCAGCCGCGTCCTGGGGAGAGATCCCGCCCGCTGCAGCTCGATCAACAGGATCTCATCCACTTCGCCGTTCCAGTTCCGCTTGGCCCACCGGCCGAGATGATGGCCCGCCATCAGCCCGGCCTGGTAGTTATTGGCGCCGAAGTAAGTGGCGCCCGGGTGCGGGATGTCGATGGCGATGAACGGGATGTGCGCCTGCAGGTACTTGGCGGCGATGGCCGGCGCAATCGTCTCGTCGGTCTGGAATTCGATGACCAGATCCACCTGTTCGCGGATCAGGTAATCGGCGCTGCGCAGCGCGATTTTCGGCTGGTAGCGGTTATCCACCACGATCAGCTCGATCTCGGCGCGTTCCGCGGCGCGCATCAACCCCGCACGGACTTCGCGGTCGAATGAGGCCTCCTGACCCTGCGCCGCATAGCCCAGGCGATACAGCCGGCGGCGGCGCACTTCGGCGGCCAGCCGATAATGGTTCTCGCCCACTTTATCCAGAAAGCCGCACTGGTGCAGGGTGTAGAGCAGGCGGAAGCACATGCCCTTGTGGAAACCGGTCCGCTCCACGACGTCGCGCAGGCGCAGGATGTCGCCGGGAGTCTGGAAGGCCTCCAGAACGCGCGACGCGTGCACCAGCGATTTCACCGTGTAGCGGCTGTGATTGGAAGTCTTCACCGGGAGCTCTCGCCAGCCTGTTGTATCAGTTTTGAAATCCAAAACGCAACCGCCCGATACTGGCCGTTCCATGCGTCCATACGGTCCAGCACCAAATACCAGCGGCCATTGCCAATGTCTCGGCCTCGGCAATCTTTGTATCCGGCGAAACGGACGCACCTGGGTAGCGAGGCTGTGGAACGAGTGGGGGCGGGCTATACTAATCTTCTGCACAGCAGCTCTGCTTACGGCTACATCAGCGACGAAGCCCTGCTTTCCCTCGATTCGATGGAGGGCATCCACCAGTTGCCCGAATCGGCCGTGCCGAAACTCGCGGCGCCGGCCCTCCCCGCTCCGCCCTGGTGGGCTTACATTCCGGCCGTGTTGCTTACCGGAATCGCGTACGGGCTGCATTACCTTCCCGTCCCTCCGTTTCGCGTGGTGAGTGGAGCGGGCGTGCGATATCCGGTAAGCTCTGCCATTATCGCTATCGTTGCCGGCGTGCTGGTGCGCAACCTGATTCCACTCCCCGAGGCCGCCATCGAGAGCGCCAAGGGACTGGCGCGGCGCATCATTCCGTTGACCATCGTGCTCACCGGCGCGGGCCTCAACCTGCGGCGCGTGGTTTCCGTGGGGCCGCGCGCGCTGCTCATCACGGTGCTCTGCCTGACGGCTGCGATGGCGGTGACGGTTTTCCTCGCGCGGCTATTCGGCCTGTGGCATCGCACCGGAATGCTGATCGGCGCGGGCACGGCCATTTGCGGCACCAGCGCCATCGTTGCGGTGGCCCCCCTGATCGAGGCTGAAGACCAGGATTTGATGCTTTCCATCGGCACCGTGAATATCATCGGGCTGGCGCTCATGTTCGTGTTGCCGGCGGCGGGCGGCGCCCTGCATCTGCGCGATGACGCGTTCGGCGTCTGGGCCGGCACCACCATCCACGCGGTTCCTCAAGTGGTGGCGGCCGGCTTCGCCTACAGCGCTTCGGCCGGCGCCCTGGCCACGCTGGTGAAGTTGGTGCGCGTCACCCTGCTGGCGCCGTTCCTGTTCGTGCTCGGCTTCTGGCACGTGCGCCGTCATGGCTCCGCGGTGGCCATCCCCTACGCGCGGCTGGTGCCGACGTTCGTCTACGGTTTCCTCGCGCTTGCGCTGTCGAACACGCTGGACCTGTTTCCCATTCTGCAGTTCCGTTTCGGCGCGATTCCACTGGCCGACGTGCTCACCAACCTGGGCGAGCTGTTGCTCACCCTCTCCATGGCGGCGATGGGTTTGGAAGTCAGCGTCCGGTTCCTGGCGCGGACCGGCGGGCGGGCCGTGCTGACTGGCGCGGCGGCCAGTATCGTCCTGTGCCTGGTGAGCCTGCTGTTGATTCATGTGCTGTTATAGTGGAACGGTGTCCACGCGGCAACATGGCGGGGCCGGACCCGCCGTTACCGAGGTGCCGGAAACGTCGCTCGCCGAACGGGCGCGGACGCTGGCCGCACTCGGCCGCATCGGCAGCCTGTCGACGCACTCGCGCAAGGTTCCGGGCTTTCCTTTCGGCTCCATGATGCCCTACGCCGCGGACGAGCGCGGTCGCCCGGCGTTCTTCATCAGCAGCATGGCCATGCACACCCAGAACCTGCGCCAGGACGCGCGCGCCAGTCTGCTCATCACCCAGCCGGATGAGGCCGGGGATCCGCTGGGCGCTGCCCGCGTGACGCTGGTAGGTACGGCTGCGGAGGCTCCGGCAGCCGAGGTCCGCGACCTGTACCTGGCGCGCTATGAGAACGCCCGCTACTGGCAGGAATATAGCGATTTCGCCTGGTACCGGCTGGAGATTGAGGCCGTCTATTTCATCGGCGGCTTCGGTGTGATGGGCTGGGTTTCGGCCGATGACTACGCCGCCGCACGGCCCGACCCGCTGGTCGAGGCCGCACCGGGAATCCTTCAGCACATGAATGCCGATCACGCCGCAGCGCTGCGCCTGATCGCCCGCCGCTTCGCGGGCGAGGATGCCGATGAAGCCGCGATGACCGCCATCGACCGCCTGGGTTTCTACCTGCGGCTGCGCTGCGGCGAGAAAGTTCACGGCCGGCGCGTCGCGTTCCTGCGCGAGGTGAGCGACGCCGCCAGTGCCCGCGCCGTGCTGATCGAGATGGCCAAACAGGCGCGATCGAGCGGGGAGGCCTGACGATCTACGGCGCCACGCTCAAGCGGTGCGGCGTGCGCGCCTGCAAGAGCGGCCTGAGCCTTTCCAACGCAGCTTCCACGCTGACGCCGTACTTTGCGCGCAGGGCCTCGATCTTGCCGTGCTCGATGAACTGGTCGGGCCAGCCGATGCGCACCACCGGAACGCTCAGCCCCAGGCTGTTCAGCTCCTCCAGGATGGCGCTGCCGAAGCCGCCCCGCAGCACGTGATCCTCCAGGGTCAGGATCACATCCACGCTACGCGCGAAAAACTCCAGCATGGCAACGTCGATGGGCTTGGCGAAGCGCGCATTGACGACCGCCGCGGAGTAGCCTTCGCCCTCCAGCTTGCGGGCGATCTCCTGCGCCATGGGCACCAGCGCGCCCAGCGCGAAAATCGCCACCCGGTCATTCTCGCCGTGCTCCAGAAGCTCGGCTTTTCCGATGGGGATGAGCGCGGGCACGTCCTTCACCGGCGTGCCGGGTCCGACGCCGCGCGGATAACGTATGGCGATGGGGCCGTCCCACTGCATGGCCGTGAACAGCATGTCGGCCAGCTCGTCTTCATCCTTGGGCACCATGTGCACCAGGTTCGGAATGCCGCGCAGATAGCTGATGTCGAACACGCCGTGGTGCGTCGGCCCATCGTCGGCCGAGAGCCCGCCGCGGTCCATGCAAAACACCACCGGCAGGTTTTGCAGGCAGACGTCGTGCACCACGGGGTCGAAGGCGCGCTGCAGAAACGTGGAGTAAATGGCGCAGAACGGCTTGAAACCCTTGGCGGCCAGCCCCGCGGCGAACAGCACGGCGTGCTCCTCGGCGATGCCCACGTCGAAGTACTTGTCGGGGTGGTGTGGCTGGAAACGGTCCAGGCCCGTGCCGTTGGGCATGGCCGCGGTGATGGCCACCACCTTCTCATTGAAATCGGCCAGCTTCACCAGCGTGTCGGCGAACACTTCGGAATAGGTTCTGCGGCTGAGCGGCTTGGTCTCGCCGGTCTCGGGATCGTAGGGGCCCAGGCCATGGAATTTCTTCTGCTTCTGCATGGCCGGCTCGAAGCCTCGGCCCTTCTGGGTGAGCACGTGCAGCAGCACCGGGCGGTCCTGCTTCTTCAGGAACTCGAACGTCTGGATCAACGTCGCCACGTCGTGCCCGCCGATCGGCCCGTAGTAGCGCAGTCCCAGCTCCTCGAAAATGACGCTGGGCAGCAGGATGCTCTTGGCCGCTTCTTCCGCCCGCCGGGCCACGCGCAGCGCGATCTTGCCGCCCAGCCGCTCCACGAACCTTCCCGCGCGCTCATGCAGCGAGTCGTACCGCGGGCTGGTGACGATCTTATTCAGGTAACTCGCTATCGCGCCCACGTTCTTGTCGATGGACCATTCGTTATCGTTCAGCACCACGATCAGCCGCTTAGTATGGTGCGCGATGTTATTCAGTGCCTCGTAAGTGATGCCACAGGTAAAAGCCGCATCCCCGGCCACGGCGATCACATGTTCCTTGCCACCGAGCTTATCGCGCGCCACCGCCATGCCGAGCGCCGCCGAGAGCGCCGTGCCCGCGTGTCCCGCGCCGTAACAATCGTGCGCGCTCTCGGTGCGCAGCATGAAGCCGTTCAAACCGCCCGGAGTGCGTATGGTATGAAACCGCTCGCGCCGCCCGGTGAGTAACTTGTGAACGTAAGCCTGATGACTTACGTCGAAAAGGAGATGGTCCTGCGGCGTGTGAAATACATAGTGCAGGGCGATGGTCAGCTCCACCACTCCCAGATTGGGCCCCAGGTGGCCGCCATTGATCGAGAGGACGGCGATCAGTTCTTCGCGGATCTCCGCCGCCAGCCGCTCCAGGTCCGCGATAGGGAGCTTCCGCACGTGCTCGGGCGAATCTATGCCATCCAGTATGCGTGACATATCATTGTTACGAGGCAATCTGAGCCGAAGATAGCACATCCGGAGCCGCTCGCATTTGAAACCGGACTCAGCGCCAGCGTATCATGCAGCACGGAGGTTCGATTTGCCCCGAGGGAAACCGCGTGCAGGCCTATGACGCCGGCCGCACGGAGAGCAGGCGCGGCCCGCTCCTCATGTTGTGCGCCGTAGCCGCGCTCCTCTTCGCCATCCTGCTGGTCTATTCCCGCACCATCGCTTTTGCCTGGGACGAGGGCTTTCACCTGCTGGCGGCGCAGTTGATCCTGGCCGGGAAGCGCCCCTATCTCGATTTCTGCTACCCGCAGGCGCCGCTGTACGCTTACTGGAACGCCCTATGGATGGGCCTCTTCGGGGATACCTGGCGCGTGGCGCACGCCGTATCCGCGGTGGTTACGGCCGGCGCCATCCTGCTGGCGGCGGAATTCCTCGTGGCGCGATTTCCAGTCGCCGGTTGGCGCCTGGCGTGCGCCGTCGCGGCCGCGCTCGCGGCCGGCTTGAACGCCACCGTGGTGGGGTATGGCGCCATCGGGCAGGCTTACGGGCTGTGCTTGTTTCTGCTCGTCGCCGCATTTCGCGTTTCCGTTGCCGCTGTCGAGCGCGCGAGTCCGCTCTGGTCGGCGGCGGCTGGTTTTTTCGCCGGCGCTGCCGTGGGATCTTCTCTGTTGACCGCCGCCGCCGCGCCCGTGCTCCTGGTCTGGATCCCGCTCCACAACCGCGCGGGCAATCGCGGGGCGAAACTCGCCGCATACCTCGCCGGCGCGGCGGTTCCGTTTCTGCCGCTGCTCTGGTTGTTCGCCCGCTCCCCGCACGCCGTATTCTTCAACCTGGTCCTATACCAGCTCCGCTACCGGCGCGTGAATTGGGAAGACGCCACCGCGCACGACCTCGCCGTGCTCACCTCATGGCTGGTTTCTTCGCAGCCTCTGCTGCTGGCCCTGCTCGCCGCCCTCGGCCTGCGGTTCATCGCCCGCATGAGCGGCTGGGACCGGGCGAAGCGTGCGGAGTTCTACCTGTGCGCCTGGCTGGCGCTGGCCATCGGCGCCGAACTGTGCGCCACGCACCCCACCTTCGAGCGCTACTTCATCCTGGTGACGCCTTTCCTCGCCATTCTTGCCGCGGTGGGATTTCACGCGGCCGCCTCGCGGTTGTACCACCCGGTTCGGCCGATGGTGCCGCTGGCGGCGCTGGCCCTGCTGCTCACCGTCCCGCTTGCCAAATCGGTGTATCAGGAGACCGCCGCGCTCTCGTGGCGCGACCTGGAGGCAGTAGCCCGCAAGATCGAGGAAGTGACGCCTCCGGGCGGAATCCTGTGGGGCGACGAACATTTCCATTTTCTGACCCGGCGCCCGCCGCCCGAAGGCGTGGAATTTTCGTACGCGCAGGTGATCGACATGCCCGCCGCGCAGGCCGCCCCGTTGCACATCGTGAACCTGGATGAATTGGTCCGCCAGGCCACAGCCGGCGCGTTTGCCACGGTGGCCACCTGCGAAGCCGAACCGGAAATCCAGCAGATGGGCCTCGCGCAACTCTACCTCCACCAGGCCAAAATCAAAAGCTGCACGGTGTTCTGGGACCGCGCGCCGGCCCGGCAGTGACTCAGCGGTACAGCAGGTACGGTTCCCGCAGTTTGACGAACGCCTCCACCGCATCCGCGAAGCTCTGTTGGATGGCGCGCGGGTCCTCGCCGGCAGCCAGGCGGCGGATTACGTCGTCACTGCCGATCAGCTTTTTGCTGCCCGCGAAATCGATCTTCCCCGGATAGAGCTGCTGGAGCGCCGCCGCCACTTCCAGGCCCAGGCGCACGGCATCAAGCTGCTCGCGGTTCACGATCTCGAAGCGCACGCCCTCTATGCGCACGCCCTTGAAGTTCGATTCCGTGGGCGTGAAGCTGGTGGGGTAAACACGCGCCCCCGGGATCTGCCGCCGGTTGAGATACGCCGCCAACTCGCGGCCACCAATGAAATCGGCGCCGATCTGCTCGAAGGGCGCTTCCGTGCCGCGTCCCACCGAATAATTCTTCGCGTACTCCAGCAGCGCCAGGCCCGGATACAGCGCCGCCGCCTTCAGGCTGCGCATGTTGGGCGAAGGGTTGATCCACGGCAGACCGGTAGCATCCCACCAGTCGCCACGGTTCCAGTCCTCGATGGGGATCACGGTCAGCGCCGCGCCGATCTTGTTCGCCGCGTTGAACAGGCGCGCCAGTTCGCCCATGGTCATGCCGTGGCGCACGGGCATGCCCGCGAAATAGCCCACAAACGATGTGTTGGCGCCGTCCAGCAACGGTCCCTCCACGCGCGTGCCGGTGATGGGGTTCGGCCGGTCCAGCACGTAAAACGGAATCCCCGCTTTGGCGGCGGCCTCCATCGCGTAGGCCATGGTGGTTTCGTAGGTGTAGAAGTGCACGCCCACGTCCTGTATGTCGAAGACCAGCGCGTCGAGGCCGCGCAGCATCTCCGGCGTGGGACGCTGCGACTTGCCGTACAGGCTGTAGATGGGAATGCCGGTGGAGGGGTCGGTGGCGTCCGCAATGCCTTCGCGATCCTCGGTGCCGGCAATGCCGTGCTCCGGGGAGAGCAGCGCGGCCACGTTTATACCCGCCTGTTTCATCAGGTCCACGTTGCGGCGGCCCTGGCGGTCGACGCCGGTGTGGTTTGTGATGAGGCCCACCCGCTTGCCCGCGAGCGGCTGGAACTTCCGCTCCACCAGCACGTCGAGCCCGCTGCGCGTCGCCCCGTTGCGCGCCACCTCGCGGTGCACGCCCGCGCCTGTCAGCGTTTCGTTATACCCGGTGAGCGTGACGCCTTGCACGGAAACGCCCAGCGCCGCCGCGGCGATGGTGGCCACCTTCCCGCGCAACGGCGTGAGCGCCGGCCGCGCGTTGGGATGGACGCTGTTGGCCAGCAGAATCACGTATGTTTTGGTGGAGGGATCGATCCAGATCGATGTGCCCGTGAAGCCGGTGTGGCCGTACGAGCCGATGGGGAACAGTTCGCCGCGGTTGCCCGAATATTGCGAATCGATGTCCCACCCCAGCCCGCGCAGAATGGGCTGGTCGGGCGGGCTCTGCGGCTCGGTGAACTTCGCCACCGTGAGCGGGCTGAAGAGGCGGACGCCATCGAGCACGCCTCCGTTCAGCATCATCTGCGCGAACCGCGCCAGGTCGTCGGCGGTCGAGAACAGCCCGGCGTGTCCCGCGATTCCTCCCATGTTGCGCGCCGTCGGGTCGTGCACCACCCCGCGCAGCGGTGGCCCGATCTTATCCAGGCGCTCGGTGGGCGCGATGCGCGGCAGCAGGGACGCGGCCGGCTGGAACATGGTCTCCTTCATGCCCAGCGGCAGGAAGATATTCTGCCGCGCGTAATCGGCAAGCGACTGCCCGCTCAGCCGGTGCACCAGTTCGCCCAGCAGGATGAAATTGATGTCGCTATAGACAAAGCGCGCGCCGGGCGGTCCGGCGGGTTGGTCGGTGGCGGCCAGGCGGATGCCGGTCTGGTAGCCGCTCCACGGGATGACGAGCGGCACATCCGGACGCAGCCCCGAAAAATGCGTGAACAGGTTGCGTAGCGTGATGGCGCTCTTGCCGCCCTGAAACTCGGGGATATAATCGGTGAGCTTATCGTTCAGCCGGAACTTGCCCTGCTCGAACAGCTTCATCAAAGAGGACGTAGTGGCGACCACCTTGGTGAGCGACGCGCAATCGAAAATGGTGTCCGCCGTCATGGCCTCCGGCTGCGGGACGATCGCGCGCCTGCCGTACGCCTTGCGGTAGACCACCTGTCCCTGGTGCCCGACGAGGAGGACGGCGCCGGGCAACCGGCCTTGCTCGATGGCCTCGTGGATCGCCTGATCGAGCGCCGGCCCGCCGGGGAAGGTCTGCGCGCAAAGAGCCGTGGCGGCAACCGCGGCGCACCAGAGAAGCTTCATAGTTTCCATGATAGCCGGGCGATCCGGTGCGGACGTTGTCCGCGGCGGCACTTACTTCTTGGTCTTGGGCGGAGGCGGGGGCGGCAGTGTGTACTCGCCCTCGACGTGGTCCTCGGCGCCATCGGCGTTACCGGTGCTCTTATAGGTGCCCTTGCCGGTCAGGCCTTTCAGTTTGCCGGTGCCGCCGGTGTACGACCAGGTGCCTTCCCCGGCACTGGCGCCGTCTTTAGCGATGGTGCCGCTGCCGGTGAAGCGAAGGAACGCCTTATCGCCGTTGTCCATGGTGACCACCACGTACCCGCGGTACTGCCCTTTTTCGCCGCTGAGGTCGCCGGCGACGGTTCCGGTGTAGTCCTTGGATTTCAGACCCGCCATTTCGTAGGGGTTGGCCCAGGTGCAGGAAAATTTGACGAGCACCAGCGCGTGCCCGGCGCGGTCGCCCACGTCGGCCGATTCCTGCTTGTCGGGCTTGCCGCATTTGCCGTCGCCGGTGATCTTGGTTTGGGCAGTGGCGATGGCGGCTGTGAGGGTGAGGAAGGTGAACGCGAGCAGCGCAACCTTCCCGCGAATCCCTGGTACGTTTTGTGGGAGTGGAGTCTTCATCTTCGCCTCGTCAAGACAGTATACAAGGTTCGGACCATTTGCCCCTGGGGTTCGAGGCCACTGTCAAGATTGGCTGCAATCCGTGCAACTGACAGGATCTTGCCCGGCGCTGAACGCGGCCATCCCACAAGCGGACAGCGCCCGTCCTGCTTGCCCTCTGAAATCAATGCGCCGCCATGGCACGCGCGGTGCGTAGCGTCCCGCCATGGAACTCAGGTTCGCCCTCCGCTCGCTCCGCAATAATGCCGGCTTCACCCTTCTGGCGGTGGTCGTTCTCGCTTTGGGAATCGGCGCCAATACGGCCATCTTCAGCGTGGTGAATGGCGTGCTTCTGCGCCCGCTCGACTACCGCGACCCGGACCGCATCGTCGCCGTGGGCAACGCCTGGCGCGACAGCAAAGTATCGATGGGGCAATTCTCGGAGCCCGATTTTGACGACCTCCATGCCCAGAATACGGTGTTCGACGGCCTCGCCTGTTACATCGGCGGCAGCGGCGGCGATGCCGTCATCGTGGGCAAGTCGGCCGAATTCTCCGCCGTGGTGCGCGTCTCGCCGGATTTCTTCCACGTGATGCGTGTGGACGCCGCGGTGGGCCGCCTGCTCTCGGCCGAAGAGCAGCGCCAGGGCGGTCCGCTGGCCGCGGTAGTCAGCGATGGATTCTGGAAGCGCCACTTCGGCGGGAACCCTGCTGCCATCGGCGGCACGCTGCGCGCCTACGACAAGGCGTTTACCATCGTCGGGGTGCTGCCCGCGGGTTTTGGCTTCCCCGGCAAGACCGATGTGTGGGTCTCGCGATCGATCTTCGAAGCGAATCCGCACCGCTCGGCGCACAATTTCCGCGCCATCGCACGGCTGAAGCCGGGCGTTTCGCTCGAGCAGGCGCAGGCCCAGCTCACCACCATCAGCGCGCGCCTGGAGGAGCAGTATCCGCGCAGCAACCAGGGCAAGAGCTTCCGCGCGGTGCGCGTGCGCGATCAGATGGTGAGCGGGGTCCGCACCACGCTGTACCTGCTGCTGGGCGCGGTGGCGCTGGTGCTGCTGATCGCCTGCGCCAACGTGGCCAACCTGCTGCTGGCGCGGGCCACCTCGCGGGCGCGCGAGATGGCGGTGCGCGCCGCGCTCAGCGCCAGCCGCTGGCGCATCGTCCGGCAGTTGATCGTGGAAAGCGCGCTCATCGCCATTCTGGCGGGCACCGCCGGCCTGGGCGTGGCCTCCTGGGGTGTGGATGCGCTGATGGCACTGTCGGCCGCAAACCTGCCCCGGTCCGCGGATGTCCACATGAATGCCGCAGTCCTGGGATTCACGCTGCTGCTCTCGCTCCTCGCCAGCCTGGTTTTCGGACTGGCGCCGGCCGTGCAGGCGGCGCGGGTGGATCTGAACGAGGCCCTCAAGCAGGGCGCCACGCGCGCCACCGTGGGAGGCGCCGCGGGACGCATGCGCGCCGCGCTGGTGGTGGCGGAGGTGGCGATTTCGGTGGTGCTGCTGGTGGGCGCCGGGCTGTTGCTGCGCAGCTTTGCGGCGCTGACCCGCGTCGACCTGGGCTTTCGTCCGGAACGTGTGTTGGTGATGCACGCCGACATGTCCGCTTCCACCCTGGAGCAGTCGCAGCGCGCCACCGCGACTTATGGAGAGTTGGTGCGCCAGGCGGAGACCATTCCCGGCATCCTGGGCGCGGCCGGCATTTTCGGCCTGCCGGGCGGTCCCGGACGGTCCAACGGCGGTTATGCCGTGGAAGGCGGACCCGGCTACGAGCAACTGGGCATGAGCATGCCGCAGGCGGACTTTTTCGTGAACACGCCCGGTTACTTTCAGGTGCTGGGAATCCCCTTGCGCGCGGGGCGCGATTTCTCCGAGCGGGATCGATTCGACGCCCCGTTCTCCGCCATCGTCAGCGAATCGCTGGTACGCCAATCGTTCCCCAACGAGAACCCGCTGGGGAGACGAATCCAGTGCGGCCTGGACAGCCCGAATTTCATGACCATCGTGGGTATCACAGCCGACATCCGCGCTTCCGACCCAGGCACCCCGCCGCGGCCGGCGATCTACATGCCCTACCTCCAGCACCCCTATTACGGCCGGGCCATGAGCTTCGTGATGAAGACGCAATCCGACCCGTTGGCCCTGGCCGAGCCGCTGCGCCGCAAGGCGCGCGAAGTGAATCCCGAGATTCCGGTGAAGTTCACCACCATGGAGGCGCGGCTTGCCGAGACCGTGGCGCCGCCGCGCTTTCGCGGGATTCTGCTGGGCATTTTCGCGGCGCTGGCGGTGTGCCTGGCCATGGCGGGCGTGTACGGCGTGATGGCTTACATGGTGACCCAGCGGGCTGCGGAGATCGGCTTGCGGATGGCGCTGGGCGCCCACGGCGGCAGCATCGTGAAGCTCGTCCTGGCGCGCGGCCTCGCGCTCGCCGGCGCCGGCCTGGCGCTCGGATTCGCCGGCTCCATTGCCGCCACGCGGTTGTTGCAGACCATGCTCTACGGCGTCGAGGCCACCGATCCGGCAACATACGCGGTGATGGCCGCCGTGGTGGCAGCCGTCGCCTTATTGGCCTGTGCCCTTCCGGCGTGGCGCGCGGCGCGGGTGGATCCGCTGGTGGCCCTGCGCCAGGAGTAAGCTATGCGCGCGCCGCCTTGCGCAGCGCCGCAATCCGCGGCGCCCGGCTCTTGGGACTGTCCAGGCTGAAGGAGCGCGCGTCGCCCAGTTCGTCACGCACATACTGCTCGGTCCGCGCCACGGCCTTCTCTAGGTCCTGGTTCTTCGCGATGAACGCGGTCCATGCGACTGACCCCGCCTCCGGATCGAACTCCCACAATCCGACCAGACGGCCGCGGTCGAAGATGCCGTGGCTGGGCAGATCCAGCACCCCGCGCCCGCCCTCCTCGGCAAAAAATTTGCGCTTCAGGTCGGCCGCCTCCGCCAGGCTGGCCAGGTCGCGGCGCAGCAGGCTGATGCCGTCGATGGAGCTTACCAGCGCGTACTGCGGCTGCCGGGGGACCTGGAAGGCCTCGAATTTCTCGCGGTCCTTGGGCAGCATCAGCCGGTCGCCTTCGATCGGCACCAGCTTGAGCGGCTCGATCGCCGCCTTGGCCGCCTTCGCACTGAGAGCCGAGAACCACTGATACTCGGCCAGAGTGCCTGGCCCGGTCCACGCGAAATAGCGGCGCGCGAGCTCGGTCTGCACTTCATCGGCGGAGAGTGTGAATTTGGCCAGCGGATTGGGCTGCCACAGGGTGTAACGGTAGCGCTGCTGATCGAGACGCCCGTTCACTGGGACGCGGCGGATATCGCCCGTCGTCTGAAGCCTGCCCAGGGCCAGCGGCAGGGTGGTGATCATGCCTTTCTTTTTCCCCTCGTCGCCCAGGTGCCGCGCGGCACTGCCGGTGGCCGCGCGAATCTCTTCCGGATCGAGCGGGCCCTTGGCCAGCGCCTCCCGCACCGCGTCACACAGCTTGTCGACTTCCTTATCGGTGACGCCCAGCTTGTACGCGGTCTTCAGGTCGCCCGAGGAGAAGCTCTCGCCCGCCTTGAGGGCGAGAGCAAACTCGCTGCCCGGCACGACGTACGTGCAGCCGCGCGCCGACGGCAGCTCGTGGATTTCGAGATTCGCCGCCGCCTGGTCGGCAGCCTCGCGCGCAGTGCCGGCGCGCGCAAACAGCGTGAGGTAGGGCCCCACTCCGCCCACCGACCGCGCCCATCCGGTCTGCTCCAGGACTGCGGACGGCGCGGCGCCGGATAGCGCGCCATCGAGCCCCTGCCGGTGCCACCACCACGCCCGCAGTTTCTCGCTATGCGGGGGTCTCATAAGCCTCTTTCGGCTGCGACATGCTGAACCAGTTACCCGAGTTGTCTTTCATGAGCGCCTCGATTCCGTAGAAGCGCTCCGTGGGCGGCTGCTGGAACTCCACCCCTTTGGCTTTCAGCTCTTCGTAGGTCTGCTGGCAATTCGCGGTTTGAAAGACGCCGGCGCCCAGCACGCCCTTGCGGATCAGCGCGCGCAGCGCGTCCGAGGTCTCCTGGTCCATCATGGGGCTGGGACCGGTCGGCATGAGGATAATCTGCAAATTGGGCTGGCCCTTCGGGCCGATGGTGAGCCAGCGAAAACCGTTGTCCATTTTCTGGTCCATGCGGACCTCGAAGCCGAGCTTGTTGATGTAGAAGTCGTAGGCTTCTTCCTGGTCCAGTACATAAATCGTGACGTGCGAGAGACGTTGAATCATGGGGCTTCCTCCAGAGATCAGTGTGCCACCGGGCGCGACGGGACGCTTCTCGATTCTTGCTTTTTCCTGGGCGTTAAATCTGGCGCGCTCCCCAGTATCCCAAAAAGCATCCCGGCACGAAGCGGTAGACCGCCAGCATGGGCACCGGGAACAGCTTACGCAGGCCCCGCTGGTACTCCGACGGCGAGTACCCCACCATGCTGCGAAAGCGCGCGCTGAACGAACCCAGGCTCTCGTAGCCCACCGCGAAGCACACCTCGGTGACGGGCAATTGCTCGCGTGCCAGCAGGCGCTTGGCGCGGTCCATGCGCACCCGCGTGAGAAAGTCGTGCGGCGTCTCCCCGAACGCGCGCGCAAACAGCCGGTGATAATGATACGGCGACAGGTACGCTTCGCGCGCCGCGTCGGCCAGACGGAGCGGCTGATCGAATCCCGCGGCAAGGTAATCGCGTGAGCGGCACAAGCGCCGGAACAGTTGGTCGTCGACCAGCGGCCCGAGCCGCTGCGGGGCGGTATAGATCAGCGGATGCGGCACTCCCGCTAGTTTACCGGAACGGCAGCCCGGCGGTAAAACAGGCGCGAAAAAACGGGAGACGGGCAGACTGGTCTTCAGTGTACGTGACCGTTGGCCGCACATGCTTAAGAAGAAAGATCCAGCCGCCGTTGCTCTCGGACGCAAAGGCGGCAAGAAGGGCGGCCCCGCCAGAGCCGCCAAACTCACGCCTGAACAGCGGAGTTTGAGCGCACGCAAAGCGGTTCAAGCACGTTGGGCGAAAGGCCAGGTAGGCAGCGGCAATAAAACCGTCTTGGACACCTCAAAGAAGGCTCTTCACCTGTGTCTGAAGCGCATCAAGGAGACCAGGAACCAAAGGGAACTGCGTCGCTTGACTGAAGAGCTTCAACGAATCGTGTTCCATCGACAGTATCGGAATGCCGAAAATTAGGAAGCCGCCGCCCTACTTCATGAAACATCTCGTTGACCGCTTCGTGAGCTGAATTCCAATCCCGACGTACCACCCGGGGAGTGCTACAAGAAGTTTCCGAAATTCACTCTGGCGGGCGAAGGCGAAGTGCCCAAGACATTTCTCACATCGGGCATGGTTCCTCATGGCACGGAAGTCAAGTGAGGCGTTTCGTCCGTCGTTGTTGCCCGAAATACCGCCTCACGCACCGTCGGCCCAGTGCATAAAGGAACGCGGAGGAGATGGCCGCGCCCGAGGCGCTTCTCCAGAAGTCCCGGGTGACGAAAAAGCCCGCCACGTTTCCACAGGCATTCACGGCGAACAAAATTACGGCGAACCACCAGGCCCACCTCCTTCCGCGCAGCAGGCCCACGCTGGCCGCGCCCTCGCCGCGCCGAGCAGCATCAACAGCACGCCTGCTATCCAGCCCAGGGCGTGAAACAGCGCCGCTCCCGGACGGTTCAGCTCCCACAACCGGTCGAGCAACGGGTTGGGAAACAGCAGCGACGCTCCCACCACCGCGGCGACGACAGCAGCCGCGAACAGGAAGGCCGCCACAATCGGAATCGCTTTCAATTTCGGTGACAGGCTACGAAACCCCCAAATTCGAGTTTAGGGGTTTCGTAGCCTGTCACCGAAATAGGGGATGTCACCGAATTAGGGGAAATGTGGGAGCATTGTGAGCATGCGTCGTTTCGCCATTTCCACGGTCCTGCTTTGTTCGGCCGCGGCCGCGGCCGGTCCCTATCCGCCGGCCCTGTTCGATCAACTGCGCTGGCGGCTGATCGGGCCGTTTCGCGGCGGACGCGTCATCGCGGTCAGCGGCGTCGAGGGCGATGCGCGCACCTTCTACTTCGGGTCCGTGGGCGGGGGCGTGTGGAAGACCACCGACGCGGGCACTGTGTGGGAGCCGATCTTCGACCAGCAGCCCATCGCCTCCATCGGAGCCATCGCGGTGGCGCCCTCCGACGCCAACATTCTCTATGTGGGCTCGGGCGAAGCCGACATGCGCTCCCAGATCGGGTTCGGCGACGGCGTCTACAAATCGGCCGATGCCGGCAAGACGTGGCGCAACGTCGGCCTCCGCGACACGCGCCAGATCGCCTGCATACGGGTGGACCCCGCCAATCCGGACACGGTTTACGTGGCGGCGCTCGGTCATGCCTACGGGCCCAACGCGGAGCGCGGCGTCTTCCGCTCGACCGACGGCGGGCGCAACTGGCGCAAAGTGCTCGATCGCGGCCCGGAGGTAGGCGCGGCGGACCTGGCGTTGGAGCCGGGTAACCCGAAGACGATCTACGCCACGGTGTGGAACGGGCGGCGGCCGCCGTGGAGCCAGTACGCTCCCCTCGAGGGCCCGGGCAGCGGCATGTTCAAATCGACCGATGGCGGCGACCACTGGGCGCAGATCGGCGGTCACGGACTGCCGGAAGCCGCCTGGGGACGCGCCGGCGTGGCGGTGGCCGCCGGAGGGCGGCGGGTGTACGCCTTGATCGATGCCGCCGGCGCGGGCGGTCTCTACCGCTCCGACGATGCGGGCCAGACCTGGACGCGCGTCAGCGCCGACGCACGGATCGTCAGCCGCGCCTGGTATTTCGGCGGTATCACCGTCAATCCGAAAAATCCCGACGAGGTGTACGTGCCCAACGTGGCGCTCTATCGCTCCACCGACGGCGGCAAGACGTTCACCGTGCTCAAGGGCGCTCCCGGCGGCGACGACTATCACATTCTGTGGATCGACCCCACGGACACGCGGCGCATGCTGCTCGGCTCCGACCAGGGCACCAACGTCAGCGTGGATGGCGGCGCCACGTGGAGTACCTGGTACAACCAGCCCACCGCGCAGATGTATCACGCGATCGCGGACAACCAGTTTCCCTACGTGGTCTACGGGTCGCAGCAGGACAGCGGCACCGCGGCCGTGCCCAGCCGCACCAACCACGGCGGGATCGACGCCCGCGACTGGTTCTCCGTGGGCGGCGGCGAGAGCGGCACCATCGCCATCGACCAGAACGACCCCAACATTCTCTACGTGGGCAACACCACGGGCGCCCTGAGCCGCTTCGACCGGCGCACCGGCCAGGCGCAGAACATCACCCCGTGGCCCCTGCGCGGCGGCGGGCCGGGCGGCAGCATCGCCGCGCAGAAGTATCGCTATCCGTGGACCGCCCCGCTGGTGGCGCCGGCCAACGAGCCGGACACCCTCTACTTCGGTTCGCAATACCTCATGAAGTCTACCGACGGCGGGTTGAACTGGCGCCAAATCAGCCCCGATCTCACCGGCGATACGCGCCCGGACAAGACCGCCGCGCAGGGTTCAGCCACGCCCGAGAACGCCCGGGCGCGCGGGTACGGCGTCGTCTACTCCATCGCGCCTTCGCCTCTCAAGGCCGGCACCATCTGGGTGGGCAGCGACACGGGATTGATCCACCTCACGCGCGACGGCGGCGCGACATGGTCGAACGTCACGCCCAAGGGCCTCGCGGACTGGAGCAAGATAACGCACCTGGAGGCCTCGCACTTCGACCCGGCCGAGGCGTACGCCGCCGTGGACCGGCATCGCATGGAGGATTGCAAGCCATATGTCTATCGCACGCGCGACTATGGCAACACGTGGGCGCTGGTCACCGAAGGCTTGGCGGAGCCCGCGTATCTGAACGCGATCCGCGAGGACCCGGCGCGGCGGGGACTGCTCTACGCGGCCACCGAACTGGGCGTGGCGGTCTCTTTCGACGATGGCGGCCACTGGCAGCCCCTGCAGCTCAATCTGCCGGTGGTCTCGGTGCGCGACCTGGTGATTCATGGCGACGACCTGGTGGCGGCCACCCACGGGCGCGGCTTCTGGATTCTCGACGACATCGCACCGCTGCGCCAAGTCGACGAGCAAACCGCTGCGTCGGAGGCTTTCTTCTATAAGCCGGCCACGGCGATTCGCCTCAACCCGGAGCCCTTCTTCGGCACGCCGTTCCCCGTCGAGGAGCCCAAGGCGAAGAACCCGCCGGATGGCGCGATTCTGGATTATTTCCTGCGCGCGGCCCCGGCCGGCGACGTGACCTTGGAGATACTCGATGAACGGAATCAGACGATCAGCCGCTATTCGAGCGCGGCGCGCGCGGAGACGCCGCGCCGGCCCGGAGCGGTGGCCGACGTGTGGATCGCCGCGCCGCCGCATCTCACCGCGCGGGCGGGTATGAATCGCTTGGTGTGGGATTTGCGATATGCGGCGCCCGAAGCCGACGCCGGCACCGAGGCCGGCTTCGGCCGCCCCCCGTTGGGGCCGCAAGTCCTTCCGGGAACCTACCAGGCGCGGCTGACCGTGGCCGGGCGCAGTTACACGCAACCGCTCGTGGTGGCGCTCGATCCGCGCTCCACGGCCACCGCGGCCGACCTCGGCCAGCAATACGCGCTGAGCCTTCTGGCGTGGCGCGGCATCGCCCTCGTCGGGGCGACGCTGCGCGATGTGCGCGCGCTGCGCCGCCAACTCGCCGACCGGCGGCAGGCGGCGGAAAGCGCGTCGAATGCGGCGCTGACCGCGAAGATCGCCGCATTGGACGCGGAGGCCGCCAGGATCGCCGGCGGCGGAGGCCGGGGCGGAGGCGGTGGGGCGAGTTTGAGCACGGTCGCCAGCGAGTTCAGCTCGGCCCTGGGCGTGGCGCAGAGCGCCGACCGCACCCCGCCGGCCGCCGCCTGGCAGATCGCCGATCAGGCTACTCGCGGTCTCGCCGCGCAAATGGCAAGCTGGAACAACGTGAACGGGGCCAAGCTCGCCGAGTTGAACCGCGAGCTGCAGCAGAACCGCATGCCGGCCATCGACCCGGCAAACAGGCGTCCGAGAGACCAATGAACCCCGGGCGCCGCACTGGTGGCAACGGCGCCATTCCGTCGGGCCTGCGGCCTCGTAAGTAGTGTAAACTGGATGGGACCTCACCTATGCCATCGGTTTCCCCCCGCGAGATTGTCAGTGCCCATAGCCCGGATTCAGACGATGCCTTCATGTTTTACGGGCTGGCGACCAAGAAGGTCCGCTCCCCCAAGGTCACCTTCCGGCACGTGCTCGAAGATATTGAGACGCTGAACCGGAAGGCCATGGAAGGCCAATATGACCTGAGCGCAATTTCCTACCACGCGTACCCCTATGTGGCCGACAAGTATGTGCTCATGGCCAGCGGCTCGAGTATCGGCGACGGCTACGGCCCCATGATCGTCTCCACCCGCCCCATGGAGCCCGAAGAGCTGAAGGGCAAGCGCATCGCCGTGCCCGGCACGCTGACCACGGCGTATCTCACCTGCAAGCTCTTCCAGCCGGATTTCGAGGCGGTGGTCACGCCCTTCGACCGTATCACGGACGTGGTCCGCGAGCATGCCGTGGACGCCGGGCTGATCATTCACGAGGCGCAATTGACCTTTGACCACGAGGGTTTCCATCGCGTCGTCGATCTCGGGCGCTGGTTTAAGACCACCTACGGGCTGCCCCTGCCCCTGGGAGGAAACGTGCTGCTGCGGTCGCTCGATCGCGACATCCAGAGCGAATGCATCCGGCTCATGCGCGAGAGTATCCAATACGCGCTCGACAACCGCGACGAGGCGCTGCAGTATGCCTTGCAGTTCGCGCGCGACATGGAGCCGCGCCTGGCCGAGAAGTTCGTCGGCATGTACGTCAACCACTACACGCTGGATGTGGGCGACATCGTTCCCCGGGCCGCGCAGAAGCTGCTCGACCTGGGCTACGAAGCCGGGCTGGTGCCGCATCGCGTGACCGTCGAATTTGTCCGCTGATCCGGCTTTCTTCTTCCCCCGCGCGTTACAGTAAATATATGCGCTCTTACCATGCCGCCCTGGTCCTCCTGTCTGCGGCGGGGTTCCTGGCGGCCCAGGACGTGCGCCCCAAAGACGTCCGCGAGATCGCCAAAGCCGGGGCGTCCGCCCTTCCCAGGCTCACCGACCTGCTCAAGAATCCCAGTGCCGATGTGCGGCGCGAGGCCGTGCGGCAGATCGGCGAGATCGGCACGGGCCGCAGTCTGGACCCGCTCATCCAGGCCACCTCAGACAACGACCCCGAAGCGCAGATCCTGGCCGCCGACGGGCTGGTGAATTTTTATCTCCCCGGCTATATCAAGACCGGCGTCAGTGCGCCGCTGCGGCGCGTGGGGACGAGCCTGAAGGGCATGTTCACCGATACCAACGACCAGGTGATCGACCCCTACGTCACCGTGCGCCCGGAGGTCGTTTCCGCGCTCGGCCGCCTGGCCACCGGGGGCGCCAGCATGGAAGCGCGGGCCCACGCGGCGCGCGCCCTGGGTATTCTGCGCGGCCAGGGGGCGGTGGCCGACCTGGTGGAGGCGATTCATTCGAAGGACACCGACGTGATCTACGAATCGCTGGTGGCGCTGCAGAAAATCCGCGACCAATCGGCCAGCCCGCGCATCGCCTTCCGGCTGCACGATCTCGACCAGAAAGTGCAGATCGCCGCCATCGAGACCACCGGCCTGCTGCGCAATCTGGAAGCGGTGCCGGAGCTCATCGACGTGCTCAACCGCGCGCGCGATATCAAGGTGAAACGCGCGGCGCTGACGGCCATCGCCATGCTGCCCGAGGAGAAAAGCCGCAGCCTCTATGCCCAGTATTTGCACGACAAGGACGACAAGATGCGCGCCGCCGCCGCCGAGGGCTTGGCGCGCCTGCGCCGGCCCGAAGACCTGCCCATGCTGGAACAGGCGTGGCAGGACGAAGGCAAGACCGCGCCGCGGCTCTCCCTCGCCTTCGCCCTGGTGATGCTGGGAAAGATCGGGTTGAGCGAGTTCAGCCCGCTGCAGTTCCTGATCGATAATCTGAATTCGGCGTCCTACAACGGCGTGGCCTTCGCGTTTCTGACGGAGTTGGCGCGCGACAGCCAGGTTCGCCAGCAGCTCTACGCGCCCATGGCGAGCGGGACCAAAGACGAGAAGATCGGCCTGGCGAGAGTGCTGGCCCGCAGCGGCGACAAAACCGATCTTCCAGCCCTCGAAAAGCTCAGCAACGATGCGGACGCAGAGGTTGCTCAGGAAGGATTGCGCGCCATGCGGAACTTGCAGGCCAGAAACTGACGGGGCGGTTGCTCCGGCTGCCTATTTCGCCTTCTTCTGCTTCTGCTGGCCGACACGGACCTTGAAGTGCAGCGTCTTGGACTCCTGGTACGCTTTGTGATCGTGGCGCGCCACGGCGTCCGTCAGGTACTTGTCCACGTCCGCGTCTTTGGGTAGGACGGCCATCAGGGTGAAACTGTCGTTGCAGGTGGGGCAGAAGGGCCGGAACCGCTTTACATTCGGAATCGCCATAAGTTTCAGTTTAGCATTGCCGAGCCCTACGAAGCGGCCTGCAGGAAAAGCGCCGCCGTCTCCTGGTTCCGTGTCTCGCCGATGCCTTGCCGGTGGCACTGCGCGGCGGCCGTGGTCCAGTCTCCGGCGTTGACCGCCGCCAGGAGCCTGGGAAACTTCTTCAGGCCGCCCAGCCCCAGATTGAAGGCCATATCGAACAGCGCCTCCTGGACCGGTTCCGGATACGAGCTCCACCGCGGGAGCGCCGCCGCCAATTGTGCCTCGAAAGCCTGAAGATCGGCTTCCAAAACGCCGCTGATGGCGTCGTCGCTCATGCGGCACTGCGTCAGGCCCGCATAGGCGGAGGCCACCAGCCCTTTTTGGGCGGCAGCCACTTTCTGAAAGTCGGCCTGCGCCTGTTCGGCGGTCGCCGCCACACCATCGATCTCCCAAACCAGCCTGGCCGCGTCCGCAGCCGCCGCCATGGCATGGCCCACACCGACGGTCACCTCCCCGCCGGTGCAGCGATACATGTGGGAAACGGAGCCCTCGAATTTCCTCAGCCGTGCGGCGGCCGCCGACAGGTCCATAGCGTCGCAACCAGGATAATACAACCGCGGCGCCGCTTACTCCCCCCGCAGCGCCTCGTTCGGGTCGATCTTCGCCGCCCGCCGTGCCGGAAGGTAACCGGCCGGTAGCGCCGCCGCCGCCAGCGCGATCACCGCGCACGCCAGCAGCAGGGGGTCGTTTGGCCGCACACCGTATGTGGTGCTCACCAGAACTTTCCCCAACGCCAGCACCAGCCCCAGACCCGCCGCGCCGCCGGCCATCAGCACCGGCGCCATCTGCCGCAGGACCAGTCTGTGAATCTGTGCCCGGTCCGCTCCCAGCGCCATGCGCAGCCCGATCTCGCTGGTGCGTTGCGCCACGTACCGGCTGAGTGCCGCGAACAACCCCACCGCCGCCAGGAACAGCGCCAGCAGCCCCAACGCGCCCGCCACCCAGGCCAAAAGCCGGTCTTCCACAATCGATTCGTCGCGCGCCTCCTGCAGCGTGCGATACTCCTCCACATACTGCCGGCCCAGGCTCTGCACCACCGCGCCCATCGTCCTGGCATCCGGCGCCCGTCCGTTACTGCCCTGCACGAACAGCACCGGCCATCCGCGCGCCGCCGGCTCCTGCCACAGATTCAGGTACACCACCATGGGCGCCGCCTCCGCTGCGTCCGACATGCTGATGCGCATCGCCGGCGCCACTCCGATCACCCGATACCTTCGGACCGTTCCCGGATCTCCGATCGCGATCTGCCTGCCGATCACGCCGCCCCCCAGCGCCTGCGCCACCGATTCGCTGACAATCGCCTCCGCCTCCGCGCGATCGCGGCCGAAGTCGCCGCCGGCCCGCAGCGTCACCCCGATCGTGTGGAAGTAGCCGCCGGTCGCTTGAATCGTCTGCGCCCGTGCTTCCCCTCCGCCTCCCTCCATGCTCACCAGCTCGGGTACCGGCCTGTTCCAGTACAGCGCGAAACTGGAAAGGCTCGCCGCCCGCACGTTGGGCAGCGC
Organism: Terriglobia bacterium; assembly: GCA_020073615.1. GTDB lineage: Bacteria > Acidobacteriota > Terriglobia > Bryobacterales > Bryobacteraceae > JADGNR01. Next base: position 31,426 of record JAIQEX010000040.1, read on the forward strand.
GGCCACCCGCTCGAGCAGACTTGCATAGTACGCCTTGGGGTCGGCCACACTCGCTCCCGGAACCGGCGACAGGGTTGCCTCCGCTACTCCCCCGGTGCGCAGTCCCAGGGGCAGATGCGCCAGCCCGCGAAACGACCGTGCGAACACCCCGCTCGCCATCACCAGCGCCAGTGTGAATGCCACCTGCACGCCGATCAGCACCTTCTGACTCCGCGCTCCTCCCCCGGCAATCCCCCGCCCTCCGCGCAAATCCAGCGCCTGCCCGCACCGGCGCGCCTGCCATGCCGGTATCGCGATCCACACCGCGGCAACCGCGGCGGTCGCCATACCGAGCCATTCCCAGGTGTGCAGGCCGGGCGAAAAGTCCATCGAGAGACGCCCCAGGAACGCCGCGGCGCGGACCGCGATTCCTTCGTTCATCCACGACGCCAGGAGCAATCCCCCCCATCCGCCGGCCAGCGCCAGCAGCAGGCTTTCCAACGCCAGCGGCCGCAGCACGCGCCATCCCGTCGCCCCGAGGGCCGCCCGCACCGCCAGCTCGCGCCGGCGCGATAAGGTCCTCGCCAACAGCATCGCGGTCACGTTCAGACAGCCGATCAGGAGCAGTGCCGCGCAGATCCCCAGCAGGGCGTACAGCGGCGGGCCAAACCGTCGGCGGAAAACCCAGTCGATTCCCGTGCCCGCCGCCGATACCACCAGGCGATTGGCCAGGTAGTTGTGCCGTTGCTCCTGGTTGTAGTGCGGCGGCGTGCTCTGCTCCAGCAGGGCCGGCGTGATAGCCGCCATCCGCGCCGCCACCGCTTCCTGCGAAACCCCGGCCGCCCGCCTCGCGAACACCGTTACCCAATAGTACGCGAATCGCCGCGGCGGCCCCTCCATCGGGGTGTGGTGCAGCGGCGTGATCAGGTCCGGCTCGAACCCCAGCAGCACCCCCGTGAACCGGTCCGCCGCCACCCCCACCACCGTGTACACCGCGGATCCCGCCTGGATCTTTTTCCCCAAAACATCCGGCGATCCCCCGAAGGCCCGGCGCCACAGGCTGGCCGTGAGCACCACCACATCCGGGGCATCCGCGCGATCGTCGCCTTCCTGGAACGGCCGGCCTATCTGTGTCGCCACGCCCAGCGTGCCGAAACACTCCGGCGTCATGGAGAGTATCCCGCTGGTGGCCACCGTTCCCTGGATGCGGGCCGCGATGCGCGGCGTGAAGAAGCCGCATACCCCGTTGAGCGCCTTCTCCTTCCGCAAGGGAGCCAGCACCGTGGAGGGCAGGGTAGCCAGCGGACCCTGCGGGCCCACGGCGCTGATCGTGGCCAGTTCTTCCGGCTTTTCCACCGGAATCTTGCGCAGCACCAGCACGTCGATCAGGTTGAAGACCGCCAGGTTGCTCCCCATGGCGATGGCCAGAATCGCAACCGCCGTGCCGGCGAACCAGGGCGTCTTCCGCAGCATGCGAATCGCGTACCCCGCGTCCCGCAACCACCCGCCCCATTGCCGGCGATGCCCCCGGCGGGATGCTTCCCCCCTCGCGACCGGCCGCTCCATGCGTGATCCTCCCGGCGGACTTGGACGATTGGCCAACAGTATAGGTTCGGGCCGCTTTTCGTGTCAACCCGCGGGAAACTACGTTCGTCTCGTGGTACGATCACGGAGACTTTATGGCCTTTGCCGTTCGGGTTGGCTGCCTGCTCCTGTCTTCTATGGCCGCGGTCTCCGCACAAACCAAGCCGTTGACCGCGGCCGACGTGGTGAAGCTTCCTTCGCAGGCGGCCCTAGCCAAAATCGCCTATGGCAGTGCGCCCCAGCAGTTCGCCGAGCTCAGGCTGCCCGCCGGCACGGGACCGTTCCCGGTGGCCGTGGTCATTCACGGCGGCTGCTATGGCGATTATGCCGCCGCCGATTACATGGCTCACCTTGCTTCGGCGCTGGTCAAGGAAGGTTGGGCCACCTGGAATCTCGAGTACCGCCGCGAGCACGAGGAAGGCGGCGGCTGGCCGGGCACCTTCCTCGATGTGGGCAACGGCGCCGACGCCCTGCGCCAGGCCGCCGCCCGCTATCCCCTGGACCTCAAGCGCACCGTGGCTATGGGGCATTCCGCCGGTGGACAGCTCGCGCTCTGGCTGGCCGCGCGCCGCCGCCTTCCGCGCTCGAGCGAACTGTATGCCGAACATCCGTTGCCATTGAAGGGTGTCCTGTCGCTCGCGGGCATCGTCGACATGCGCGCTTTTGCGGAGTATGGCCGCGGGCCTTGCGGGGAGCGCCACATCCGCGTCATGGGCGGCACGCCCGCCCAACAGCCGGCCCGCTATGCCCAGGTCTCTCCCGCCGAACTTCTGCCCCTGGGCGTCCCGCAAGTCCTGGTGTGGGGCGCCGAAGACCGCATCGTGCCGGAGTCCCTCTTTCTCGATTATGAACGCCGCGCCCGCGCCGCCGGCGACGCGGTGGAAGTCATCGTTTTGCCGCAAGCCGGACACCACGACTTGAACTCGGCCGAAGCGCCCGGCTGGCCCAGGATCGCCGCCGCCCTCCGGCGCCTGATCGCCTGATGTTCTCGGCCCGCTTCCACTGGGATTTTCGCCCCAACCGCATCACCCAGGCGCTCGCCGAAAAGCGCCGCGCCGGAGCGCGTATCCTGGATCTCACCGAATCGAACCCCACCCGCGCCTCGCTCACGTACCCGCCCGAGATCCTGCGCGCGTTCGACGATCGGCGCCTGCTCGCCTACGATCCCGTGCCCGCGGGCGCAGCCGAGGCGCGCGAAGCCGTCGCCCGCTACTACGCCGCCCGCGGCCGCACCGTGGGAACCGCCAGCATCCTCCTCACCGCCGGCACCAGCGAAGCCTATGCCTGGCTCTTCAAGCTGCTGGCGGACGCGGGCGACCACGTCCTGGTTCCGCGGCCCTCCTATCCGCTCTTCGAATTCCTGGCCAATATGGAATCCATCGCGGTGCGCTCCTACCCTCTGGCGTATCACGGCGGCTGGGCTATCGATGTGGACGCCTTCGCCGCCGCGCTTTCCGCGCGCACCCGCGCCGTCGTGTTGGTCAATCCCAACAACCCCACCGGCTCCTACGTCAAGCGCGCCGAGCTCGATGCCGTGTCGCAACTGTGCGCCGCGCGCGGCATCGCGCTCATCTCCGACGAGGTCTTCTCCGACTACGCTCTGGGCCCCGATCCGGAGCGCGTCGCCACGCTGATGGACGCCGGCCCGTGCCTGACGTTTTCCATGAGCGGCCTCTCCAAGGCTGCCGGACTGCCGCAGATGAAGCTGGGCTGGATCGTCGCCGGCGGCCCGGAAGCGCTGCGCCGGGAAGCCATGGAGAAGCTGGAGTGGATCGCCGATACCTATCTGTCGGTGGGCACCCCCGTGCAGTGTGCCGCGGCCCGCCTGCTGGCCGCGGGAGACTCCGTGCAGCGCGAGATCCGCGAGCGCACCGCCGCCCACCTGGCCCTCGCGCGCGAAACCCTGGCCGGATCGGCCGCCAACCCCCTCACCGTCGAGGGCGGCTGGTACCTCACCGTGCAGGTGCCCCGCATCCGCAGCGAAGAGGATTGGGTTCTCGATCTTCTCGCTCGCGAGAACGTGTTGGTTCAGCCCGGCTTCTTCTACGACTTCGACTGCGAAGCGTTCCTCATCGTCAGCCTGCTCACCGCCCCGGAAATGTTCCGCGAGGGAATGGCGCGATTGCGGCGTTTCGTCGACGCGCCGTAGCGGCCGGCCGGTCAAAGGGCTAAAGACTCCAGGCGTGGGACGCGTAAGCCGGCTCGACCTCAGACGGAAGCGGCTGCGCCCAGGGGTTTTGCGACGCGTAAGGCGGCGCGGGTTCTGGCGGAAGCTGCTGTGCCCAGGGACTTTGCGACGCGTAAGCCGGCGCCGGTTCGGGCGCAAGCTGCGGTTGCGCCCAGGGACTTTGCGACGCGTAAGGCGGCGCCGGTTCGGGCGCAAGCTGCGGCTGTGCCCATGGACTCGGCGGCGCGTAAGCAGGCGTGGGTTCAGCCGGAAGATGTTGCGTCCATGGACTTTGTGGCGCGTAGCCCGGCGCGGGTTCGGGCGCAAGCGGCTGCCTCCATGCACTTTCCGCCGGGCTGTCCGGCGCGGTCTGCTGATGCAATCCGTCCCACCCTTCCGAGATCGTGGAAAGCAGTCCCAGCACCTCGGCCATCGGCCCATCGGCCTGCTGACAATTGGCTTCAATCAGCCTGCGCTGCATGTAGTCGTAGAGCTGGGCCAGGCGACGGCTGATCTCGGCGCCACGCGCGTGATCGAGCGAGGAGGTTAACTCCGTCAGAATCATCTGGGCCTTCGTAATCGCACGCGACCGCGCGGCAATCTCGCCCTCGGCAAGGTGGCGGCGCGCCTCCCGCACCGCGCTCATGCAGCCTTGATAGAGCAGACGCACCAGTTCGATCGGTTCCGCCGTCAGAATCTGGCTCTCCAGGTAACTACTGCTCGCGTCGTTCCACATTTCCGCTCTCCCAAATGAAACTCATCGTCGCCGACGCGGTTTTCTATACCGAAAACCCCTAACTAAGATCGCTTGAGATCTTCGGCTAAGCGCAGGAGGTACTCCGCCGGCACCTGGGAAACGACATCCTTGGTCTTCCGGTTGACCACGCGGACTACCATGCGCTGGCTTTGCGCGTCTTTCTGAAACACCAGCTCGTTCTCCGGTCCGAACATTTCCGTGCCGTTCAATGCTTTGACAGCTTGAATGACCGGCCGGTTCTCCGCGGCCGTCTCGGCGGGAATCACGCTTGCCACCGCGGGGAGCGCCTGCGGATTGCGGTTCACAGCATTGATGTCCATAATGCCTTCCTTTGCGGAAGCCGGCGGTCCGAGCCATACGCCCGTAACCGCCTCCCGCATACCTCTTATCGGCCGGCGTGCGGAAATTTACAGTACGGTGCTATTGCAACAGTACCGGGGGAAGTCCGGTAACGCGGTGCGGAGCGGCGGGTCCGGCCTTCCGGACTGCAACACACAGGACTCGCCCCACGAGCGCGCTTCGAGCCGTACCTGTCCTCCGCTTCTCCGAATGCGGTAGATGGCCTCCGGTCCGTAATGCATGCGTAGAGGCTCCAAACCCCAATCCGATTCGGCGAGCATATGGATGGCGCCATCGCGGCCGACCAGGATAGCCAGTTCGCAATCGTCCGGGCCGCCCGCATGGGCCGCCTGAAAGATCTCTTCCGCCTGTTTCAAAAATGCGCTCACAGTATTCTTATCGCGCGCAACGGCGGAACCGTGAGCGGGGCCTACCCGGCGGGAAGACTGAAGAATTGGCGGCTCTGGACGAAAAGGAAATTGGGAAGGGCGCGACCATGGCCAAAACCGTTCCAATCATCGGGATTGAACCCAGCGAGCTCCCCTGGATCCGGATGCTGGTCGCTCTTCTCCGCCATCCCGATCCGAGCGTGGCGGACCTGTCCCGGCATGCCCTCGTCTACCTCACCGACGGCGCCGGACGGAGCGCTATCGCTCCCGCCGGCGCGATCGACCACCTGGGATAGGGGTGGCGCGTTGGCACGGAGCGTCTTTGGCCTCCGGACACGGCCTCCGTACCTGCGAGACGCAACGTGCGCGCCCTGTGGCGTAACGGGGGCCGCCGTGGCGGCCCATCCGCCACCAAGCAAAGGGTTCGCAGTTCACTTCAACAACCAGGAAGGCCGCGCTGAGGGCGATCTCGAAACTACCCGCAACCGGCTGGGCCAGGCCGAAGCCGCGCAGGCGCTGGGCGGCGGCGAACCCGATAAGCAGGCGCGCCGTCGCTTGCTCGGCATGCGCGATGACATCGAGGTTCTCCAGGCCCGCATCGCCGCCCTCGGCGCGTCAGGCATTGGCGGTGGCCTGGCGCGACTGGCAGAACACGCAGGCCGCCACGTTCACCGATGCGGTCTACACTCCCGCCGCGGCCGCGTTCCTCGACGCGCTCCGGCTCGACGCCGCCGTCGCCACCGAGCTCGGCAGCCACCGCTTGCATGCCATCACCCGCGGCGTCTACCTGCCCGCCGCCAGCGATCCGATCCGCGGCATGGCGAACCCCAAGCGCATAAACTGGCGCGAACATCCCGCCGCCGCGCTCTACAACCGGCTGGTCGCGTTCCGCATGGAAGTGACCAGGCACATGGACGGTTTCATCGAACCGGAGGCGAACGATGACGCTGCATGCTCGCCTGCTGGCGTCGCTCGATCCGGTGCGGGGCCGCAGGCTTCTCGACCGGATTGAAAACGGCTTGTCGCGGGGATGTCCGCTCAGTTATGCCGCGTGGCCGTCAGCGGTGGCGGCTGCTAAAGTATCGGCGGCAAGAACATGTTGCTATCAATGTGCGACTATTACTTGCGACGACCCGAGTTACGGCTGCGTGTATTGCATGGGGCGTGCAGCGATCTTGCTGGGTTTGAAAACACAGACTGTCAATTCCAGGAGGAACGGTAATGATACGGCTATTGAGAATCTTAGTGCTGCTTACACCGGTTTGCTACTGCACGCGCAATCTATGTCTACCCGCAGTATTCCGATACAGTGGACCAGAGTGGAAATTCAATCGCCGGGAGACAGCCTGGACGTCGTCTTGCCAAGTGGCGCCGGAAGCTGGATCGTTGGCGCGAAAGTCACCGAGGGGGCGAAAGACCACGTGGAAATTGCAGACGTTGATTTCATCGCCGGCGGGCCCATCCCGAGGATGAACGGTGTCCGTGCGCATGCCGGGACAAAGTGGTGGTTTCTGGGGCTACCGTCTCGATAACCGGGGGCGCCAGCGAGCAGGAGCTCCTGGTTTTTGTGGAGCTGGCGCATCCGCGAACGTTGCATATATTGAGCGCCCGCGCGAACCCAACGTCTCTCCTGGTGGAAACCTCGGTCGTCGTCTCCAATGGAACCGTCACGACGGGTGGGCTTCACGGGGGTTTCGAGCTGATTCCGCTCGCGGCGATGAACCGTTTGGGCGCCACCACGTCGCGGCCTGTGATTTCGCGAGGCGGTGTCAATACCGTCCTGGACATGTCGTATCTGCGCTCTCATTTGACGCGCTATGTCGATTCGCGCCAGTGGGGCCGGGCATCGGCCCGGTGACGTTTCTGGTGCGCGTCGATATCGGGGCCGATGGCTCGGTAAAAGGAATTGGTTTCCCCAAGGACGCTGTGCCCCCAGCAGTCTCCGCCAGAATCGAATCGGCAATCAATCAATGGACCTTCCGCCCCTTTGTCGAGGCTGGCCAACCCGTAGCAATCGCCGCCCATGTACTCATCGCCATCACCCCGGCCGGCGACGTCGGTTCCGCGGTGGCTCAATGATACTCCAGAAGTTCCATCCCATCCTCGATGTGGTCACAAACGCGCTATTTTAGCGGCGCGATTTCGCATGTTTGGACGGGCGTTATCGGCGAAAGCCAGCAATCCGCGGTTGTGCAGGCCGTGTTGAAGTAGGCCGTTCATCCCGCGTCCGTACGGCAGCAATTTCCGCCGGGCGCAGCGGGCCCCATCGCCAACATGAATCGGCCGGGCCGCGGTGCGAGAATAGCAGTCATGCCGCGCGTTGCCAGCTCCGTAGAAAACGTCCCGCGCTCGCGCATCCGCGAGCTGGGGGAAATCGCCATGGGTATGGACGGCGTACTGCGGCTGTACTTCGGCGAATCGAACCTGCCCACCCCGGATTACATCAAGCAGGCCGCCGCGCGCGCCCTCGAGGACGGCTACACCTTTTATACGGAAAACGCCGGGCTGCCCACCTTGCGGCGGGCCATCGCGGAGAATTACCGGCGGCTGCAAGCGGTGGAGCTGGATCCGGCGGGCGAAATCGTGGTCACCGCGTCCGGTGTGCAGGCGCTCAACGTGGCCATCCGGTGCGTGCTCGATCCCGGCGACGAGGCTCTGGTGCTCACGCCCGCGTGGCCCAACGGATCTTCCAGCGTGATGATGGCCAACGCCGGCGTGCGGCAGATCCCGCACCCGCTGTGCGGCGCGCGCTATCAAACGGATTTCGCCGCCCTCGCAGCCGCCGTGACGCCGCGCACGCGCCTGCTGCTGTACACCTCGCCTTCCAACCCGCTGGGGTGGGTTGCGACTGACGCCGAGCAGCAGGGCCTGCTCGATTTCGCACGGCGTCATGGGCTGTGGCTGCTGGCCGATGAGGTTTACGACCGGCTGTATTATGCCGGGGCCCGCCTCGGCGAACCGGTGCCCTCCATTCTGCGCAAGGCCACGCGCGACGACGCCGTGATGGTGGTGCATTCCTTTTCCAAGAGCTATTGCATGACCGGCTGGCGCGTAGGCTGGCTCATCGCGCGCCGCGACCTGGCGGCCAAGGCGACCGAGTTGAACGAGTTCATCATCTCGCACGCGCCCAGTTTCGCTCAGAAGGCCGGGGAAACGGCGCTGGCCGAGGGCGAGGAGGAGTTGGTGCGCATGCTCGGGCGTCTCAAGGAGAACCGCGATCTCTGCCTCGCGGCGCTGGGCAACGTGGCCGGAGTCACGCTGCCGAAACCCGACGGCGCGTTCTACGTTTTCCCGCGCATCGACGGCCTCGAAGATTCCTTCGCGTTCTGCAAGCGGCTGCTCGAGGAGACGCGCGTGGGCCTGGCGCCCGGCGTGGCCTTCGGAGCGGGCGGCGAAGGTTCGATCCGCATCTGTTATGCGGCCGAGCGCTCGATTCTGGAACCCGCCATGGAACGGCTGGTGAAGTTCCTGCGCGCGGGGGCGTGATATACTCGCAACCTCATCGGAAAGGACAACCCCATGCTGAAAGGCTTCCGGCAATTCCTCATGCGCGGAAACGTGATCGATCTGGCCGTAGCGGTGGTGATCGGCGGCGCGTTTGGCGCGGTCGTCAAAGCGCTGGTGGAAGACCTGTTGACGCCGTTGATTGCGGCCATCGCGGGGAAGAAGGACTTTTCCGCCTTGGCCTTTGAAGTGAACGGAAGCAAGTTCCCGATCGGCGATTTCATCAACGCCGTGATCGCGTTCCTGATGATCGGCGCGGCCGTGTACTTTTTTGTGGTGGTGCCGGTGAATGCGTTCATGGCCCGCATGCGGCGCGGGGAGACGCCACCCGACCCCACCACGAAGAAATGCCCCGAGTGCCTGAGCGAGATTCCCATCGCCGCCCGCCGTTGCGCGTTCTGCACCAGCACACTGCCCGCGGGCCCGCCGCGTTGAGCCCCGGAGGAACATATCGCGGCGCCGTGGTGTCTAAGCCGGTGGGGTAAGGCCGGATGCTGGACGTTCGCGGGCTCACGAAGAAATATCGCAATCAGGCGGTGGTGGACCACGTCACGTTCACCGTCCCTCCGGGCGAAGTGACCGGTTATCTCGGCCCCAACGGGTCGGGCAAATCCACCACCGTGAAAATGCTGGCCGGACTGCTGCCCGCCACCTCCGGCCAGATCCTCTGGAACGGCAACGACATTCGTCAGGACCTGATCGGGTTCAAGCGCACGCTCGGTTACGTGCCCGAGGAGGCTTATGTCTATCCCCACCTGACGGGACTCGAGTATCTCGAGCTGGTGGCGCGCCTGCGGCAGTTGCCCGAGCGGCTGGTGGCGCGCAAGGCCAACGAGTTGCTCCGCCTGCTGTGGCTCCAGGAGTACCGCCACGCGCCCATTTCCTCCTACTCCAAGGGTATGAAGCAGCGCGTGCTCCTGGCCGGCGCCCTGCTGCACAACCCCGACCTGTTGATCCTCGACGAGCCGCTTTCCGGCCTCGACGTCACTTCGGCCCTGCTGCTGCACGAACTGATTGCCGAGCTGGCGCGCCAGGGCAAAACCATCCTCTATATTTCGCACGTGCTCGAAGTGACGGAAAAGGTCTGCGCGCGCGTGATCATGCTGTACCAGGGCAAGATCGTCGCCAACGACGAGGTGAGCCGCCTGCGCGACCTGATGCAACTGCCGTCGCTCGAGCAGATTTTCCGGCAGCTCGCCCGGCAGGAGGACGTGGGGACGGCCGCGGCGGAGATCGCGGCGGTCATCGGGGAGGCCTGATGGCGTCTCTGGCGCTGCTGGTGCGGCACTTCTTCGGGCGGCTGTTCGACAACGAGATCGTCTCGCAGACCGGCGACATGCGCACCAACGTGGTGCAGGTGCTCGGCTTTCTGGCGGTGCCCGGCATGTTCGTCTCGTTTTACATGCTGCCGCAGCGCGTGCGTTTCGACCAGCCGTTCCTCCGCGGCTGGCTGCTCATCGGGGACGACTACTTCTTTGTCCTGTACTCCATGGTGGTGATGGGCTTCGTGATGGTGTTCGAGTGGGACGCGCTGTTTCCGGACCGCAAGGACTACCTCATCCTCACGCCGCTGCCCCTGCGCGGAGGTGCCATCTTTACCGGCAAGCTGGTTTCCCTCATCGTCTTCCTGGGCGTGTTCCTCATCGACACCAATCTGTTTTGCACGCTTCTCGCACCGCTGATCGCGGGCGGCCAGGGCACGCCCGCCACGGTGGTCTGGCGGATTGCGGCGGCGCATGCCATGGCGGTCGCCGCCGGCGGAGCGTTTGTGGCGCTGGCGGTGGCCGGGGTGCAGGGAGTGCTCATCAACGTTCTGACCGGCCGCGCCTTCCGCCGTGTTTCGCCGTGGGTACAGATGATCCTGATGGGGCTGCTCATCACCGTGCTGTTTCTGACGCCGCTGGTCTGCGCAAGCATACGGCCGCTGGTGGAGCAGCGGAGCCCGCTGCTGCGCTGGTTTCCGCCTTTCTGGTTCCTGGCCTGGTATCTGGATATGATGCCCGGCCATCCTGCCGGGCCGGTGTTCCGCGAGTTGGCGCCGCTGGCCCGCGAGGCGCTGGCCATGGCCGCGGCGGCGTTCGCCGTCACCTACCTGGCGGGCTACCGGCGCCACGCGCGGCGCGTGATGGAGAGCCTGGAGAGCGGGTTCGAAGGCCCCGGCCGCCTGCGCACGCACTTCGACCGGCTGGTGAACCGGTGGCTCCTGCCGCATCCGCTCGAACGGGCTACCTTCCACTTCATCTCCAACACCATCCTGCGCACGGCCAAACACCGGCTGTTCCTGGCCACCTACGCCGGAATCGCGTGCGCCCTGGCGCTTCCCGCCGTGGTCTCGATCGGAGCCAGGCCCGGCGCGCCGCTGGTGTCGGCTACCGCCGGCGGTCTGCTGGCCATTCCGCTGACGCTTTCCTTCTTCGCCGTCTCGGGACTGCGCGCGGCATTCAACTTCCCGGCCGAGCTGCGCGCCAACTGGATCTTCCAGGTGTGCGAAAGCGCCGAGCGCGTCCCCCACATCCGCGCCGCGCGGAAGTGGATCGCGGTGATGGGCATCGTGCCTCTGTTCGCGCTGCTGGCGCCGTTCGAGCTCGCCTTCCGCGGCTGGCGCCTGGCGCTGATTCACCTGAGCTTCGCCCTGCTGCTGGCGCTGCTGCTGCTCAATCTGCTGCTGGTGTGGTTTCGCAAGATCCCGTTCACCTGCTCGTATTTTCCGGGCAAGACCAGCATGGCGGTGATGGCGGCCCTGTACCTGGCCGGATTCACCACGTATAGCTGGACCATGGCGGACGTGGAGGCGAAGTTGCTTTCCCGCCCCGCGGAGCTGGTCCTGTTCTACGCCCTGGGCGGGCTGGCGTTGTACGGCCTGGCGTGGCTGGAAAGGCGCGAGCTGGGCGTGGACGACGCGCTGATCTACGAAGACGAGCCCGACCCCATCGTGCGCCAGTTGGAGCTGGGGTAGGGCGGGAAGAGGCCGCAATTGCGGTTGGCGCTTGCCTACTCACTCACTGCCAGCACGAGTTCGCAAAATCACACTTAATCGCACTTAATCAACTTATTTTACATTTGTTGTCGACATGGCTATTGTTTTGGCTCAACAACTGAGTCGCAGTTCTTACTGCGCAGATTATTTCCGGTGTGCCGCAGCTAATGTTACCGCCCGCCGGGAAAGGGTAGGCCCTCATTAGGAGAGACTGCAATGCACACAAAGCGAAACGAAGTCCGTAGTGTGTCCAGGCGAGCGCTGCTACTTCTGTTACTGTTGTTGTCGCTCATTCCCGCGACTCTTGGAACCGCGTCGGATCCGAATATGCGGCAGGTTTTTAGCCCCTACTGGAGCATTGCTGGGGGCTATGAATCGGTGGTTCAATTGCACAATAATCTGGTCGGGCAGGCGCTTTCGGTTCGGCCGGTGCTGCTCTCGCCGGATGGTGTCCGCCTGGAACTGGATGAGATCAAGATCGGCCCAAACGCCAACGCCTCCCTTGACATTCGGGACGCACTGGCGAAGAACCATAGCGCTATGCAGTCCGGTAGCGCCGTGTTTGAGTATTCGCACCCGAGCGGCAGCGCTCTCCTCGCGGAAACGGCGGTAACCCAGCCCGATGAAACGATGGCGTATACTATCGCTGCGACCGAACTTGGGGCGTCCACCGCCGGTCAACACGCCGTGTTTTGGCTGCCGAGCGCGCAGGCCGGGGCTTACATAGCCGTTCAAAATACGTCGGCGGCCACGTTGCACATTTCCGCCGCTTTTGAAAGCACCGGGCCGCCGGCGCCATTCATTTCACTCACCCTGAGCCCGAATGCGTCGCAGGTAATTGAGATGCCCCTCGCAAATCTATGGAAAGGGCACGGAAATCGCTCCGACGTTTTCGGTGCTGTCGTCCTGGCACACGATGGGCCCGATAGCTCTCTGAACGCCTCGGGCTAGATTGAGGACAAGCATACCGGCTACTCGACCATGATGACCTTTTACGATCCTGGGCGGCACAAAGGCACCAGCCTGTTCGGCACCCAGGTGTACGTCGGCCAGCAGGACGATTTACTGGCCAGCGGGAAGCCGCTCACCATAGCCTCATCTGGTCGTGTTGAACACCTCGAATTCGCCGCTCCAGCCGCATGGTGAGTTCATTTTCGAAAACAACGGACAGATGGTGCACGTGCCGCTGGACATTGGCGCCCTGCCGCCGGGCCGGGCCGCCGAAGTCGATCTTTCCGCACTCCGGCAGCAGGGGCTGGTTCCAGGCAACGTTTCGATGGGTTCGCTCGTCATCAACTATGACGGTCAGGAGGCTGCGCTGATGGGTCGGGTGTTCGGCATTGCGGACGATCCGACTTTTGGCTTCTACACTGCCTTGGAAACCAGTGCGGTCCCGAAGCTCAGCGAGGCTTACTGGACGGTTGCCGGAGACGCAAACTCATTCCTGACCGTAGCGAATTTCGGGAATCAACCAGACCAGGTCAGTATCGTCGTGACATACGACGGTGGGACGCTGGTGTTGCCGGCTGTTGCGCTCCAGCCGTACCAGTCCACGACCGTTAACGCTCGTTCTTTAGCGGGCGATCTGCCCCAGCATGTGACGTCCGGCGGATTCCGAATAGCCGGCAGTTCAACGCGTACGAGCAGGCTGGTGGCCAAGGAACACGTCGTCAGCGAGGCGGCGCGAACCTCTCAACCTTTTTATAACTTGATTGTGTACGTGCAAGCATTCAGCGTTTCGAATCAGTATAACCAAACCGTGACGGATCTGAACCTCCTTCCGGGCGACACCCAGACCATCTACGGAATGGAGGCGTGGAGCGACGGCACCATCGCGGACGATTTTAACGACCCCACTTCCGGCAACAATTCCGTGGTTACCCTTACTGCGGATTGTTGCCCGCTTCGTCCGGACCAGACGGTAACCGCGCAGGGTGGCGGGGACACGACCATCACGTGGACAACTGAGGCATTGACGTCCGACCCTCAGGGAGATTGGCGAACCTGGACGGCATATGCTTCGGCCAACGTTCAGGTGCCAACTAGCCTGAGCGTAATATCTCAGGGCACTACCACTCCGCCCCCAGCGTGCTATGTGGGCGGTATCCTATTGCCATATTCCTTTTGGGGCTACATACGTTATCAGGTTTTGGATCAGAGAACACCGCCGCAGCCTATCCGCTCGAGCAGAATGTATGTTCAGGAGCTTATCCAAAACACATATTTTAACGGAATCGGACCGGGTTCATCTGGCTGGTGGGTTTGGTTCGACAGCCCCAGCTATCAGGGCTCGTCTCGAAATACGGATGCGAATGGCACATTTCTCGACGTGCCATATGGGGCGTGCGGCAGTTCTTCGGCGACCTGGACCGAAGAGCAGTTGTTCCGGATTGTCTTTAATCCTCAGGCGAGCGGCACAGCATACGTCGTACGAGACCACCAGATGAACGGCAGTATGTCTGGCCCAGGTGTCGGTAGATTAACCAACAGCTTCGCCGACATAAACATCCACAACCCATAGCTGGGAGTGTCTAATGATTGAGTGGCTTTCCTCCCTTGGAAATCGGGTTCGACATTTTCGCAGCGTCCCGCTTCGGGTGCGGTAGGATTCTTGACAAGCGAAAGCCGTCACTGAAATGGATTGGTGTTGCGCAAAATTCGAGGAGCATTTTGTAAACCCAGACAAAAGCGGGTTTAGTGTTACCTTCTATTATCACGAGCCGCCTCGTAATCCTGGTCTCAAGCTGTTTTTGTTAACACATCGTTACGAGGCTGAGGGCTCGGAACAATGGCGGACCGCAGCCGTTCAGATTTGTTTCTGCCCTTGGTGCGGATCTGATTTAGCTTCCTATCCGCGCTAGTTAGTCGAGTCCACAGGTGTTGGTACCAGCACTATGAGCAACGGAGTCGACGCAACGGTGACAAGATGAAGGTGACATTCGCAGTCATAACTCTGCTGATTGCCAGTACGGTCGCGGCGACGGCCGTCATAGCCCAGTCGGCTAACTGTGTTCGGTGCAGCGATGCGGAAACGCTAGTGACCACCGTGATGGCCGCCCCAACTGTTTTCGACCTTTCGTTTCACGAACACCGAGGCCGAATACTGGGCGACAGGGTGGCAATCGCAATCGCCAACCAGCTCCGCTTGAGCGACCTTCGCGACCCGGAAAAAGCGAAGCGCGTTCTGCTACTCCTCCGGTACGCGTTCTCAGAACCCGAATTCATCCAGACCAAGGAGGACAAAAAGCCAGGGGTAACTCTGATGCTTCTGGACCTCCTGGCCGAAGAGGCGCCCGACGCAGGCGCGCGGCAGACAGCGCGGGAGTTGGCAAGCAAGGTGAGGGCGTCGCGGTGAGCCCTCGGCCGCGCTGAACGGCGACTCTCACGGCCCCGATTGTTATCCGGCGTGGTCCGCTGGCGCTGCTGCTGCTCAACCTGCTGCTGGTGTGGTTTCGCAAAATCCCGTTCACCTGCTCGTATTTTTCCGGGCAAAACCAGCATGGCGGCGATGGCGGCCCTGTACCTGGCCGGCTTCACCACGTACAACTGGACCATGGCGGACGTGGAAGCGAAGTTGCTTTCCCGGCCCGCCGAGCTGGCCCTGTTCTACGCCTTGGGCGGGCTGGCGTTGTACGGCCTGGCGTGGCTCGAACGGCGCGAGCTGGGTGTGGACGACGCGTTGATCTACGAAGACGAGCCGGACCCCATCGTGCGCCGCCTGGAGCTGGGGTAGGGCGAACGGGAGCCACAATAGCGGCCGGCGCTGCTTTATTCACGCGTACTGCCAGAACGAGTATGCACAAAGCGAAACGAAGTCCGTAGTGTGTCCAGGCGAGCGCTGCTACTTCTGTT
>JAIQEX010000201.1 GCA_020073615.1 Terriglobia bacterium
GTAAGGACTCTAGCCCCCCGCCCCCGGTTTCCCCGCCCCCGCCGCCTCCGTCAACTCCCCCTTCTCCAAATGATGCACTTGAGTCGCGAACTGCGCCGCGTGCGGATCGTGCGTCACCAGCACGATCGTCTTGCCGAAATCCCGGTTCAACTTCGAGAGGATCGTCAGCACCTCCTGCGCCGACACCGCATCCAGGTTGCCCGTCGGTTCGTCGGCCAGGATCAGCGCCGGGTCGGTCACGATCGCCCGCGCAATCGCCACGCGCTGTTCCTGCCCGCCCGATAGCTGCCGCGGAAAGTGGTGCAGCCGGTCGCCCAGGCCCACCAGCTTCAACGCCGTCGAGGCGTGCTCCAGCCGCTCCGCCTTCTTCAGATTGGTCAGCTTCAGCGGCAGCTCCACGTTCTCCAGCGCGGTCAGCACCGGAATCAGGTTGAACTGCTGGAAGATGAAGCCCACGTTCTCGTTGCGCCAGTGCGCGATCTCGCGGTCGCTCAGCTCCCGCAGGTTGTGGCCCAGCACGCGGATCTCGCCCGCCGTCGGCCGGTCCATGGCCGCAATGAGATGCAGCAGCGTGGACTTGCCCGAGCCCGACGGCCCCATCAGCGACACGAACTCGCCTTTGTGAATCTCCAGGCTCACGTCCTTGAGCGCGATCACGTGGAACTCGTCGCGCACGAACTCCTTGCTCAGGCTGCGTGTTTCGATGATGGGCTCGCTCATTTCGTCGCTTCCTTCTGGCGCACCTTGTCCCCGTCTTTCAAGCCCGCCGGCGGATTCGTGATGACATCTTCGCCCCCGATCAGGCCCTGCTCGATCCGTACCTGGCTGCCCGACGCCGGCCCCGTCTTCACCGCACGCCGCACCGCCTTGCCGTCCAGCAGCACGAACACCGCGCCCTCGCGCACCGCCGCGGCCGGCGCCATCACCACCGGTTTGGCCGTCAACGATGTGCTGGCATCCGGCTTCTGGTCCGATATGAAAGCCACGCTCGCGTTCATCTCCGGCCGCAGGTACTCGTCCGGCTTCACCACCTTCACCTTGATCTGCACGGTGGCCTTCTGGCGGTTGGCTTCGGGCGAAATCTCCTTGATGAAGCCGTCGTACTTGCGGTCCGGAAACGCGTCGGTGTTCACCGTGCCGTGCTGCTCGGCGTGCAGGCGCGCGAAATCGGCCTGGCTGATGTCCAGCTCCACTTCCAGGTCGTTCAAGTCGGCGAGCGATACTACGTAGCCCTTGGCGCCGCGGTCCCCCACGAAACTCGTGGTGACGAATTCCCCCTTCTCCACCGCGCGCTCCAGGATCGTGCCCGTCACCGGCGCGCGGATGATGGTGTTGGCCAAGTTGGTCTCGGCATAATCGAGCGCGCCCTTGGCCTGCTGCACCTGGCCGCGCAGCGAGTCGATCTGCTCCTGTCGCGGGCCGAGCTTCACCAGCTCGTAAGCCTTCTCGAGCGAGTTCACCCGTGCCGCCGCCGAATCGTAGCGCCCCTGCGCGTCGTCCAGCGATTGCTGCGGGCTCAAGCCCTCGCCCACCTGGTTCTTCGTGCGGTTCAGACTCACCCTGGCGTTCTCCAGGTCCGCCTTGGCCGAGTTGAGATTGGCCAGCGCCTGCGCCACTTCTTCCGGCCGCGAGCCGTGCAGCGCCTCGTCCAGCTTGGCCTGCAAATTGGCGAGCTGTCCCTTGGCCTGCTGAAGCTGCGCCTGGTATTCGTCGTCCTCCAGGCGCACCAGTACCTGCCCCGCCTTCACCCGGTCGCCCTTGTCCACCCCGATCCAGTTCACTTTCCCGATCACCTTCGCCGCCACTTCGATCTTATGCGCCGCCACAATGTAGCCCGTGGCGTTGAGCACCACGCTCCCCGCGGCGGCCGCCGCGCTCACCGTTTTCGCGCGCTCCGTCTCCACCACGGGCGCGGCGTTGACGTTGTTGGACAGCAGGCGCCACGCGCCCAGCGCCAGCAGCAGCAATACGCCGCCGATGATCCAGCGCGTGGCCCACTTGGAGGGCTCCGCCCTTTTCTTCCCGCGGTCGATCTGCAGATCCTTGAGTTCGGCGTCCATAATGCGATCAGACTTCCCGCAGCGCGGTGAGAATCTCCTTGCGCGCGGCGTTGCTGGCCGGGAACAGGCCGCCCAGGCCGCCCAGCACCACGGCGAACACAATGCCCGCCACCAGCGATTGCCCCGTCACGTGAAAATTGAAGGCCATCTCGGCGAAGTTCCCGTTGCCGATCTCCGTGGTGATCCCGTTCAGCGGCAGCACCAGCAGGAATCCCAGCACGCCGCCCAGCACCGCCAGCATCACCGATTCCAAAAAGAAGCTCACCAGGATGCTGCCCTTGGAAAAGCCCAGCACGCGCAGGGTGCCGATTTCGCGCGCCCGCCGCGCCACCGCCGCGTACATCGTATTCATGGCCGCGAAACAGCTCCCGATGGCCATGATGATCGCCACGAAAAACCCGGTGTATTCAATCGGCGCCGCGCCGCGCATTTGCAGGCCGAAATAATCCTTCTCCGACTGCGCGTGCAATCCCAGCCGCTGGTCGTCGTTGATGCTCTCGACCAGCGCCTTGGCGGCCACCGCGTCGGTGGCGTGCACCAGCGACGAGCTGGCCGCTTCCACGCGCTGCAGGTCGGACGCCACCTGGTAGTAGTCGCCCCAGATTTCGCTGTTCTGCGCGCCGTGGCCGGCGTCCATCACCCCCACCACTTCCCAATCGCCGCGCCCGAAATGGATCTTCTTGCCGATCTGCGCGTCCGGAAACCGCCCCGCGATCGACTTGCCCACCACCACTTCGCGCTGCCCCGGCTGATACCACCGGCCCTGGATAATATGCAGGCCGGGGCGCAATCCCTTGCCCGCTTCCAGCAGGCCGCGCACCGTCAGGTTGGCGCCGGTAGGGTTCTCCACGCTGCTCAATATCAGAATGGTGATCACTTCCAACGATGCCAGGGGCTGGCCGTCCTTGCCGGCGGCGATGCCGGCTTTGAACTTCAGGTCCTGAAACTGGCTGCGCAGCACCACGCTCACCAGTTCGGAATCGGCGCCCTTGCGCATCACCAGCACGTTCAGCGGATCGCCCGACGTCTCCAGCGTTGCGCGCAGTCCATTCACCAGCGCCAGAATCGCCAGCAGCACGGCCACCGTCAGCGCGATGCCCAGCGCCGTCATGATCGTCGTGGTCTTGCGGACGATCAGGTTGCGTATGTTGTATGCAATGGGAATGGCCATGGTCTTAATCCGTTGTGCGCAGCGCCTGCACGATCGAGATGCGCGAGGCGTTCATGGCGGGCACCAGCGAGCTGATCATGCCGATCACGGCCGCCGTCGCCACGCACACCAATGCGATGGGCGGGTCGAAGATTTTCATCGGCGGCAGAAAGCCTCCGAACGGGCTCTTGGCCACGCCGCGCAGCAGCAGCGTCGAAATCAGGTAGCCCAGCGTCCCGCCTCCCACCGAAATCAGGCCGGCTTCGCCCAGAATCAGGCCCAGGATGGTACCCGGCGTGAAGCCCAGAGTCTTCAGCACGCCCACTTCGCGCACGCGTTCCCGCACCGACATCGCCATGGTGTTGGCCGATACCAGCAGGATGGTGAACATCACCGCCGCCGAGATGCCGATCATGAACATTTTCACGTTGCCCAGCAGCGCCAGAAAGCCCACCGAGAAGGCCTGCTCGGTCTCCGTCTTGGTCTGCGCCGTGGCGTTGTGGAACTCGCTGTCCACCGCCTCGGCGATGCGCCCGGCGTGCGACGGATCGTCGATCAGGATCACGTACATGCCCACGTTTCCGCGCCGCCGCTCGCTCATGCCCTGCTCGATGTACTCCTTGTTGAAGTACATCAGGTCGCTCGCCCGCGGGCTGTCGAAGATTCCCCGGATGGTGAAGTCGTAATCGCCCGGATAGATGTCGCCCATCAGGTGGAGCCGGTCGCCCACGTGGAAGTTGAACGTGTTGGCCAGGTCGCGCCCCACCACGCAGCCGGTGCGGTCCTCCAGAAACGCCTTCTTCTGGTCCTCCGGAATGCGGAATTCCCCGAACACGGTGAACAGCTTCTGCGGCTCGGTGGCAAAGCGCGCGAACATGTTCTTGGGGTCGCGGCTGTCCTTGTACGTGCCGCCGAACCAGTCGACGATCATCGCCTCGCGGACCCCGGGCACCTTGCGGATCTGCGCCTGGTAAGACTGCGGAATGGCCACCGTGAAAGACACGCGGTTGCGGGTCCACACGCGCAACGCCTCCTCGGGCAAGGGGTCGCTCAGGAAAAATGCGTAGTACATGGAGATCATGACGCCCAGCAGGCACATTGAGACTCCTATGCTGAGGATCGTCAGGATCGTCCGGCGCCGGTTGCGCCAGCAGTTTTTCAAGATCAGCGGCAGATAGCGAAGCTTCATCGCACGCTCCCGTTCTTCAATATATCAATACGGATTGCGGCCCTCCCAAGTTGGCGACCAGCCGCGTTACTTTTCGGATCGGCCGCCGGATTTCCCGGATGAGCCGCCGGGATTTCAGAGTCCCGCGAGCACTTCCGCCGCGTGGCCTTTGGCCTTGACCTTGTTGTAGATTTTCTCAATCCGGCCATCGGGCGCGATCACAAAGGTAGTGCGCTCGATGCCCATCGACTTCTTGCCGTACAGGTTCTTCTCTTTCCACACGCCGTAGGCCTGCGCCGCGGCCTTCTCCTCGTCGGCCAGCAGCGGGAACGGCAGATCGTACTTGCGCTTGAACTTCGCCTGCGCCTCCGGCTTGTCGGGTGAGACGCCTACCACCGCCGTGCCCTTCCCTGCGAAGGCCCGCAGATCGTCGCGAAACTCGCAGGCTTCCACGGTACAGCCCGGCGTATCGGCTTTGGGATAGAAGTACAGCACCACCCGCTTGCCCTTCAAAGCGGAAAGCCGGAACTCTTCGCCGGTGTCCGTGCGCAGGTGAATGTCGGGTGCCTCGTCGCCTTCCTTCAACATGTATCCTCCGGCCGCAGCTTCCTCTTCAACAGCGCGGTCACCGCCGCCACGTCGGCCTGCCCGCGCGTGGCCCGCATGGCTTGCCCCACCAGAAAGTTGATCACCGTGGTTTTCCCTCCCCGGTACTGCTCCACCTGGCTCGGGTTGCGCGCCAGCACCTCGGCGATGATGCCCTCCAACTCTCCGGCGTCCGAGATCTGCTTGAGACCTTCCCGCTCCATGATGGCCGCGGGCGCATCGCCGGTGGCGAACATCCGCGCGAAAATCTCCTTGGCCAGCTTGCCCGATAGCTCGCCCGCAGTGATCCGCTTCACCAGATCGCCCAGGTTCTCCGCGCTCACCGGCGATTCCGCGATCTGCTTGCCCTCCGCCTTGAGCAGCCCCATCAGCTCGCCCATCACCCAGTTGGCCGTGGTCTTGGAGTCGCCCGCCACCCGCGCGGCCGTCTCGTAATACTCGCTCGCGGAGCGCGTCGCCGTCAGCACGTGCGCGTCGTACTCGCGCAGTCCGTACTCCTGGATAAAGCGCGCGCGCTTGTCCGCCGGCAGCTCCGGCATGGCGGCCTTCACCTCGTCCAGCCATTTTTCGCCGATGCGCAGCGGCACCAGGTCCGGCTCGGGGAAGTAGCGGTAATCGTGGGCGTGCTCCTTGCTGCGCATGGCCGCGGTCTCGCCCGTATCGGGATTGTAGAGCCGCGTCTCCTGCAGCACCCGGCCGCCGCTCTCGATGAGCGCCACCTGGCGCGCGATTTCGTAATCGAGCGCCTGTTTCAAGAAGCGGAACGAATTCAGGTTCTTCACTTCCGCCTTGGTACCGAACTGCTCCGCCCCCTTCAGCCGCACCGAAACGTTGGCGTCGCAGCGCAGGTGGCCCTTCTCCATGTCGCAGGTGGACACCGCGACGAATTCCAGCGCCTGCTTCAATTCCGTAAGATAGGCGTACGCTTCCGCCGAGCTCCGCATGTCGGGTTCGCTGACGATTTCAACGAGCGGCGTGCCGCAGCGGTTGAGGTCCACGTAGGAGTAGCGGTCCGAATCGGCGAAGCCCTCGTGGATGCTCTTGCCGGCATCGTCCTCCATATGGACGCGGGTCACGCCGATGCGCCGCGCCGCGCCGTCCACGGCGATATCCACGTGCCCGCCCTCGGCCAGCGGCTCGTCGTATTGCGAAATCTGGTAGCCCTTGGGCAGGTCCGGATAGAAGTAGTTCTTACGCGCGAACCGCGAATGCGGGCGGACGCGGCAATGGAGCGCGAGCGCTCCGCGGATGGCCAGTTCCACCGCCTTCCGGCTCAGCACCGGCAGCGCGCCGGGCAGCCCCAGGCACACCGGGCAGACATTGGTGTTGGGCGGCGCGCCAAAGCTGGTGGGGCATCCGCAGAAAATCTTGGTGGCGGTGGCCAGTTGCACGTGCACTTCGAGGCCGATCACCGGCTCGTAGCGCGCCAGCGCTTCCGGCGTGGCGGCGGCTGTCGCGGAGGAAGACATGGCGTCCTTTGATTATAGTTGGGCCGATTCCCGCATGCCCGCCGGAACCGCGGTGCTACCATCGCAGGTATGGCGAAGTTCAAGGCGGCGAGAGGGAAAAAGTCGCGGCGCGGGCCCGTGCCGCAAGGCGGCCTTCCCTGCGTCATACTGGTCATCGCCGGCATCCTGCTGATCATGCTTTTCCTTTACTTCGTGATGACTCATGCGAGCTGACAACCGTAAGCCCGGAGAGATGCGCCCGGTGGAGATCGTCACCGGCTACCTCATGACCGCGGAAGGCTCCGCGCTGATCAAGGTGGGCAACACCCACGTGCTGTGCGCCGCCACCGTGGAAGATACCGTCCCGCAATTCCTGCGCAATACCCGCCGGGGATGGGTGACGGCCGAATACTCCATGCTGCCCCGCGCCACCGCCAAACGCACGCCGCGCGAAATCTCCAAGGGACGTCCCTCGGGCAGAACGCAGGAGATCCAGCGGCTCATCGGCCGCTCCATGCGCGCGGTGGTCGACCTGGCCGGCTTGGGCGAACGCACCGTGGTGATCGATTGCGACGTGCTCCAGGCCGATGGCGGCACGCGCACCGCGTCCATTACCGGCGCCTACGTAGCGCTCACGATCGCCCTGCGCCGGCTAATGGAATTCGGCGCCATCAAGACCATGCCCCTGCGCGATTCCATCGCTGCCACCAGCGTGGGACTGGTGGGCGGCGTCCCCATGCTGGACCTCTGCTACGAGGAGGATTCCCAGGCCGACGTCGACATGAACGTGGTGATGACCGGCGCCGGCCGCTTCGTCGAGGTGCAGGCCACCGCCGAGCATGTACCGTTCGACGATGAGCAGATGGCGCGCCTCATCGCACTGGCCCGCGGCGGCATCGCCCAGCTCATCGAGATCCAGAAGAAGGCGGCGCACGGTTGATCCTTCTGCACTGCGCCACCGGCAATGCCGGCAAGCTCGGCGAATTCCGCCTGGCGGCGCGCGCTTTCTCCGCCGGCCCGCCCGTTGCAATCGAGTTGTTGCCCGGATTCCAGGAGCTGCCGCCGTGCGTCGAAACGGGCGCCACTTTCGAAGAGAACGCCGCCATCAAAGCGCGCCACTACGGCCGCTACGCGCCGGGCCTGCTGTTCGCCGACGATTCCGGCCTGGAGGTGGATGCGCTCGCGGGCGCCCCCGGCGTGTACTCCGCGCGCTTCTCCGGCCCGCAGGCCACGGCGGAATCCAATAACCGCCTGCTCCTCGAAAAGCTGCGCGGCGTCCGGAACCGCGCCGCCCATTTCGTTTGCGCGCTGGCGCTGGTAGAAGGCGCGCGCACGCTCGGCGTATGGCGCGGAACCGTGGAGGGCGTCATCCTGGACGAACCCCGCGGCACCGGCGGCTTCGGCTACGACCCGCTATTCTACTGCCCCGCGCTGGGCTGCACCTTCGGCGAAGCCGGCGAGGAGCAGAAGCTTTCCGTCAGCCATCGCGGCCGGGCCATGCGGGAGATGCTGGCGGCGTTGGCGGCGGACACCTGACAACCATGTATCAGGTGGTAGTTGACACTAACGTGCTCGTCGCGGCGCTGCTGTCCAATCGCGGCGCGTCTCACCGTCTGTTGCGGCTGGTTGGCGATCCTCGCTGGCGGATCAACCTCTCGGTTCCCCTCGTTTTCTCGTAACAGTTCAGGGGGTCAGTGCCGCTGAGGGAGCAAGGACGGTGCCGTTGCCTGGCGGCGGTGAGAGCGTACTGCGTCGGTGAGGTACCCCAGAACGTGACGATGTTGCCTCTTGCAGGTCTGAGTGACAGTGAGCAAGCGGGCAGTGGCGATTTCCCCGTTGCGGCTGCGGTTGCCGAAACTAATCTTCCGCCACTG
>JAIQEX010000041.1 GCA_020073615.1 Terriglobia bacterium
CACCGCCGCCATCGACAAGGCTTCTGGTCCTACTTGCACTTCGCCTACACGGAGCGAATCGGAGGTCTGCAACGGATGCCGGCCCTGCGCTTGCCGTCCGCAGCACGCACAAGTCCCCACTTCGACGTCAAAGCGGCGGACGATGGTCATCCGCACGATGTCTTCTTGGTACTGAGGTTGAGTGCTCTTCAGGATGATCGGACCTTGACGGTGCTGGCAGCGCGGGGGGAGCGGCACGTGGATTTGCTCATCTACCCGGCTGGGGACCGGTCGCGTGGCCCGCGATCCGTAGGCCGCCCCAGGCTTGCGTCCTGGTGGCTGGGGGTTCGTCTTAGGATCTCCCTTGGAAAACGGCGCGGCACTTCGTTTGTTGGCCCGCAGCGCCTCTTCCAGTTCCTTTCGCAGGCGCTCTATCTCCGCCAGCGCGCGCTCCAACTGCTTCTCCAGAGACTCGACTCTCTCTTCCAGTTCCTTATCCCGATTCGAGGAGCCACCGCGGTTGGGCGCTTGCATCCATTTGACGATGACATAAGCTTGAGGATTTGTCCAGCCCCTTGCCTCAATACCCTGTGTTTATTGAGTCATGCGCTGGTAAACATTGTCGCCTCCGCCGACGTGTGCCTCACCGCCTGGTAAACATTCGCGTATAATCTCGCGTCGCTGTATGATATCTATCGGAGTTGTGATTGATCGAGCAGCATTCCGCGCCACGATAGCACAAGATGAGGATATATCTTCACTTTATGTTAACGAGTATTCCACGGCGGCATTCATGTCTCTTCTTGTGACCGAGAACTGGGCTAGTAAGTGTACATTCAGCAATCCTGTAGATTATGTATTTGATCGGGGGAACGCACAGCGCGTCGATTTGCAAAGGGCCTATGATATAGCCCTCATGATGCCTGGCCAGCGCGAGATGCTTGGAGCGTTATCCTTCGGCGACGATAAGCGCATTCCTGCTTTGCAGGCTGCGGACCTTATTGCTTACGAAGCATGCGAGATATACACGGACGTCCATCTGGGGAAGAACCGCTTTCGCCATTCAATGAGTGCCATACTGAGTAACATGAGGTGCGACATCAAAATTGCGTCTGAGTCCGGCCTTTCCAAGTTGGTGAGGCGCATGCATGAGATAGATGATGGTGATTTGTGCGATCATTGAAACATGAAGTCAAAACCGAAATCGGAATGTGTCGAAGGCCCGGCGGCGGCGGCGAGATTCGACATGCTTGTGCGAAAAGTGCTTTCCGTGCCCCGCGAAGAGATCATGCGGCGCGAAGCCGAGTACAAGCGGCAATCCATGTTGAACCCCCATCGGCGCGGTCCCAAGCCCAAGCTCAAGCCTTCGGCTTAGGCCCACGTGGAAGTCGCGCGTTAGAACGGGATCTCTTGGCTCGGCCCTTCCTCCGTCTTGCCGGTCAACTCGGCATAGGTGAGGCGCTTCCCCACGATCTTGCGAACCAGAAAGCTGAAGCGGTCTGCATCGCTCATGGGCAGGCGGTTGTTGAATCGGAAAGCGGCTTCGTCAATATAGCGGAACAGATGGAAGGCTTCGACCGAAACATAGGTTCCGTTGATTCCGTTGATTCCGCGTTTCAGCAAGCTCCAGAAATTCTCCATGCCGTTGGTGTGAACGTTGTCGTCCACGTAAGCGACGAGATGATTGATCGTGTCGTGGGTGTACTCGGCCATCTTCCAGTTGTCACCGTGCTCATCGGAGAAAATCTGAGATCCTGGTTCTACATTGGCAGCTATGATAGGTTGCATAGTGACCTTGGTTCGGTCGGCAATAACAGTGGCGCGAACCCTTCCCTTGCGTTCCAGCATTCCGAGAACGATAGCTTTACCGCCTGTGTTACGACCTTCTTTCTGTACGCGGCGCTTGCGATCCGTGTGCATGTTGCGCGCCTTGCCGCCGATGAAAGTTTCGTCAATTTCGACTTCGCCCGCCAGGCTTCCTCCGGTCAGTTCGTCTTGCATGGCAAGGCGAACCCGATGCAAGAGAAACCACGCGGTCTTCTGAGTTACCCCAAGCGCACGGTGAAGCTCCCAAGAGGAAATGCCGTTGCGATTGCTGGCAACCAGCCACATCGCAGTGAGCCACTTGTCCAGACCGATAGGCGAGTCTTCCATTACGGTTCCGGTCTTCAAGGTGAACTGTCGCTGCGAATGGTGGGCGCTACACTGCCAGCGATTGTGTTGGGGCTGAAATCGAACGTGGTCGGTGCCGCAGGTGGGGCAAGTGACGCCATTCGGCCAGCGCCGGGGCACAACGTATTCACGACAGTTGTCTGGGCTGGAGAAGTAGATTACCGCTTCTTGGAGCGTGGTTGGTTCGCTTGCCATGACTCAACTATATCGCGTTGCTGCGGAGTTGTCAAGTATATTTGTGCCGGAATCTTTACTTCAATATCAACGCGTTTAATCCGATTCCAGCGCCGGGGCGGATTGGAAATTGCGCGGTGGGAAGCCTGGTAGGCCCGGGGACGACGGCGATCGCGGGCGGCATGTCGAAGACGTTCCAGTTGCGAGCGGGAGTACGTTTGCGATTTGAAGCGGCTTTCACCAACCTGCCGAACCACCCCAACTTCGCGCGCCGCCGGTTGAGTTTCAGCTCCCGCCACATTCGGGAAGATCACGACCGTTCAGTCGGCGGAGAACTCCGGAAATCCCACCGGCCAACTCGCTCTCCGACCCGATTTTTGATCGGCTTGGAAACCACGGCGATGGCCCCGCACCGGCCACTTTGCGGATGTCTTGAAGTAGCCCGCGCCGCCGACGGCCGAGGTGTATCTTGATATCTGATGGCCGAGATCCATCCGCAAGCGATCGACGCGTTTCGCTACCGCATCCCGCGCGATGAAGCGTTGGGCATGCGCACGGACGTGGTGGTGTATGCCTCGGCCGCGCTCATGAACCACATCCGCAAAGACCAGTCGCTGGCGCAGGCCATGAACGTCGCCACACTGCCGGGGATCGTGGGCTCCAGCCTGGCCATGCCCGACATTCACCAGGGTTACGGCTTCCCCATCGGCGGCGTGGCGGCGCTCGATGCGGAACACGGTGTGGTATCGCCCGGAGGCGTGGGTTTCGATATCAATTGCGGCGTCCGCCTGGTACGCAGCAGTCTGACGGCAGACCAGGTGCGTCCGCGCATGAAAGAGCTGGTCGACCAGATTTTTCGCGACGTCCCGTGCGGCACGGGGCGCGAGGGCCGGGTCGCCATCAAGCGTACGCAGCTCGAAGATGTGCTGCGCCAGGGCGCGCGCTGGATGGTCGCCAACGGCTACGGCGACGAGCGCGATGCCGACTTCGCCGAAGCCGGCGGCATGCTCGATAGCGCCCTGCCCGGCAAAGTCTCCGATCGTGCCAAGGAGCGCGGAGGTCCGCAGTTGGGCACGCTCGGCAGCGGCAATCACTTCCTGGAGGTGCAGTACGTCGAAGAGGTGCATGACCCGGCGGCGGCCCGCGCCATGCGCATCGAAAAGGGACAGGTGGTGGTGTTGATTCACTCCGGCTCCCGCGGATTGGGCCACCAGATCTGCACCGATTACGTCGCTTTGATGAACCAGGTGATGCCCCGTTACGGCATTTCCCTGCCCGACCGGCAGTTGGCTTGCGCGCCGGCCCGCTCGGAAGAAGGAGAGTCGTACCTCGGCGCCATGGCGGCGGCGGCCAACTTCGCCTGGGCCAACCGCCAGGCCATCCTGCACTTCCTGCGCGGCGCCTTCCGGCGCATCTTCGGCGAGGAGGCGCGCCTGGAGTTGATCTACGACGTCTGCCACAACATCGCCAAGCGCGAGACGTACACGGTGGACGGCCGCAAGCGCGAAGTGCTGGTGCACCGTAAGGGCGCCACGCGCGCGTTTCCGCCGGGGCACCGCGAAATTCCCGCGGACTACCGCGCCATCGGGCAGCCGGTCTTTGTCCCGGGCAGCATGGGCACGGCATCCTGGGTGCTCGTGGGACAGCAGGGCGCGCTCGACGAGACTTTCGGCAGCGTATGCCACGGCGCCGGCCGCCTGATGAGCCGCACCGCCGTGCGCAAGGGCAAGGACGCGCGCCACGAACAGCGCAAGCTCGAAGAACAAGGCATCCTGGTGCGCAGCGAATCGCGCGACGGCATCCTGGAAGAGCTGCCCGAAGCCTACAAAGATGTCGACGAGGTGATCGAAGTAGTCCACGGCGCCGGGCTGGCCAGGAAAGTCGCCCGCCTGCGGCCCATGGGCGTCATCAAGGGGTAGCCGCGGCCAGGCGGCCCGTCTTACAGCGATTTCAAGTATTCCACGAGTGCCGCCTTCTCAGGTTCGCTCAGCCCCAAGTGAGAGACGCCATCGTAATGATCGACCACATCCCGCAAGGTCGCGAAGCGGCCGTCGTGGTAGAACCCGCCTTTCGCATGGCTCCACAGTCCCGCCAGCGGCGCCGTACGGTACATGTGAGTCGGCGAGCGGTCCGCCTGGAAGGAGTCCACGCCGATTTCGCCAGGGGAGTGGAGATTGTTCCCCGGCTCCGTGTAGAGCGGCGGGACATGGCAACGGGCGCATTTCCCCTTGCCGTTGAAGATCGCCTGTCCCTGCGCCGCCGCGCTCTTGTCGAAGCTGCCGGGCGCCGGCTTCGGCGCGGGGATGGCCAACTGGTAGAAGTGCAGGGCAGCCAGTTTCGCAGTGACTCGATCGGGTGTACCCCGCGTATCGCCGGCACCGCTCCGGGCGGCCACCGGATACTGCTCCGCATTGTTCAACCGCGCGTCGAAAAATGTGCCCGCGCCGTGCATTTCCGTGGCCGCGACGTATGCATTCCAGTACGGAACGGAGCCAAACCCAGTCCATGTGTGCAGGTTCACGCCGGCCAGTCCGAATGCCGGAGGGATGAGCGTGCATGCCCGCTTGCCGTCGGGGCGGAGGGCCTTCCCGTCTTTGTCCAGTTCGGCGTCGAAGCACCCGGGACCCCAGCTCGCCAGGACTTTCTTGACGGTGCCGGCATCCACGCCGAGCAGGTCCGTGAAAGGCTTCAGATTGGGCGCCAGGGAGACGATCGCGCCCACGTTCAAATCGCGATTGGACCAGCCGTCCAGCCGCCTTCCGATTCCCGGGGAGAACGAGTCGTCCACGCTGGCGTGGCAAAAGGCGCATTGGATGCCCATCGAGCGGAGATTCCCGTTCTGCTCAAAGAAGCCGGTCACTCCCACCACGGCATTTAGCTTCAACAAGGCCAGCGTCGTGGCGGCATCGTCCAGGTTCACCTTCCCGTCCTTGATCTGCTGTTTCAGCGCCGCCGGCAAGGCATCCGCATCCACTTTCAGCCCCACGGAAAGGGCTGTCTTGGGGCTCACCCCTCCGCCCACACCGCCATTCTTCGCACCGGCGATTGCCCGATGCAGTTGTAGGGCATCGCCCCAGAAAGCCTCGCTGCCGAACGTGTCATAACGAAAAGTATGCTTGCCTTCCTCCAACATTTGCGTTGCGTTTTTGTCAATCGTCGCATCGAATCCGGAACTCTTCGATGCCTTGCTTTGCCCGGCCATCTGCTGTTCGATCGCTACACAAAGCAGAACGAAACCAAACAGAAGCGGCCAAGCCATGGTCTTTTTCATCGCGGAGAAACCTCCAATGACAAGGGTTTGGATTTTGTGCACGGAGTGGTTACCGGCCCGAGTTACGATACCGCCTTTATCGGGGCCAGTCAGTTACTTCTGTAACACTGGAAGAACAATACGATACACCGAAGACGCTCCCGCCCTCAACCGATGTAGCTTTCCAGAGCCTCGGCATCCAGCATCAGGTTTCCGTGGTTCGAATAGCGGACCATCCCCCGGCGGCGCAGGAGGTTGAGCGCCGTCGAAACTCTCTCCCGGCGAGCCGCCACCATCTGCGAGATCTCGTCTTGCGTCAAATACGTTGGAATCTCCACCGCGTGCCCGGAACGATGGCCGACCTTCGCCGCCAGTCTGAGCAAAACCTTAACCAGGCGATGCACGGTGTCGTCTACCGCCAGGCTGTTTACTTGCTCGTAGGCTTCGACCAACGCCTGGCAGAAAACCTCGACGAACTGGGCGAGCAGGCCCGGCTGCTGGTGCAAGACGTCCATTACTTCGTCGTACGGCACGGGAATGGCGTCGGTTCGTTCCAGCGCCACGACGCGGTCCGGGCGTTCGCGTTGCGTTGCGCAGAGCTCTCCAACAACATCACCGCCTTTGCGTACGTCGTAGATGAGCTCATGTCCGTCGGTTGTAATCGTTCCCACTTTGACCAATCCGCTCCGCAAGAAGAAGAGCGTTCTGTCCCTGCCTCCCACGTCATAGACGACGTCGTTCTTCTCGAAGACTGCCGCCTTCCGGTTCGGCAGAATGGCATCGCAAAACTTACCTCGAAACACCGTAACCAATGCAGAGGAAACGACTGACAGACGAACCGCGAAATCGTCGCCGGCAGGAGGTTGGTCGACGGCCGCCGGCTCCCCATCGCCACGGGGCGGCATGGAAGGTTCTACTGTCATGATTCATTTTCACCTGCACAAAGTATACACAGGGGGTGCTCGGGGCGGGCCAGTTCCTCGATCCATTGCTGCATGCGGCGGTAATGCGACCCCTTCCAGTAAACGCGATGACACTCCAGGCATTGCCGGAACTCGTCGTATAATTCCGCGGTCCGCGCCGGCAGCAGATGACGCACTTGCTCCTTGGAGACTTCCTCCAGGCTTCCGCCGCAAGCCATGCACCGCGTGAAGGGCCGCATCGCGCGCGCCAGGTCGAACCGGGTTACGATCTCGGCAAGCTGGCGGCGGCTGTCGGTCTGCCGCACCCAGTAGCCGTGCGTAACGTCCCGGTGCTTGAGCAGGCCTCGGTCGCGCGTGAGCAGAATGCGCTGCTGCTCGCAGGAAATCCGCACCAGCTCGCAATCGCTGAAGCAGTTCCGAAACAAGGCATCGAAGCCCAACATGCGCAGATGGGCGGTGAGCCTGCCCAGGTGTACGTCGAGCACGAACTTGGGACCGCGCAGGGGCTGCCTCCGGATGCGCAGCTCCGGCGTCACATCGAGCGATTCGAACATCGGATATACGGCGATGCGATCGCCGTCGCGCACCACATGGGAGAAACCAGCCGATGTGCCGTTGACCACGATCAGCTCCACCTCGGTGTGCGGCACGCCGAAGCTCTCGATCATGTCCTTTACCGTACCAGGCGCCCAGAACGATTTCTCCAGGGTTTGGTATTGCGCGCCGGGCGGAAGGTGGTCGTTCAGTTCCGCATAGAACCGCAAACAGGCGCGGGAGGGCATTGGCTCCACCTCCTCATGCTAACGCCCTTCGGAACCGCACGTGCAAGTTGGCTCTTGTCGCCCGCCCGAAAATGGAGTAACTTCAAATCGGCAGACATCAATCCGTCAGTCTTGTGCCAGGAGGAGGCGCAAAGATTACCATGACTTCCGCTCTGGGATCTGGATCTGGAGGCAACTCTCTAAGCCACCCGTCATTCGAAGTGCTTCCCGACAGGCGGCCAACCGCCCCGGAGAGCCCCGCCCTCCGGTCGCGAGCGGCCCGGAAGATCGCGCAACTGCTTGCTCTGGCGGACATACGGATCAACGGTGGCCGCCCGTGGGATATCCGGGTGCACAACGATCGGTTTTACCGGCGCGTGTTTCGCGAGGGCAGTATCGCGGCCGGCGAATCCTACATGGATGGCTGGTGGGATGTCGACACGCTCGACGAGTTCTTCGCCGGAATTCATCGTGCCGGCCTCTACGACAAGGTCGGCGCCTGGAGCGCCTTCTGGCTGTCCCTCCAGGACCGGATCGTCAACCGCCAGGCAAAATCCCGCGCGCAGAAGGTCGCGCAAGATCACTACGACCGCGGCAACGACCTCTACGAGGCCATGCTAGACCGCAGGATGCAGTACACCTGTGCGTACTGGAACGGCGCGAGGACGCTGGACGAGGCTCAGGAGAATAAACTGAGTCTGATCGCCAGGAAGCTCAAGCTCTCGCCCGGCATGGACATTCTGGAACTCGGTGGAGGTTTCGGCGGTCTGGCGTACTTCCTGGCCACGGAGTACGGCTGCCACGTGGTGAGCTATAACATCTCGCGGGAACAGGTGGCCTATGCGCGCGCGTTGTGCCAGGGCTTGCCCGTGCGGTTCGAGCAGAAGGACTATCGCGAAGCCGCCGGCGAACGGGGGCCGTTCGATCGCGTCGTCGCCATCGGCCTCTGTGAACACATCGGCCACAAGAACTACCGGCGATTCCTCGAACTGGCGCACGCCCAACTGAAGAGCCGGGGACTGTTCCTGCTGCACACCATCGGTGGCAACCGTTCCCTTACCAGCACCGACCCGTGGTTCGACAAGTACATCTTCCCCAACGGCATGATCCCATCGATCGCGCAATTGGCCCAAGCGATGGAGAGCCTTTGGGTGGTCGAGGACTGGCACAACTTCGGCCCCGATTACGACAAGACGCTGCTGGCCTGGTGGGAGAACTTCGACCGCGCGTGGCCGCAGCTTCGCGCCCGGTACGGCGACCGGTTCTATCGCATGTGGCGGTTTTACCTCATGGGCTCGGCCGGCGGATTCCGCGCGCGCAAGCTGCAGTTGTGGCAGATCGTTCTCTCCAAGGGCGACGTCCCCTCATACACGCCGGTCCGATAGCTCATGGATCCGTTCCGCGAGCACGAGCGGAAATGCCGCAGGCTGGCCGCGGAGATTGCCGCCGCCCGGGCGCGGGGATCGCCGGTCGCCCTCGCGAAGACCACCTCCAACCTCTTCCGCCACCGCGATCGCACGGGCGCGTACCGGCTCGAGGTGCGGCGCTTCAACCGCGTGCTGCGGATCGACCCGGAGCGAATGTACGCGGAGGTCGAAGGCATGACCACCTATGAAGACCTCGTGGATGCCACGCTCCCCTTTGGACTGCTGCCCGCGGTGGTGCCCCAACTGAAGACCATCACCATCGGCGGCGCGGTCAGCGGGCTGGGCATCGAGTCGTCATCGTTCCGCTACGGCCTGGTGCATGAGACCGTTGAGGAGATGGAAATCCTGCTCGCGGACGGAACCGTCGCCGTCTGCTCCGCGAGCGAAAACCGGGACCTGTTCTTCGGCTTTCCGAACTCTTACGGCACGCTGGGCTATGTGCTGCGCCTGCGTATCCGGCTGGTGCCGGCCCAGCGCTTCGTCCATCTCATCCACGAGCGATTCTCCGATCCGCGGGCATACTTCGAGCGCATCGCGGAGCTGTGCGCTCCCGACGCCGCCGATTTTCTGGACGGAACCGTATTCCGCCGCGACGAGATGTACGTCACCACGGGCCGGTTCTCCTCCGCGGCGCCGTACGTGAGCGATTACACCTGGATGCGCATCTACTACCAGTCGATCCCGCGCAAGAAGGACGACTGGCTCACGGCCAAGGCCTACATCTGGCGTTGGGACACGGACTGGTTCTGGTGCTCGAAGCACTTTCACGTGCAGAAGCCGGCCGTCCGCCTGCTGGCCAAGTGGGGTCTGAACTCGCGCACCTATCAGCGCATCATGCGCCTGGCGCATCGCCTCATGCCGGCTGCGGATGGCGCCGAATCGGTCATTCAGGACGTGGACATTCCCGTCGCCAACGCGGCGCAATTCCTCGAATTCCTGTTCGCCGAAATTGGCATTGCTCCGGTATGGATCTGCCCGTTCCAGGCCTGCGACCCGAGTGTGAAGTACGATCTCTGCCCGCTCGATGCGAACACTCTCTATATCAACTTCGGATTTTGGGACGTGGTTCCGTCCACGCACGAACCCGGCCACTTCAACCGGAAAGTCGAGCGCAAAGCGCGGGAGTTGGGAGGAATCAAGGGGCTCTACTCCACCGCTTACTACGACGAGGAGACCTTCTGGAAGATCTACGACCGCGCGCGCTACCACGAGCTCAAGCGCAAGTACGATGCCGGCGGCGTCTTGCGGGACCTCTACTCCAAGTGTGTCGCCCGCCAGTAGCAGGTCGCCTAACCGCAGGCTGCCATCACCGCGTCGACGGCACCCGGCGGCAGCGTGCCGAACGCGCGCCCGCTATCGCCCTCCAGGCGCGATGCGCAGAATGCATCCGCCGTGGCGGGAGGGCTGAACCGGATCAGGAGCGACGCCTGAAGGGCCAACGCCAGCCGCTCGGCAAGACGCCGCGCGCCAGCCTCGGGGACATCCGCACGCGTTCCCGCCAGGAACTTCTCCACGCGCGGGTCGTTCGCCAGGCGAATCTCCGCCCGCACGCGTTCCAGGGTCTCCGGCTCTTTGACGACGGCGCGCAACACGTCGAGCGCTATCACGTTGCCCGAGCCTTCCCAAATGGAGTTGAGCGGCGCTTCGCGATAGAGCCGCGGCATCATCGACTCCTCGACGTAGCCGTTGCCTCCCAGGCACTCGAGCGCTTCGGCCGTGAAGGCGGCGGCGCGTTTCGTCACCCAGTACTTGCCGGCGGCCACGGCCAGGCGCGCGAACGCGCGGTCGCCTTCGTCGAAGGCGCGCGCCAGGCGCAGGGCCAGCAGCGTAGCGGCTTCGGATTCCACCGCCAGGTCGGCCAGCACGTTGCGCATCAAAGGTTGGTCGATGAGCGCGCGCCCGAACGCCCGGCGGTAGCGCGCATGGTGCATGGCCTCGGCCAGCGCGCGCCGCATCAGCGCGGCCGAGCCGGCCACACAATCCAGGCGCGTATGGTGCACCATCTCGATGATGGTCGCCACGCCGCGCCCCTCCTCGCCGATGAGCCGCGCCCAGGCGCCCGCGAACTCCACTTCGCTCGAAGCGTTGGCGCGGTTTCCGAGCTTGGGTTTGAGCCGCTGCAAGTAAAACGCGTTGCGCTTCTCATCCGGCGTCCAGCGCGGCACAAGGAAGCAGGAAAGGCCGCGCGGCGCCTGCGCCAGCGCCAGAAACGCGTCCGACATGGGCGCCGAGCAGAACCACTTGTGCCCGTGGAGCAAGTACTCGCCATTGCCGATCGCCTCGGCGCGCGT
The DNA here is from genome assembly GCA_020073615.1 of Terriglobia bacterium. Taxonomy (GTDB): domain Bacteria; phylum Acidobacteriota; class Terriglobia; order Bryobacterales; family Bryobacteraceae; genus JADGNR01. Next base: position 10,978 of record JAIQEX010000041.1, read on the forward strand.
AATGTTGGCGCGCACATCGCTCCCGCCCTGCTTCTCGGTCATGGCCATGCCCACCAGCGCGCCCTCTTTGCGCGACGCCGGGCGGAACGAGGGATCGTAGCGCATCGAGCAGATCCGCGGAAGCCACTCGCCGGCGAGTGCCGCGTCGTGGCGCAGCACCGGCGCCGCGGCGTAGGTCATGGAGATGGGGCAAATGTGCGCCGCCTCGTTTTCGGACGCAAGCATGAGCAGCGCCGCCCGTGCCACGTGCGCTCCGGGACGCGGGCCGGCCCACGGCAGGCTGTGAATGCCGTGTTCCACCGCGAGGCGCATCAGGTGGTGCCAGGCGGGGTGGAACTCCACCTCGTCGCGCCGCCGCCCGTAGCGGTCATGGGTGTGCAGCACCGGCGGATGCTCGTTGGCCTGCGCGCCCCACGCGATCGCTTCGGCGCTGCCGGCGATGCGGCCGTACTCTGCAAGCTGCGCGCAGGCCCACCCCGCGCCCTCGCGCGCCACCGCTTCCCGCAAGGCGCGATCCGTCGCGAACAGGTTGTAGTCCTGGAGCGGCGGCGGCTGGTTCAAGACCTCATCGTTCACGACTGGTATCTTACATCAAGGTGCCGCTCTCCCACTCCAAGCCGCTGGCGGGCATCGAAGTCCTGGACCTCACGCGCCTCCTGCCGGGCGCGGTGGCCACGCTCCACCTGGCCGATCTAGGCGCCGACGTGGTGCGCATCGACGAGCCCGGCGAAGCGGCGGCGGCATCCGCGGAGACCGCCGCGCCCAATCTGCGTAGCGCGCTGTTCGGCGCCATCAACCGCAACAAGCGCTCGCTGGCGCTGGACCTCAAACAACCGGCTGGCCGCGACATTTTTCTGCGCCTCTCGGCCAGCGCCAACGTGATCGTGGAGAGCTTCCGGCCGGGCGTGGTGGAGCGCCTGGGCGTGGGTTATGAAGCCGTCCGCGCCATCAACCCGCGCCTCGTCTACTGCTCGATCACCGGCTACGGCCAGACCTCCGCGCACCGCGCATTCGCAGGACACGACATCAACTACCTGGCCATGTCCGGCGTGGCCGATCAGATCGGCGCCGCCGGCGGCCCTCCGGTGCTTCCCAACTTACAGATCGGCGACCTGCTGGGCGGCAGCCTTACCGCGGTAATGGGAATACTCGCGGCGCTGGTGGATGCGCAAGCCCACGGCACGGGCCGGTATATCGACGTCTCCATGACCGGCAGCCTGCTGGCCCACTCGGTGGTGGCGCTCGCCTCCATGACGGCCTCCGGCGAGCCGCCCGAGCGCGGCGGCAGCTTACTCTCCGGCGGATCGGCCTGCTACAACTATTACCGCACGCTCGACGGCCGCTACCTGGCCGTCGGCGCCCTCGAACCGAAGTTTTGGCACCGGCTGTGCGATGCGCTGGAGCGGCCCGCCCTGAAACCGATGCACCTCGCCGGCGGGGAGGAAGAGCGGCGCGTCAAAGAAGAGTTGCGCGCGATCTTCGGCGCGCATACCATGGCGTACTGGGTGGAAAAACTCCAGGACGTCGATTGCTGCGTGACTCCGGTCTGGCGGCTCGATGAAGCCGTGGCCAGGGAGACGATGGTGGAGAACGGAATTGCGAACTATGCCGCGCCGCTCAAGATGAGCGGCTGCGAGTTTCACGTGAAACGCACGGCGCCGGCGCCCGGCGAACACAGCGAGGAGATTTTGTGCTCGGCGGGCTACTCCTCCGGGGAGATTGCGGCCTTTCGCGAAGCCCGCGTGGTTTACTGATATGGCTGAAGCATACATTTACGACGCCGTGCGCACGCCTCGCGGCCGGGGGAAATCGTCGGGATCGCTGCACCAGGTAACTCCCCTGGCGCTGGCCACCACGGTGCTGCGCGCCATACGCGACCGCAGCCACCTGGAGACGTCACTCGTGGACGACGTGGTGCTGGGCTGTGTGGAGGCCACCGGCGAACAGGGCGCCGACATCGCGCGCTCCGCGGTGCTGGACGCGGGCTACGCCGATACCGTGGCCGGCGTCACCGTCAGCCGCTTCTGCGCCTCGGGCCTGGAGGCGTGCAACACCGCCGCGGCCAAAGTGATCTCCGGGGAAGCGTCGCTCGCTATCGGCGGCGGCGTGGAGAGCATGTCGCGCGTTCCCATAGGCTCTTCGGGCGGGGCGCTGTTCTTCGATCCGCGAATCGCCTTCCCGCAGCGCATCGTGCCGCAGGGAATCTCGGCCGATCTCATCGCCACGCTGCACGGCTACAGCCGTATGGACTTGGATTGCTACGCCCTGGAAAGCCAGCAACGGGCCGCCTGCGCCTGGAAAAACGGCTGGTTCGCAAATTCCATCGTCCCGGTGGTGGATCTCAACGGCAACCTCATCCTGGATCATGACGAGCTCATGCGGCCGGGCACCACCATGGAAGATCTGGCTCGCCTGGAGCCTTCCTTCACCGTGCTGGGCGAGAAGTTCGGCTACGACGCCGTCGCCATCCAGCGCTACCCCGGTGTGGAAGCCATCCGCCACCTGCACCATCCCGGGAACTCATCGGGGATCGTGGATGGCGCGTCGGCGGTGCTCATCGGCAACGCGCAGATCGGAGAAGTGCTGGGCCTCAAGCCGCGCGCCCGCTTCCGCGCCTTCGCCAGCATCGGCAGTGAACCAACCATCATGTTGACGGGACCCTCTTATGCCGTGGAGAAGGCCTTGCGCAAAGCCGGCATGGCCGTCGCGGACGTGGACCTGTTTGAAGTGAACGAAGCCTTCGCCTCGGTGGTGCTCTGCTTCATGGAGGAGGCCGGCGTGAGCCGCGAGAAGGTCAACGTGAACGGCGGCGCCATCGCCATGGGACATCCGCTCGGCGCCACCGGCGCCATGCTCCTGGGCACCCTGCTCGACGAGCTGGAAAGGCGCGATCTCGCGACCGGAGTGGTCACGCTGTGCATCGGCGGCGGCATGGGAACCGCCACCGTGATCGAACGGATCTGATATGGCCGAACCTATGATCGATTACCACGTGGATGCCGACGGCATCGCCACCATTACCTGGGACATGCCCGGCCGCGCGGTGAACGTCATCAACGCGCAGTCGCTCGAGGAATACGCCGCGTGCGTCGACCGGGCCATCGCCGACCGGCAGGTGCGCGGCGTCATCGTCACTTCCTCCAAGCCGGGCTTCATTGCGGGCGCCGATCTGGAATGGCTGCCCCATCTGGATGCGCAGCAGATGCAGGCGCAGGGCAGCCGGATTCGCCAGTTGCTGCGCAAGATGGAAATTGGCGGCAAACCGTTCGTGGCGGCCATCAACGGCGCCGCGCTCGGCGGCGGATTCGAAATCTGTCTCGCCTGCCACCACCGCATCGCCGCCGCCAATCCCGCGGTCGAAGTCGGCTTGCCAGAAGTGCAGTTGGGATTGCTGCCCGGAGCCGGCGGCACGCAGCGGCTGCCGCGCATGATCGGCATCCGAAACGCTTTGCCCCTGCTGCTGGACGGTATTAAACTGCGGCCGCGCGAAGCGCTCGAAGCCGGGCTGGTGGACGCGGTGGCGCCCGAAGGCGAGTTGCTCTCCGCCGCGCGCGCCTGGCTTCTGAGCCCTGGCGCCAAGGCCGTCCAGCCGTGGGACGCCAAAGGCTTCCGCATCCCGGGCGGGCCCCCCATGGGCCCCGCCGGCATGGAATCGATCGCCGCCGCCATCGCCATGGTGCGCGCAAAAACCATGGGGCTCTATCCCGCTCCGTTCGAAATTCTCTCGGCGGTGTACGAAGGTTGCGCCGTGGATATCGATACCGGATTGAAGATCGAGGAGCGCTACTTCCTGCACTTGTTCGGTACGCCGGAAACGCGCAACCTGATCCGCCTGTTTTTTGCGCGAGTAGGTTTGCAAAAACTGGCCGCCCGCCCGCGGGAATTCCCCACGCAGGCCTACACCAAAATCGGCGTGCTGGGCGCGGGGATGATGGGTGCGGGCATCGCCTATGTCTGCGCCCATGCGGGTCTCGAAGTGGTGCTGCTCGATACGGCGCCGGAAATTGCGGAACGCGGAAAAGCGTACAGCGCCAAGTTGCTCGATAAGAGACAGGTGTCCGGCGAAGCGCGCGAGCGGTTTCTGGCGCGCATCCGGCCCACCGCCGACTTTGCCGATCTCGACGGCTGCGAGCTGGTGGTCGAAGCCGTGTTCGAGAACTTCGACCTCAAGGGTGCGGTCACGCGCCAGGCGGAAGCGGTGCTCGGTCCCCACGCCATCCTGGCCTCCAACACGTCCACCTTGCCGATCTCGGGACTGGCCCGAGCCAGCGCCCGCCCGGAGAACTTCATCGGCATGCACTTTTTCTCTCCGGTGGACAGGATGCCGCTCGTCGAAATCATCGTGGGCAAGGAGACCTCGGCCGAGTGCCTGGCCCGCGTCATGGATCTGGCGGCGAAAGTCCACAAGACCCCGATCGTGGTGAATGACAGCCGCGGCTTCTACACCTCGCGCGTGTTCGGCACCTATTTGAACGAAGGGCTGGCCATGCTGGGCGAAGGCATCGCCCCGGCGCTGATCGAAAACGCGGGCCGCCTGGCCGGCATGCCGCTGGGACCTCTCGCGCTGGCGGACGAAGTATCGCTCGACCTCCAGGCTCGCATTCGCGCGCAAGCCATGGCCGCCCTCGGCGACGCCTGGCGCCCACCCCCCGGCGACCATGTCCTGCTGGCCATGGTGGAGCAGCATGGCCGCCTCGGCAAGAAAATCGGCCAGGGCTTCTACGACTATCCGCCGGGCGCGAAGAAGAGCCTGTGGCCGGGCCTCGCGGAGTGTTTTTCGGTGCGCTCCGATCCGCCCGAAATCGCAGAGATCGTCCGGCGCTTCCGCTATGTCCAGTCGCTCGAAAGTGTCCGTTGCCTGGAGGAAGGCGTGGTGACCGATCCGCGCGACGCGGATGTAGGCTCTGTCCTCGGCTGGAGCTTCTGCCCGGCGCTGGGAGGCGCCATCGGCCACATAGAGACCGTGGGCATCGCCCGCTTCACCGAAGAATGCCGGCTCCTGGAGGAGGCTTATGGCGAGCGGTTCCGCGTCCCCGCGCTTTTGCGCGACATGGCGGAAAGCGGCGCGTCCTTTTATTCCGCTTCGCCCGGCATCATCTCGTCCACGTAGCACCACAGCCAGCTTTCTCCCGGCTCGATGGAGCGGATCAGCGGGTGCTGCGTCGCGTGGTAGTGCCGCGTGGCGTGCTTGTTCTTCGAAGAATCGCAGCAGCCCACGTGGCCGCACGTGAGGCACAGGCGCAGATGGACCCAGGTATCGCCCGTCTTGACGCATTCTTCGCAGACTTTCTTGCCGGTGTGCGTGGTTTTGATCTGGTCGAGGTGCGTGCACGTTTCGGCCATGGTGTCTCCTACGGACGCTCCAGTGCGGCGCGGTCCCAATTCGCCAGCCGGGCGCCCGCGGCATAGGTGCTCTCGAAAAACTCGAGCAGCGCGTGGCGGGGCGATGCCGCCTGGCGAACGTCGTCGTACATCAGGATGAACTCTCCCAACGTGCTGTTCCACGCCGCGGCCGCCGGGCGGACGGGCGCCGATTCCAGACCCGCGGGCTTGGGCGCCGTGTAAGAGTAGAACGCCGGACCGTCCACCGCGCCGCCTCCCGGCCAGAAGCCCACGCTGATCTCCTCGTGCGAATACGCCGGACCGGTGATCACCCCTTTGCGCGGCGGTGCCGTGCGCCCGGAGAAGCGCGTGTGCGTCAGGTCGAAGCTCCCCCAGAAAAAATGCACCGGGCTCGCCTTGCCGAGAAATCCCGAGCGGAACTCCTGAAGCACGATATCGGTCGAGAGCAGAATTCGCCAGAAGCGTTGGACCGCGTCGCGATCGTAGGCGCCCGGCCGGTGGTCCTGGTCGAAGGGAACCGTCTCGGGCACTTCCTGCGGCATGGTGTTGATCCCGACGGCGATTTCCAGACCGCGCAGCGCTTCCATGAGCCGGCTGTAGAATGCCGACACCGGCTCGGGGGCGAGCTTCAGAAGTTTGCGCCCACCCTCGCTCGTGAGGATCTCGATCTGGTGCTCGAGAAAATCGAACTGGATCTCGAACACGCCCGCGCCATACGGGATCGGAGAAGTGGTCAGCCCGCGCGCGTTCACGTACAACGCCACGTGCCACCAGTGATTCAGCTCCGGGCTGAGCGTCATGCGGATCTTGCCCACCACCTGCGTCCACATGTGCAGCGTGCGGTAGGTATCCCGCCAGCCATCGAGCGGCAGCGCGGGCCAGGAATCGGTATGGGGCGTCATTCGTGCAACTGCGCCAGCGCGGCCTTGCTGACCTTGGCGACGATGTTCACTTGCGGATCCACGATCTCCGCGATGTCGTACCGCATGGAAGTGCCGAGCACGACGGCGGCTTCGTTGGGCGTCAGGTGGTAATCGCGCTCCAGCCAGCGGACAAGCTGGGTGGTGGCCTGGCGCAGGGCGTCGGGCAGCGAGTTGGCGATGCCCATCGCCATGATGTACTCGTCGTTTTCCGCGCGCGGCGAGCCGGTGCTCTTCCCCGAAACCAGGTTCACGGTGAACTCCACGTCCATGGAGGTTTCCAGAGCATCGCCGGTCAGTTCGCCATCGCCCTGCGCGGCGTGGCCGTCGCCCACAAACAGCATGGCGCCCGCCTGGAACACGGGCAGGTAGACGGTGGTGCCCTCGCGCATTCCGTTGTAGTCCATGTTGCCGCCCCACGAGCCCAGCCAGCCGGCTTGAAACGCCTGCTTATCGGGCGGCGCGACGCCCACGCACCCCAGCATGGGCTGCAGCTTGACGCGGAAATTCTTCAGGTGCTCGGAAGGCTTGGCCAGCATGGCCACGCCGTTCTCCCGGTCGAGCTTCCACTCGGCCTGGAAGGCGTTGTTGTACTTGGCGTCGCGGATATACCCGCCGGCCAGGGCGCTGTCGGTGATGCGATTCCCGCTGCCCGCCGAGTCACGATTCAGGCGGATGCGGTTGAACTTCACCACCAGCGTGTCGCCCGGCATGGCGCCTTCCACATAGAACGGGCCGGTCTCCGGATTGCCGCCGTTGGAGCGCCGCACGCCTTGCCCATCGCGCCCGCCGGCATCCACGGTGGTGGTGCGGACGGTGTCGCCCGGGTTGATGTGCAGCGCCGCGGGAATCGTCCCCGAGAAATAGCGGTGAAATTCCGACGGTGCGAAGGTGCGCGTCTGCGGTTGCTCGGTTGGAACCTTCGCGCGGCGCGCCACCCACTGGCGCGCGTCCTTGTCGTCGCCGATGCGCACCGTGCCGGTCAGTTCCTCGCCCGTGAGACGGCCTTCGAACGTGCCCCAATGGTCGCCGTTGGGCCGCTTGCCGGTGAATGTGAGGACGCCGTTCTGGAGCGTGCCCTCGAGCTTGACTTCGTTCAGGGTCCCAGTGAGCTTCTCGCCGTCCACTTTGAGCTCGACGCGGGCCGGAGCGACCTCCTCCCCGAAACTCACCATGTAAAAAACCCAGGAGCCGGCGATATCGGCGGCTCCCAGTCCCGGCGCCAGCGCGAGCAGCAGCAGCGCAAGTTTGTGCATCGTGCACCTCCGCGTCTTACTTCGCCCGCGTGGCGTCCAGCTTGGCTTTCATGGTCTGGCCGTCGGGCGAGGTCACGGTAACGTCGCCCTTGATGTGATCGCCGTCCAGCACCAGGTCCAGCTTATATAATGCTCCGTCCGGGGCATGCACCTCGCCCGTGATCTTATTGTTCTCGATCTTTCCCTTCTCAATCGGCCACTGTTCCCCTTCGTCCGGGCCGCCCGTGCCGGTGAGTTCGGTTCCGTTCTGCTTCAGCACCATGAACGCGGCGCTGTCCTCCGTATTCCCGTCGGGGCCGGTCATAGTGAACGTTCCCGACCATTTCCCGGTCACGTCCGCGGCCCTCGCCGGCAGCGCCACCGCCAGGGCCAGCGCCACGAGCGTCAAAAAGCACACGAATCCCTTCATGTAAACCTCCGCACAGCTAAGACGTTCATCATTCAGAAAAGTTTAATGCATTTTCGCGCGGGCCGGGCAAACGGACTCGTTATCACACTTGTAAAGGAAATCGCGCGTGCTACTATTGGGGCAATCCTGAGATGCGGGGATCCATCTCCCACAAGGCCCTGGCCATCGCGCTTGCGCTCGTGGCTCCTCCGGTGATCCTTCTCTTCGCCCATGTGCACGATGCCGGAATCCGCGCCCTGGCCCTCGGGCTGGCGTTGGCCGGGATGGCGCTGGCCTGGTGGTTCGCGGTGTCGCTGGCGCTACGCATCAACCGCATGACCCTCTTCGTGCAACGGATTCTGAACCCGGGTGTGGGGCGGCCTCGCTTGCGGACCGAGGGCGACGAATTGGGCGAGCTGGCGCGAGCCCTTTCCCGACGGGCGCCCGAAATCGAGGACCTGGTGAAACGCCTCGGCACGGAGCTCACGCGGCGCGAAGCCATCCTGGCGAGCATGTCGGAGCCGGTGCTGGCGGTGGACGCGCATTTGAACGTGACGTTTTGCAATCCCGCGTTCCAGCAAACAGTGGGGGACCACGGGGTAGTGGAAGGCGTTCCGCTCATCAAGATGGTGCGCGACCCGGACCTATTTCGCGTCTTGCAGCGCGCGGTGGATTCGGAAGAAACGGTGCGCGTGCGCCTGCGCCTGGCGGCCGGCGGAGGACGTTCCTTCGACGTCTATGCGGCGCCGCTGTCGGGCAGCGCCCCGCGCGGCGCCTTTGCCATCCTGCACGACGTGACGCCCATCGAGCGGCTGGAGCGGACCAAGCGGGATTTCATCGCCAACGTCTCGCACGAGTTTCGCACGCCGCTGGCCATCATTTGCGGCTATGCCGAGACGCTGCTCGAAAGCGGGCTCGAAGACCCGGAGAACCGCCGCCGCTTCGTCGAGATCATCCAGGCCAACGGCGTGCGGCTGAACAACATCGCCGCCGACCTGATTGCCTTGTCGGAACTGGAGGCCGGCAGCCCGGCAGCGGCGCCTGGAGCGGTGCGCGTGGACGAAGCGATTTCGGGGGCGCTACGCGTCATCGAGCCGGCGGCCAGGCTCAGCGGCGTGCGTCTGCATGCCGGTCCCGTCCCGGAGGTCGAGATCCTGGGCTACGGAATCCGCTTCGAACAGGCGCTGGTCAACCTGCTCGACAACGCCGTCAAGTTCAACAAGCCGGATGGGGAGGTCCGCGTGGAAGTCCGCACGCGCGGCGACCGCCACGTGGAGGTCACGGTCGCCGATACCGGGCTGGGAATCCCCGCCGAAGATCTTTCGCGCATTTTCGAACGCTTCTACCGTGTGGACAAGACCCGCTCCCGGCAAGTGGGAGGGACCGGGCTCGGACTGTCCATCGTGAAGCACGCCATCGAACAGATGAACGGCACGGTGGCGGCCGAAAGCCAGCTTGGCAAAGGTTCCAGATTTACCATTACCCTGCCGCAGTACGCGCGCACGTGAGCGATCCTTAACCGCGCAGTCATCGTACAGTAACACGGCTTCAGTAACCTCAAACGTTAGCTCCGCAAACTTGCAATCACTCTTTTCAGGAAGGAATGTCGGAATGAACAGATCGCGAACAGCAGCATTGGCATTGTGCTCCATGGCGGTGGCGTTTCTCGGAACGGGCCGGGCGGCCGATCCGCCGGCGAATCCCAACGGAGCCGCCACCACCAACGCCTCGCCGGAACTGGCGAAACTGAAAGCACAATTAGACGAACAGCAGAAGCTTATCGAGCAACTGCGCACCGCTCTGGAAGCGCAGCAGAAGATCCTCGAGCAGGTGACGGCCTCGCGGCGCATGATGCCCAACCTGGGAGAAGTGGCGTCGACCACGCCCACGCTTCCCTCCGCGCCAACGGCTGCGCCGCCTTCGCCCCGCGTCCCCGCGCCGGCCCAGGCGGAAAGCGCCGCGCCGCTGCAAATTCAGATCGGCGACACCACCATCATGCCGGTCGGATTCATGGATGCCACGGCGGTGTGGCGCGACAAGAACGCGGGCTCGGGTATCGGCAGCAACTTCGGCAGCGTCCCGTTCAATAATGTGACCGCGGGCAAGCTCGGCGAATTCCGCTTCAGCCCGCAGAACTCGCGCCTGGGCTTCCGCGTGGACGGCAACTGGAAGGGTGCCCACTTCATCGGCTACAACGAGTTCGACTTCCTGGGCACCAGCGGATCCAACAACCTGGGTGTGACCAACGGCGCCTTCGTGCCGCGCCTCCGCCTGTTCTGGATAGACGTGCGCAAGGACCAGTGGGAAATCCTGGGCGGCCAGAGCTGGAGCATGCTCACCCCCAACCGCAAGGGCATCTCGGCGTTGCCGGGCGACATCTTTTTCAGCCAGGTCGTGGATGTGAATTACATGATCGGTTTGCCCTGGACGCGCCAGCCCGGCGTCCGTTTCCTCTACCATCCCACCAACCAGGTGACGCTGGGCGTCTCGCTCGAGAATCCCAACCAGTACATCGGTGGGTCGGCGGGCGGACCCGCGATCGTGCTTCCCGCGGCCCTCACCGCCCTGGCCGGCACCCAACTCGACAATTCGAGCAACGTGCTGGTGACGCCCAACGTGCACCCCGACATCATCGCCAAGATCGCCTTTGACCCGAATTCCAAAGTCCACGTGGAAATCGCGGGCATCGAGCGCACCTTCAAGGATTGGAACCCGGCGACCAACCAATACTCCACCAAGGCGGCCGGCGGCGGCGCGATCAACGCCAATTTCGAGGTGGTCAAGAACTTCCGCCTGATCACCAACAACTACTGGAGCGATGGCGGGGGGCGGTACATCTTCGGCCAAGCCCCGGACGTTGTGGTACGCGCCAACGGCAGCATCAGTCCCATCCATGCGGGCGGCACGGTGGACGGATTCGAAGCCGTGGTGAACAAGAACACCCTCCTGTACTCCTACTACGGTGGCCTCTACGTGGGCCGCAACGTGGCCGTTGACGCCAACGGCACCAATCTGGTGGGCTACGGCTTCCGGGGCTCGGCCAACAGCCAGAATCGCAATGTACAGGAACTCACTTTCGGCTTGAACCAGACCTTGTGGAAAGACGCCAAGTACGGCGCGCTCAACTTCATGGCCCAGTATGAGTACCTGTTTCGCCGCCCCTGGTTTGTGGCCGCGAATACACCCAAAGCCACGCACGACAACACGGTGTACCTGAACCTGCGATACACGCTTCCGGGCGGTGCGCCCGCGATCAAGTGAACGTCGCACGCTTCGTAACAGAACTGTAACATTCGAGTGAGAAAATTGAGGTGACAACACAAATGAAGAGAATGCATCTGACTTTGGCGGGATTGCTGATGGCGGGCGCCTCCCTCGCGACGGCGCAGCAGATCAATGCGGCAGGCGCTACCTTTCCCGCGGTGATCTATCAGAAGTGGTTCCAGGATTATCACGGCAAGAATCCCGGCGTGCAGGTGAACTATCAGTCACTCGGGTCGGGCGCCGGTATCCAGCAGCTCACTTCGGGAACCGTGGATTTCGGCGCTTCGGACATGCCCATGACCAACGACCAGATCGCGGCCATGAAGGTGAAGCCCCTGCACTTCCCCACGGTCCTGGGCGCCGTGGTACCGATTTACAACATCCCCGGTGTCACCCAGGAGCTGCGGTTCGCGCCCGAAACGCTGGCGGGCATCTTTCTGGGCTCGATCAAGAAATGGAACGATGGCGCTCTCACGAAAGACAACCCCGGGGTAAAGTTTCCGGACAAGGAGATTGAGGTGGTCCACCGGTCGGACGGCAGCGGCACGACATTCGTGTGGACCGATTACCTGTCGAAGGTCAGCCCCGAATGGAAGAGCAAAGTCGGCGCCAATACCTCGGTGGCCTGGCCTGTCGGCCTGGGCCAAAAAGGGAACGAGGGTGTGGCCGGCCAGGTGCAGCAGATGCCTTTCTCCATGGGATACGTGGAGCTGATTTACGCGGCCAAGAACAAGCTGGGCTACGGCACGGTAAAGAACGCGGCAGGAGCGTGGGTGAAGCCGAGCCTGGAATCGGTGACCGAGGCGGCGGCCGGCGCGGCTAAGTCCATGCCCGATGATTTCCGGGTCTCCATCACCAACCCTCCCGGAAAGGGCGCATATCCGATCGCCACCTTCACGTGGCTGCTGATCCCGGAAAAGTTCTCCGACGCGAACAAGGCCAAAAGCATCAAAGTATTTCTCCAGTGGATGCTGGCCGACGGCCAGAAGTACGCCGCGGGCCTCGACTACGCGCCGCTTCCCAAGGAAGTGGTGGCCCGGGAGGAGAAGCAGATCGCGCGGATTCAGTAAACGCTTATGTCTACTCCAGCGGCTGTGGCAGCTCCCTTCGCGGGACGGCGAGTGCAAACGGGCGACGTGGCCGCCCGTTTGATCACCCTGGCCTTTGCGGCGGGCATTCTGCTGGTTGCCCTGCTGCTGGTGCGGGAGCTCTGGACCAGCTCCAGTGCGGCGCGCCATGACTTGGGCTTCGGCTTTCTGAAGTCGAGCGAATGGGATCCCGTGACCGAGAAGTTCGGCGCTCTGCCGTTCATCTACGGGACGGTGTTGACTTCGGTGGTGGCGCTACTGATCTCCGTGCCGCTGGGGTTGGGTGCGGCCATTTTCCTTTCGGAGCTGGCGCCGGCCGGCGTTTCCAACGCACTGACCTTCCTGATCGAGCTGCTGGCCGCGATCCCCAGCGTCATCTACGGACTGCTGGCGATCTTCGCCCTGGTTCCGCTGATGCGCAACCATGTCGAGCCGTTCCTGAAAACCACGCTGGGATGGCTGCCGTTTTTTCAAGGGCGGGCTTACGGCGTGGGCTACCTCACAGCAGCCGTGATTCTGGCGGTGATGACCATTCCCTTCGTCATCTCGGTATCGCGCGAATCTCTTCTGGCGGTGCCGCGGGAGCAGCGGGAAGCGGCCCTGGCGCTGGGGGCCACGCGTTGGGAGACCACCTGGCAAGTGGTCGTTCCGTACGCCAAACTCGGCATCCTGGGATCGGTCTTCCTGGGACTGGCGCGCGCTCTGGGCGAGACCATGGCGGTCACCATGGTGATCGGCAACGATCCCAAGATCAGCGCGTCGCTGCTGGCGCCGGGCTATACCATCGCCGCGGTGATCGCCAACGAATTCACCGAAGCCACGGGCAAGATCTACCCCGCGGCGCTGGTGGAGCTGGGGCTGGTGCTGTTTGGCCTGACCATCGTCATCAACGGCGTGGCGCGTCTCATGATCATGGCCACCACGCGGAAGGGGTCCCGGCGGTCATGAACGGGCGGCTAATGTGGCGCAAGATGGTCAACGGGGTGATGCTCTCGCTCACCGGCGTCTTCACCGTAGCGACGATTTCGGTTCTCTTTTTGATCCTGGGATACCTGGTCTACTATGGCGGCCGCTCGCTGGACTGGAATTTCTTCACCCGCCTCCCGCTGTCGCCCGGCGAACAGGGCGGCGGCATGGCCAACGCCATTGTCGGCACCGTGCAGATCGTGGGCACGGCAGCCTTTATCGGCCTCCCCATCGGTTTCCTCGCCGGCGTGTATCTGTCGGAATTCGAAGACCGGCGCTTCGCCCCCTTGGTGCGCTACGTGGCCGACCTGTTGAACGGCATTCCCTCCATCGTGATCGGCCTGCTCGCGTGGTCCCTGGTGGTGGTTCCCATGCGGCGGTTTTCCGCCCTGGCCGGCTCCATCGCGCTCAGCGTCATGCTCGTCCCCATCGTGACGCGGCAGACCGAACAGTTCCTCCGCGAAGTTCCCTCCGCCCTGCGCGAGGGAGCGCTGGCGCTGGGCGCGAGTAAATGGAAGATGATCGCCACGGTGGTGGTGCCCGCCGGCAGTAAGGGCGTGCTGACCGGCATGATCCTGGGGGTCGCGCGCATTGCCGGCGAGTCGGCGCCGCTGCTGTTCACTTCGCTCAACAATCAATTCTGGGGAGGCTTCACCCAGCCCACCGCGTCCCTGCCGCAGATGATCTATACCCACGCCATTTCGGTCTATGACGACTGGCACCGGCAGGCGTGGGCCGCCGGGCTGGTGCTGATTACGCTGGTGCTGGTGGCCAACATTGCCGCCCGCCTGGTCTTAGCAAGAGGGATTTCCGTTCCGCGTGGCTGATACCGAGACGCTTATGTACACCTTGCCCGAATCCGTGTCGCAGCCGAAACCTTCCCGGCAAGAGAAGGACAACCAATTGCCAGGCAGTCCCGCCGCGGAGTTGAGCCCCAAACTGCGGGCCAGCAACGTGAGTTTCTTCTATGGCGCCTTCCAGGCGTTATTCGACATTTCCCTCGACATGCTGGCCAGGCGGATTACCGCGCTGATCGGTCCTTCGGGCTGCGGCAAATCGACGTTTCTGCGGAATCTTAACCGCATCAATGAAACCGTGCGCCACGCGCGCATGGAGGGGAAAGTCCTGCTGGACAACGAAGACGTGCGCAACGTGGATGTCACCAGCCTGCGCCGCCGCGTGGGCATGGTGTTCCAACGGCCCAATCCGTTCCCCAAGTCGATCGCCGACAACATCGCCTACGGCCTGCGCATCAACGGCATGGCTTCGCGCAGCGAAATGCGCGACCGCGTGGAGCACAGCCTGCGGCGGGCGGCGCTCTGGGATGAAGTCAAGGACAAGCTGAACGACTCGGCTTACGCCCTGTCGGGCGGCCAGCAGCAGCGGCTGTGCATCGCCCGCGCGCTGGCCGTCGATCCCGAAGTGCTGCTGCTCGACGAGCCCTGCTCGGCCCTCGACCCCATCGCCACCGCCAAGATCGAAGACCTGATGTTCAGCCTCAAGGATCAGTGCACCATGGTGATCGTGACGCACAACATGCAGCAGGCGGCCCGCGTCGCGGATTTCACCGGCTTTTTCCTGCTGGGCCGCCTGATCGAATACAACAAAACCGATATCGTGTTCCGCACCCCGGCGCGCAAGGAGACGGAGGATTACATCACGGGGAGATTCGGGTAGGCGAATGGTGCTTCAATGGGAGGGGCCGCGATGCGACACTTCACTGTCGAACTCGAGGAGTTGAATCAGAAGCTGTTGCAGATGGGCGGGCTGGTGGAGTCCGCCATTCACCGCAGCGTGCGGTCGCTGGTCGAACAGGACCGGGACCTGGCCGAACAGGTCATTCGCGACGAGCCGCAGATCAACAGAATGGAGATGGAGATCGACGGGCTGGTCACCCGCCTGCTCGCCTTGCGGCAACCGGTGGCGCGCGATCTCCGCTTCCTGACGTCGGTGCTCAAGATCAATACCGACCTGGAGCGCATTGGCGACCTGGCGCAGCACATCGCCGAGCGGTCGCTTTCGCTCATGCACCATCCGCTGGTGAAGCCGATGGTGGACATCCCCAAGATGGCGTCGCTGGTGCAGGCCATGCTGCTCAAGTGCCTCGACGCGTTTGTGCATGAAGACGCCGCGCTGGCGCGCTCCGTGCTCATCTCCGACGATGAGGTGGACGCCCTGCGCGATGCCGTCTACGGGGACCTGCTGGAGACCATGCAGCGCGACCCCGGGGTGGTGCCGGCGGCGGTGGATCTCATCTTCGTGGCGCGCAACCTGGAGCGCATCGGCGACCACGCCACCAACATCGCCGAAGACGTCGTATTCCTGGTGAAAGGCATCGACGTCCGGCACCACGCCGAAGACCACACCGACCTGAGCATGCCGCGGGAGTGAGGGCAAGAGGGGTATGCCCCATGCCGGTCACCCGTCCATTGAGGAACTCGTTGCCGAATAGGGCACGAGGTTCCGGCATGGACGACTATGTCACAAAGCCCCTGGTGCGCGATGAGTTGACCATGACCCTGGCGCGGGTGTGCGATTCCCGCGCCGTCGTGGTCTGACCTCGGGCGCGCCTTCCGCCATCGCCCTCCGCCCCGCGGCCCGGCCTCGATTTGCCCGCCCTTGTTAGAATAAGGCGATGGCGGATAATCAGGCCGGCGCGGAGCCGGTGGCGTCTTTCGAATCGTGCCTCGACGAGCTCGAAAAGGTGGTGCAGCAACTGGAGGCGGGCGACCTCTCGCTCGAGCGCTCGCTGGCGCTCTTCGAGCGCGGCATGAGCCTCAGCGATACCTGCCGCAAGCAGCTCGAAGAGGCCGAGACGCGCGTCGAAATGCTCATCCGCAAAGAGGGCAAGATCGCGGCCGAGCCGTTCCGCCCGGAAAAATCCGAAAAGGCATGAACCTGCGCGAATACCTGGCCCAGCAACAACGGCTCGTGGATGCCGAGCTCGACCGGCTGGTCCCTCCGGAAGCGGCGCCGCCCGAAACCATTCATCGCGCCATGCGCTACAGCCTCTTCGCCGGCGGCAAGCGCATCCGGCCCATCCTGTGCATCGAAGCGGCGCGCGCCGTGGCCGATGCCTCCGATGGGGTGGTGGCCGCGGCCTGCGCGCTCGAGCTCATCCACACCTACTCGTTGATCCACGACGATCTGCCCGCGCTCGATAACGACGATTACCGGCGCGGCAAGCTCACCAACCACAAAGTGTTCGGCGAGGCCATGGCGATCCTGGCCGGCGACGCGTTGCTCACGCTCGCTTTTCAGGTGCTCGCCGCGCTCGATACCAGCGGCGAGCGCAAGACGCGCCTCATCGGCGAGTTGGCGGCGGCGTCGGGCACCGTGGGCGGCATGATCGGCGGCCAGGTGGCCGATCTCGAAGGCGAGGGCAAACTGCCCACCGCGCACCTGCTCGAGACCATCCACCGCGCCAAGACCGGCGCCCTGCTGCGCGCCAGCTTGCGGCTCGGCGCCATCCACGCCGGCGCCGACGACGCCCGCTACGCCGCGCTCTCCTGCTACGGCGAGTGCGTGGGCCTGGCCTTCCAGATTGTGGACGACATTCTCGATGTGGAAGAGTCCTCCGAAGCGCTGGGCAAGACCGCCGGCAAGGACGCGCAGCAGGGCAAGATCACCTTTCCCGCGGTCTACGGCCTGGAAGCGTCGCGCCGCATGGCCGAGGAGGAATGCGCCCGCGCGCACCAGGCGCTGGAACCGTTCGGCGAGCGCGCCGCACGCCTGCACGAGCTGGCGGACCTGATCGTGAACCGCAAGTCATGAAGACCCGGCTGGACCGGCTGATGGTGGCGCGCGGTCTCGCCGAATCGCGCGAGAAGGCGCAAGCCCTGATCATGGCGGGCGAAGTGCTGGTCGAGGGCCATAAGGCGTCCAAACCCGGCCAGCCCGTCGCCGAGGAGGTTGCGGTCGAGGTCCTGGCGCGCCCGCCCTACGTGGGCCGCGGCGGGCTCAAGCTGGCCGCCGCACTGGAGCATTTCGCCATCGACCCGCGCGGCCAGACGTGCCTCGATATCGGCGCTTCCACGGGCGGATTCACCGACGCCCTGCTGCAAGCCGGCGCCGTTCGGGTGCATGCCGTGGATGTAGGCGCGGGGCAGATCGCCTGGCGCCTGCGCACCGATCCGCGCGTCGTTCTGCACGAGGGCGTCAACGCGCGCCGGCTTCGCTTCGAGGATATCGGCGAGTTGGCCGACCTGCTGGTTTGCGACGTCAGCTTCATCTCCGTGACCCTGATTCTGCCCGCCGCCGTCGCCCTGTTACGGCGCGGCGGGCAAATGGTTATACTGATCAAGCCGCAGTTTGAAGCCGGCAAGGGGCAAGTGGGCAAGGGCGGCATCGTGCGCGAGCCGGCGCTGCATCAGGCCGCTTGCCAACGGGTCGCAGACGCCGTGGGCAAGTTGGGATTCGAAACCAGCATCATGGAAAGCCCCATCCTCGGCGCCGCAGGGAACAAGGAGTTCCTGCTCTATGCCCACCATTGACACCGTCGGGATCGTTTCCAAGCCGGGCGCCGAAGCCGCCGTGGAGATCGTGCCCGCGCTCATCGAGTGGCTGCGCCTCCGCGGCATTGCCGTGCGCATCGACCAGCAGACCGCCGTCTATGCCGGCGGCAAAGGCGGCATGCCGCGCGAGGACGTGCCCGAAGGCTGCGGCTTCGTCATCGTGCTCGGCGGGGACGGCACGCTGCTTTCCGCCGCGCGCGCCATCGGCCGGCGCGAGATCCCGCTGTTCCCCGTGAATCTGGGTGGTCTCGGTTTCCTCACCGCCATCACCGTCGAAGAGCTGTACCCCGAACTGGAGCGCGCCCTCCGCGGCGAGCACCGCGTGGCCAGGCGAAAACTCTTGAATACGGAAGTGGTGCGCGAGGGGCTGGTGGTGGCCTCCTACGACGCCCTCAACGACGCCGTGCTCACCAAGTCGTCCATCGCCCGCATGATCGATCTCGAAGCGTACGTCGATGAGCAGTTCGTCTGCTCCTACAAAGCCGACGGCCTGATCATCGCCACGCCCACCGGCTCCACCGCGTATTCGCTATCCGCGGGCGGTCCCATCATCTTCCCCACCGTGCCGGCCATCTGCCTCACCCCCATCTGCCCGCACATGCTCACCAACCGTCCGGTGCTGGTGCCCGAGACCAGCGTCGTGCGGGTGGTCTCAAGGGGTCCCGATGAGAGCGTGTATCTCACCATCGACGGCCAGGTGGGCACGCCCATTCACGAAAGCGACGCGCTGGTCTGCCGCAGCTCGCGGTACTCGCTGCACCTGATCCGTCCGCCGCACATGATGTTCTTCGACGTGCTGCGGCAGAAGCTGAAGTGGGGGGAGCGATGAAGCGTCTTTCGCTCACCACCTGGATTTTTATCGGCATGGCCGCGGGCATCGCCGTGGGAGCCGCAGCGCCCGGGTTCGCCGCGCACCTGGAGCCCGTCAGTCATATTTTCCTGCGGCTGATCCGCTCCATCATCGCTCCGCTGCTGTTCGCCACCCTGGTGTACGGCATCGCCGGATCGGGCGATCTGAAACAGATGGGCCGCATCGGCCTCAAGGCCATCGTGTATTTCGAGATTGTCACCACGCTGGCGCTGTTTCTGGGTCTGGGCGCGGTGAACCTGGTGCGCCCCGGCGCCGGCGTTCCCATTGCGCGCACCGCCGCCGAGGCTGCCCTGCCCCAGGGCCCGATCGCGTTCAAAATCGAAAACATTTTTCCCACCAGCCTGGTGGACGCGATGGCACGCAACGACGCCTTGCAGATCGTGGTCTTCGCGTTCCTGTTCGGCGCCGCCTGCGCGGCTGTCGGCGCCAAGGCCGAACCGGTGGTCAAGTTCTGCGCCTCGCTCGCCGAGGTGATGTTCCGCTTCACGAAATACGTGATGTACCTGGCCCCGCTGGGCGTGGGCGCCGCGCTGGCGGTAGTGATCGGCAGCAAAGGCGCGGGCGTGCTGTTCGGGTTGGGGAAGCTGATCGCCGCCATGTATGTCTCGGCGGTGATCTGCATTGTGCTGGTGCTCGCGCCCGCGCTGGTTCTGTTCCGCATCCCGGTGGGCGCTTTCTATCGCGCGGTGCGCGAGCCGTTCCTGATCGGCTTCTCCACGGCATCGAGCGAGGCCGCGCTGCCGCTGGCGCTCGAAAATATGGAGCAGTTCGGCGTGCCCAAGCACATCGTGGGTTTCGTGATTCCCACCGGCTACAGCTTCAACCTGGTGGGCAGCGCGCTCTACCTTTCACTGGCCTCCGTCTTTGTGGCGCAGGCCGCGGGCATTCACCTGTCCTTCGGCGAGCAACTGGCCATGATGCTCACGCTCATGCTGACCAGCAAAGGCGTAGCCGGCGTCCCGCGCGCCGCGCTGGTGATTCTGGCGGCCACGCTCACGACGTTCCATCTGCCGATGGAAGGCGTCGCCGTGCTGTTAGGCGTCGACGCCATCCTGGACATGGCACGCACCTCGATCAACGTACTAGGCAACTGCCTGGCCAGCGCCGTGGTGGCACGGTGGGAAGGCTACCAGCTCGCGCAGCAACCACTCCCTTAGGGAGGGTGGGGAAGGGCGCCGAGGCTGCGCCGATGCAAGCACTCTAATTCCGGAAAATCGACTGGAAGTCGGCTCGCGCGCGCAGTTTCTCGAATGCGGCGTCCCGCTGGAGGTTGGCTGGGAGAAACTGCTTCGGGACGGTCTTCAGCCAGACGATGGCAGCGTCCCCATCGCCGTCCAGAGCGCTGGCCATGGCCGCCGGAACGCCGAGGTCGCGGGGGCCGAGTCCGCCGAGTAGCCGGGCGCGGTCGAACTGTGCTCGGGCATCGCGATAGCGTTTCGCGCCCAGCAGTGCCTCGCCGTAAGCGAGACGCAGCGTGGCGCTGCTGTGTTCGTCGATCGACTGTGCGTAAAGCGAAGCGGCGCGTTCATAATCGCCCGACGACACGGCGCCGGCGGCCTCCGCCAGCGCCTGGCCCGACGCGAAGGCCGCGCGCCACGATGGATCCAGCGACTTCCGGAAGAACTGAAACGTTTGCTCGATCACGTCGCGCGCGGCGTCGTTATCGTCGATGGCTTCGAAGCCATGATGGCCCGCTGCGAAGTTCACCACGGCAACGGTGACGTTTTGGCGGATCGCCTTGGCGGCCGCCTCGTCTATCTCGCGATTCATTTGGGGACGATCGAGGCCGGCGCGCACCCAGAAGAGCGGAATCTCGGGACGAAACCGCTCGATGCCGGCGGCGCCATAGTAAATGGCCGCGGCCTTGATCCAGGTTCGCTTTTGGTCTTCGATGACGGGCAGACCGCGGAAAGCGTTGCCCGACGCGGCATAGACGGCAATCCGATCGGGATCGATGTGCAGTTCGGAGGCGTGCTGCCGCAGGTACGCCGCCAGTCGATCGAAATCGTCCGCGGCTCCGCCGGTATGCGTGTCGGCGTTGATCGCCGCGAAACCGTGAGCGGTCGCGGCTTTGGCCCAGCCGGTGTAGATCGCCCATTCGCGCTGCGACTGCGCGCCGGAAGCATCCATGAAGATGATGACGGGCAGGCGAGCCGGGGCGGAGGCGGGCCGGTACAGGTCGAACTGGAGTTCGCGATCGGCGAGCTTGCGGTACGTGAGATCCTTCTCGACGGTGAACTGTCCAGCGGGCGGTATTGGGTAGATGAACTTCTGTTGTGCGGCACCTGCCCACGCCAAGACCAGGAACGGGATCAATCGGTTCACCCGCGTTTAGACGACGGTGCCGTCCATCCGTCACCAGCAACGGAACCGGTGGCGACCATGATACAGTGAACCGCAGGAAGCGCCCCATTGTCCGATGACTGAGGTCCAAGGCGTGAACGCCGCCGCCGTGACACCGCGCGGCAAGCAGGGCGACGTAGATTTCGGCGCGACGTTCGAACTGATCGACTACCTTGGCGCGGCGCGCGTGCAGGGCATTGCGCTGTTCACCGCGGCCGGCGAGTTCCCCGCGCTGGCTCCCGACGAGCGCTCGCGGCTGCTCTACCTGGCGGTGAAACGCAGCCGCGTGCCCGTGCTGGCCGGCGTGGGCAGCGCCACGCTCGATCTTTCCGTC
Organism: Terriglobia bacterium; assembly: GCA_020073615.1. GTDB lineage: Bacteria > Acidobacteriota > Terriglobia > Bryobacterales > Bryobacteraceae > JADGNR01. Next base: position 32,265 of record JAIQEX010000041.1, read on the forward strand.
GCGCTGGCCCGCGAAGCGCGCAACGCGGGCGCGTCCGCGCTGCTGCTGCCCCCGCCGCACTTCTTCCGCTACCGCCAGGACGAGATCCGCGAGTTCTACCTCCAGTTTGTGGCGCAGGTGGGGAGCGGCACGGGGATTCTCCTCTCGCATACGCCGCTATACGCCAGCGGCCTCGAGGTGGAGACTGCGACCGGCCTGCTGGCCACCGGACAGTTCGCCGGCATCGAAGACGCAAGCGGAGACCTGGAGTTTTTCTCCGGCCTGCAAGCGGCGGCTGGCGCCCTCCCGGTGCTGGTGGGGAGCGACGCCGTTTTCACCCGCGCGCGGGAGGCCGGCGCAGCGGGCGTGGTTTCACCCATTGCGTGCGCGGTTCCCGAACTGCTGGTGGCGCTCGACCGTGCGATCTGCGCGGGCGACCGCGAGAAGACCGGCCGTCTGGACGGCATGCTGCAAGAGTTCGCCGAGTGGATGGATCAATTCCCGCAGCCGGTCGCCGTCAAAGCGGCCACAGCGCTCCGTGGAGTGAAAACCGGGCCGGCGCCGGTTCCCCTGCCTCCGGCGCGGCAGAAGAAGCTCGACGAGTTTCGCGAATGGTTTCAGGCCTGGTTGCCGCTGGTGAAGAGACTGGACGCTCATGCCTAAGCGCGGCGTGCCGGCCTCGCTCGCGGCGGGATTGCTGCTGTGGGGAGCGGGCTGCGTGGCCGCGCAATCCGACGCGGTCGAGACGTTTCTGGCGACGGCGGACGGCTCGCGCCAGCCATATGCGCTGTATATGCCGCGGTCCTTCAGCCCTGCGAAGAAGTACCCGCTGGTTTTGAGCCTGCATGCGGAGGATTCCAACCACCGCTTCAACCTGAAGCAGATTTTCGGCGGCACCGCGCGCGACGCGGAATTCATCGTCGCCTGCCCGCTGGCGCGTGGCACTATGGGCTATCGCGGGATCGCCGAACAGGACGTCTACGATGTACTTGGCGACGTGGAGCGCCGTTTTCCCATCGACCCGGACCGGGTCTACCTGACGGGCATCTCCATGGGCGGCGGCGGAGCCCTGTGGCTGGCGCTGACGCGGCCGGACCTGTGGGCCGCGGTGGCGCCGGTCTCGGCGGCGGCGATTCCGGGCAGCGAGGAACTGGCGCCCAACCTGTTAAATCTGCCCGTCAAGCTGTTCCACGGCGAGCTGGACACGGTCATACCACCAGACTCCTCGCGCACGTGGCAACGGCGGCTGCTCGATCTCGACGTGGCCGCCGATTACGTGGAATATCCCGGCGTCCGCCACAACGCCTGGGACTTCGCCTACAAAAACGCGGCCCTCTTCGATTGGTTCGCCGGCTTCCGCCGCAACCGCTTCCCCGAGCGCGTGCGCTTCGCCACGCGTTCCTACCGCTATAGCTCGGCTTACTGGGTTCATATCGACGGGTTGACCCCGGGCACGCTGGCTTCGATCGACGCGAAGCGCGTGGGCACTGCCGAAGTGCGCGTGGAGACGCACAACGTCGACGGGTTCACTCTGGCGCTAGACCGCCCGGCGGCGCTGGTGACCATCGACGGCGCGGCCATTCGCGTCAAGCCCGCGGCCACAGTCTCATTCGCCAACACGGCGGGGCGATGGCGGGCCGGGCGGTTGCCACCGGAAGCCAAACATGCCGGCGCCGAAGGACCCATCGCCGAAGCGGTCGCGGCGCGGCACATCTATGTGTACGGCACCGTCGGCATGCATACCGCCGAGGAGCTGGAGGCTCGCCGCCAAACGGCCGAGACTGCGGCCCGATGGTCCACGCCGAACGCGCCCCTGACCCTGGAACTGCCGGTCAAGGCGGATCATGCGGTGACCCCCGAGGATATGGAAACAGCCAGCCTGGTGCTGTTCGGAACCGCGGAGACCAACTCGCTGATCGCGCGTTTCGCCAGCCGGCTTCCCCTGGCGCTGCACACCGGCGCGGCCGATTACGGGCTGCTGTTCCTCGCGCCGGTAGGAAACCATTACGCGCTGGTGAGCTCGGGCCTCCCCTGGTGGACGGGCGCCGACGATGCCCATCGCGGCGGCGACCCGTTCGCCCCGGCGCAGTACCGCCTGCTGGCCACGTTCGGCGACTATATCCTCTTTAAGGGGTCGCTGGCCCATGTGGTGGCCGAGGGCCGTTTTGATCGAAACTGGAAGCTTCCGGCCGATGCCGCGGCGAAAATGTCGGGCACCGGCACGGTCACGATACTGAAATGACACCTGAAGAATTCCGACGGTACGGCCATCAGGCCATCGATTGGGTGGCCGACTACCTGGCGCACCCCGAGCGCTATCCCGTGCTTCCGTCCGTGAAGCCGGGCCAACTCACCGACGCCCTGCCCGCTTGCGGTCCGGAGCGCGGCGAAGCCATGGACGCCATCCTGGCCGATTTCGAGCGCCTCATCGTGCCCGCCACCACGCACTGGAACCATCCCGGTTTCATGGCCTACTTTGGCATCTCGGGCTCGCCGGCCGGGGTGCTGGGCGAACTGCTCACCGCGGCGCTGAACGGAAACGGCATGCTGTGGAAGACGTCGCCCGCCATCACCGAGCTGGAGCAAGTGACGCTGCGCTGGCTGCGCCAGTGGACCGGCCTGCCGGACGACTGGTTCGGCATCACCTACGACACCGCCTCGACCGCCAGCATGCACGCCATCGCGGCGGCGCGCGAAGCGGCCGACCCGGGAGCGCGCACGCGCGGCGCGGCGCCGGGCCTGGTGCTCTACACCTCCGAGCAGTCGCACTCCTCCATCGAGAAGGGCGCCATGGCCGTGGGCATGGGCCAGGACCACGTGCGCAAGGTGCCGGTGGACGCCGCATTCCGCATGCGGTCGGACGTGTTGGCGGAGCTGATCGAGCGCGATCTCGCCCGCGGCCTGCGCCCCTGCTGCGTCACGGCGACCGTAGGCACGACCTCCACTACCAGCGTGGACCCCGTGCCGGCCATCGCCGATATCTGCGAACGCCACGGCTTGTGGCTGCACGTGGACGCCGCCTACGCCGGCTCGGCCGCGGTGGCTCCGGAATTCCGCTGGGCGCTGGCGGGATGCGAGCGCGCCGATTCCCTGGTGACCAATCCCCATAAATGGCTGATGACGCCGGTGGATTGCAGCGTCTTTTATACGCGCCGTCCCGACATCCTGCGCCGCGCCTTCTCGCTGGTTCCCGAGTACCTGACCACGAAGGACGACCCGCGCGCCATCAACCTGATGGATTACGGCGTGCCGCTGGGCCACCGTTTCCGCGCCCTGAAATTGTGGTTTGTGATGCGCTCGTTCGGCCGCGAAGGCCTGGCCGCCCTGATCCGCGAGCATGTGCGCCTGGCCCAGGACCTGGCGCGCGAGATCGACAGCGACCCGCGCTTCGAGCGCACCGCGCCGGCGCCGTTTTCCGTGGTCTGCTTCCGCTACAAGGGCAGCGACGAGGAGAACCGCCGCATCCAGGACGGCGTCAACGCCGCCGGCGACATCTTCCTTTCGGGCACCGTCCTCAACGGTCGCTTCACGCTGCGTTTGGCGATCGGCAACCAGGCGACCACAGCGGCGCACGTGGCGCGCGCGTGGGAATTGGTACGCGCGCAGGTGGCATAGACTGGGTGCATGACACGCTTGATTCGCCTGCTTGTTATTTGTGCGGGATTGGCGGGAGTGGCTTCCGCGCAGACCAGCCCTTCCCAGACGCTCGACGCCCTGCTGGCTGAAGTACGGCAGCTTCGCGTGGCGGTGGAGCGCTCCATGAGCATAGGGCCGCGCGTCCAGGTGCTGCTGCAACGTTTGCAGATCCAGCAAACCGCGGTGACGCGCCTTTCGCGGGACCTCGAGGACATCCGCAGCCAGATCACCCACGAGAACCTCGAAGTTACCAGCGGCGAGAAGGCCATCGCCGACGCCGAAGAACGGGCGAGGCAGGAGCAGAACCCGGCGATGAAACAAGCCCGCGAGGAACGCCAGCGGCAGTTCAAGTCGAATATCGAGACGCACAAGGCCGTCGAGCAGCAACTGCAGGCGCGCGCCGGGGAGATCGCCACCCAGTTGCAGGTGGAACAGGGCAAGCTGGAGGCGCTGGAAGCGCGTCTGGACGCGCTCGACAAACAGTTGGACGCGCCGCCGCGGCAGTAGCCGCCAGGCCCGCGCGGCCTGGCGGCGTTCAAGTTCGTAGAGGAATCAACAGCCGGAACCGTTTGTTCGCGCCCCAACGGTACACTTCAAAGTCGCGGTCGAGAGTCAGAATGTCGCCGGTCCCCAGTTGTCCGGCGAGATGGACCAGGCAGGCATCGGCGAGATCGACCTCGCGGTCCCGGTACTTTCGGTAAACGCGCCGCAGTTGTGCCGCTGCCCGCGAGAGCTGTGCCGGAATCTGGAATGTTCCGGTTTCCACGTTTTCGAGAATCGCGTCCGCGGCGCCGGGCAGGTGCCGCAGCAGGTAACAACTTTCCGCGATGACCGCTTCACAGGTGACCAGGGGCGCCGCCAGCTTCTGCAGGTAATCGACACACGCCGTATGATACTGCTCGCTGCGGTCCAGCCAGGCGACGACCACGCCGGTATCGAGCAATACCGGCTTCAAGACCCGAAACCCCTCAAGTGTTTCTTGTTCGATCCGAGGTCGGAGGTTCCGGAGTGGAATTGAGCCAGTCCGGCGATTCGTGGACGGCCCGACACAGGGTGCAGAGCAGCCACCAGGCGCAATCCCTCGCGCACGATCCGCGACGGGCTCCAGCCGAGCTCGCGGGCCATCTGCGCCAAGGCGCGCCGCTCCGCCGGACTAATTCGCGCCTGCACCGTAGCCTTCATAAAGGAGAGTATACTACAAATGACTATTTGTACTACGATTTGCATCCCGACGCGCGATACCGCTGCCCGCCGCCCCGAGTTTCTTAGAAGCTGGATTGCGTCTCTTGCCCGCTGGCAAGAACGGTTCTTGTTCGCCGCCAAGCGCTGGGTCACTTGTGGCGAGCAAAGTAGGGTCATGCTCGCGAGTGCCGAGGGGAATCGGAAAAGCGCGAATCGCTTCCGAACACGCACTCGCGGCTGCACCCAACAGGTACCGGCGCCGAGGGGGCCGAGCGCGCCGAAACCCTCATTTCCCGGCGTCCCGGCGCCTCGGCGGTGGAAAGTCCTTCCCCTTAAGTACGGAGCACGGCCGGTCGGCAGGCGATAGCGCCTGTCCCACAGCAACGCAAGCCTCCCGCCGGCCGATTCCCTTCCTTCACGCCCTTGAAAACAGGGCAAATATTTCCCTTGACAGCCAATCGCAATTTGCAATATAGTAATCACAGATTGCTATATGAGACTCGGCGAAAAACTCCGGTACCTGCGCGAGGTCGAGGGCACGCTGCGCGGCCTCGATCGCGAGCTCTCGCAGCTCGAAATGGCGCGGCTCATTGAAAAGGAGCTGGGCAAAACCATCAGCCAGAGCTACCTTTCGCAGATCGAGAGCGGCGCCCGGCCGCACCTCACCAACTCGTCGCGCATGTTGCTGGCGCGCTTCTTCAAGGTGCATCCGGGCTACCTGGTGGACGACCCGGAAGGCTACCAGAACGAGCTGATCAGCGACGTGGGAGCGCTTGAAGACAAGCTCGACCTGTGGCTCATCAGCGGCGCCGAGCGGTTCAGCCGCGACGTCGACCTGCACCACGCGCTGCTTACCGTGGCGCGGCATGCGGATTCGCGCATGTGCCTGGTCCTGCTGGACACGATTTTAGAGAACCCGGGGCTGGCCGAGCGCCTCATGGAAGTTCTCAAGGCGCCGCCGGCCGCGACGGAGCACAAACCGAGGAGGCGTTCATGACCTGGTCCGATTTCTATCTCACTTGTTTCCTCGTCGGGTTCGGCCTGAGCGCGCTGGCGCTCCTGGCCGGCAGCGTGCACCTGCATCTGCCCCACCTGCACTTTCATCACGGCATCCACCTGCCCAACGGCGGGCGCGGGGGCGAAGTGCCGTGGTTTAATTTCGGCACCATCGCTGCCTTCCTGGCCTGGTTCGGCGGCACGGGCTACCTGCTGGAGCATTACTACCACGTGTGGGTAGTCATCGCCATCGGCGTGGCCACCTTCAGCGGCCTGGGCGCGGCGGCGGTGGTGTTCTGGTTCCTGGCCAAGGTGTTGATGGCCGACGATGTGCCGCTCGATCCGGCCGATTACGACATGATCGGCGTGCTCGGCCACATCACCATTCCCATCCGCGCGGGCGGCACCGGCGAGTTGGTCTACTCGCAGGACGGCACGCGCCACGTATCCGGCGCGCGCAGCGAGGACGGCGCCGCGGTCGCCAAAGGTTCCGAAGTCATCGTCACCCGGTACGAGAAGGGCATCGCCTACGTGCGCCCCTGGGAGGACCCCGGCGCCGGGTTGGACCATCAGGAGAATCAAGAGGAGAGACGCTAACTTTTATGCCCCTACCAACTCCAGTCTGGATCGCCGCAGGTTTGTTGCTGGCGATTATGTTTATCATGGCGGTGATCGCCAAGCTGTACCGCAAGGCGGGACCGCATGAGGCGCTCATTGTCTACGGATTCCGCGGCACGCGCGTGATCAAGGGCCGCGGCACCGTAATCTATCCCATGGTGCAGAGCTGCCGTGGGCTGTCGCTCGAGCTGATGTCGTTCGACGTCGCACCGAAGCAGGACCTCTACACCCGGCAGGGCGTGGCGGTCACGGTGGAAGCCGTGGCGCAGATCAAAGTGAAGTCCGACCCCGAGTCGATCCTCACCGCCGCGGAGCAGTTTCTCACCAAGCCGCCCGACGAGCGCGAAGGGCTCATTCGCCTGGTGATGGAAGGCCACCTGCGCGGCATTATCGGCCAGCTCACGGTCGAGGAGATCGTCAAGCAGCCGGAGATGGTGGGCGACCGCATGCGCTCCACCTGCGCCGACGATATGAACAAGATGGGCCTCGAGGTGATTTCCTTCACCATCAAAGAAGTCCGCGACAAGAACGACTACATCACCAACATGGGCCGCCCGGACGTGGCGCGCATCAAGCGCGACGCCGAGATGGCCACCGCCGACGCCGAGCGCGATACGGCCATCAAGCGCGCCGTGGCGTCGCGCGAAGCCGCCGTCGCCAAGGCCCAGGCCGACCAGGAGCGGGTGCTCGCCGAGACGCTGTCCCAGGCCAAACAAGCCGAGGCGCAGCGCGACCTGGAAGTCAAGAAGGCCGCCTATCTCGAGATGGTGAAGAAGCAGCAGGCGCAGGCCGACAAGGCCTACGAGATCCAGGGCAACATCATGCAGCAGCAGGTGCGCGCCGAGGAAGTCACCATCCACCAGGTGGAGAAGGAGCACGAGGTCAAGGTGCAGGACGCGGAAATTCAGCGCCGCGACCGCGAGCTCACCGCCACCGTGCTCAAGGCCGCCGAGTACGAGCGCAAGCGCATCGAGACGCTGGCCGAGGCCGAGAAGCAGCGCCTCATCATGGAGGCCGAGGGCCACGCCGCGGCCATCCGCACGCAGGGCGAAGCGGAAGCCGAGATCATCTTCAAGAAGGGCGATGCCGAGGCGCGCGCCATGAACGTGAAGGCCGAGGCCTACCAGGAGTTCAACCAGGCGGCGATCGTCGACAAGCTCATCACCAATATGCCCGAGGTGGTCCGGGCCCTGGCCGCGCCGCTGGCCAACATCGACAAGATCACCATCGTGTCCACGGGCAACGGCGACACCGCGGGCATTCACAAGATCACCGGCGATATCACGCAAATGGCGGCGCAGATCCCCGCGCTGTTCGAGACGCTCTCGGGCATGCCCCTCAAAGAGCTGTTCTCCAAGGTGCGGTTGATCGGCGACAAGTCGCCCAAGCACGACGGCAAGGACAAAGGCGCGACCGAGTAAGGAAAAGGAGAATCCCATGGCACTCTTAGAGCGTGTTTCCACACTGGTCCGGGCGAATCTCAACGACCTCATCGACAAGGCCGAAGACCCGGAAAAAATGATCAAGCAGGTAATCCTGGACATGGAAAACCAGTTGCTCCAGGTGAAGACGCAGGTGGCCATTTCCATCGCCGACCAGCACGTGCTGGAGAAAAAGCTGAGCGAGAACGCCGACAACGAGCGGCAGTGGATGCGCCGCGCCGAGCTGGCCGTGGACAAAAAGGACGACGCCTTGGCGCGCGCCGCCGTGGAGCGGTCCATGAGCTACAAGTCCACCACCGAGAGCTTCCGGCAACAGGTGGAGGACCAGAAGACGCAGGTGGAGAACCTCAAGACGGCGCTGCTCAAGCTGCAGCAGAAGCTGGCCGAGGCGCAGTCCAAGAGCGACATGCTGATCGCCCAGCACCGCCGCTCGCGGGCCCTCGGCAAGGCTACCAACGCCGGCCTCAACATCGGCGATCAATCCAAGGCGGCGGCCTTCGACCGCATGAAGAACAAGGTGCACCACACGGAAGCGGCGGCGCAGGCCAAGGCCGAGCTGCTGGCCGACGACGTGGACGACCGCTTCGCGGCCATGGAGAAGCAGGAGAAGATCGATCAGGTCCTGGAGGAGATCAAATCCAAACGCAAAGTGGGGTAGGCGGAGCCCTCTGGGCCCACCTGCCACTGGCGGCCGGGACTCTTTCCGGCCGCCTGCGGGGAGAACTGTATGACACACACGTCGCGATTCGACTGGTGGCTGTTGCCGGCCATCGCTCTTGCCATTGCCGTCCTTCTCATAACGCACAACTACTGGGTGGGAGGGCCGGTCTTACTGGTCCTGGCGCTCTGCGCTTACCCCCAGTCCTACCAGACGACGCCCGAGGGACTGCTGGTCCGCGCCGCACTGACGCGGCAGTTGATCCCCTATGAGTCGATCATGTCGATCGGCCCGGGGGAGAGAGGAAACCGGATCCGGATCCAGTACGGTCTCGCCTCCGAACTGCTGGTCGCGCCCGCCGACCGTGACGCCTTTCTGCGCGACATGGCGGCACACACGCCGCATTTGACGCGGCTGGGCCGCAAGCTGATGGCCATCTTCGCCTGACCCCATGGACAAGCTATTCCACTTCGACTGCCCGCAGGAGGTCTACACGGCGGATGCGTGCGTGATCTCCTGCTTCGACGCGCGCTTCGACGTGGCGGTCCGCAAATTCCTCAAGCGCTGCGGCGTCTTCCTGTACGACCACGTCAAGATACCGGGCGGGGCGAAATCGCTGGCGGCGCCGGAGTGCGAGACCGACCGCGATTTCGTCCTGCGCATGGTGCGCACCTCCATCCGCCTGCACCGCCCGCGGCGCGCGCTCATCCTGGCGCACCAGGAATGCGGGGCGTACGAAGGGATCGCGCTCGAGGTGGTCACCGCCGACGTCCTGCGCGCCGCCGAATGCCTGCGCGCGCAGGAGCCCTCGCTCGCCGTGGAATGCTACTTCGCCGATTTCGACGGCGTTTACCGGATCGGCTGAGTCTTCTCTCCCAACCCCCCCACCCCCGGTTCGATGCAGCGGCGCATCTGGGGGTTTTCTGCCCTCCAAAATACATGATTCACCCGTTCCTGCATCCTGTCAGCAACCTGCGATATTTACATTTGATTTACGAGTAATTCACAACGAAAGGAGCCCGGTTACTCGCGCGGAAGTCAGTTGCGGGCGCCGTACCAGAAACGAATCATGAACACCATCGAGAACGCAGCCGGCAGGGCCGCCATCGTGGCCCTGGCTTTTTTGATCGCCATTGCGGCGACCCCGGCCCGAGCAGGGCGTGGAGGCGACGGGCAGACTGGGCCGGCGGTGGGCCCAACCGACCACGGCGGGGTCAGCGGGGGTGGCGGCAACGGCGGAGGGGGCGGCAACCGGGGTGGAGGCGGCGAACAAGGCGGGGGGAACCAGGGCGGCGGAGGCGGCAAGAACGGGGGCGGCGGCAGGGTGGTCGGCACCCCGACCGGTGGCACTCCGACGGGCGGAACTCCGGCTGGCGGCACTCCCACGGGTGGAACGCCGACGGGCGGAACTCCGGCTGGTGGAACCCCAACCGGCGGCACTCCAACCGGCGGCACCCCGACGGGGGGCACCCCGACGGGCGGCACCCCGACCGGTGGGAACGAGAACGGCGGCGGCGGTGGCGGCGGTGGCGGTGGCGGCACCCCCGCATCTTTAGGCACGGTCCCCATCCCCACGCCGCCCGATCTCACCACCTACGTGAGAGACCAGAAGGCCCTGGTCGTCCTCGGCAAGGCTCTGTTCTGGGACATGCAGACCGGCACTGATGGCAAGCAGGCCTGCGCCACGTGCCACTTCCACGCCGGCGCGGACCATCGGCGTACCAACCAGATCAACGGCAATGGCGGCGCCTTCACCGCCAACTACACGCTCGGCGCCGGGGACTTCCCGTTCCACACGCAGCAGGTCGCCGGGTCGGCCGGCGTGCCCGACCGCTCATTTATCGACGTCGTCCCCGGCAGCGCGGTCGATGATGGTTTCTCGCAACTCGATCCGCAGTACAGCATCGAGGGCGTGGGCGTGCGGCGCGTGACCGGCCGCAATGCTCCCACGGTGATCAACGCCGTTTTCAACGTCCGCAACTTCTGGGACGGGCGCGCCAGGGATGTGTTCACCGTGTTTACGCCCTTCGGCGATTCGGACCCGAGCGCCAATATCGTGATGGAATCCGGCGGCAGGCTGACGGCGGTCAAGAACCGCATCCAGAACTCCAGCCTGGCCTCGCAGTCCGTGGGGCCGCCCATGAGTCCTGTAGAAATGTCGTCGGCAGGCCGCACCTGGCGGAAGCTCGGCAAGAAAATGCTCAGCCTGGCGCCCCTGGCCAACCAGCGCGTCCACCCCGGGGACAGCGTGCTCGGACCTTCCGCCAATGCGTTCGGAACCGGCCTGCAACCGTGGATCACATACGCCTCGTTGATCCAGCAGGCGTTCCTGCCGCAGTACTGGAGCTCGGTGCAACTGGTGGACGGCTCCGGCGCGAACCTCGGGCTCGCCGGCGCGCCGTCGAACACCGATCAATACTCGCAGATGGAGTACAACTTCGCGCTCTTTTGGGGCCTGGCGATCCAGGCCTACGAGGCCACGCTGGTTTCCTCGGCGAGCCCGTTCGATCAATTCGCGGCCGGCAACCGCAACGCCCTGACCGCCCAGCAGGCACAGGGACTGAACATCTTCACAGGCAAGGGGCAATGCACCAACTGCCACTCCGGAGCGGAATTCACCTCCGCGTCCTTCACCGCGCTGAACCGCCAGGGGAAGGTGCAAGGCCTCTCCCACGGCCTCCAAACCGACACCGGCTTCTTCCGCACCGGCGTGCGGCCCATTGCCGAGGACATCGGCATCGGCGGTAAGGACGGCTTCGGACAGCCGCTCTCCATCGCGGCGGCGCAGAGCCTCGGCAATGCCGCCGGCGTCAACGGCGCGTTCAAAGTGCCTACGGTGCGCAATACGGAGTTCACCGGCCCCTACTTCCACAACGGAGGCGCGGCCACGCTGGACCAGGTGGTGGACTTCTACTCCCGCGGCGGCGACTTCCCCGGCGACGGCAACCTGGGCCCCGGCATCCAGCCGCTCAGCCTGTCGGCCGGCGACCATGCCGCGCTGGTCGAGTTTCTCAAAGCGCTGAGCGACGACCGCGTGCGCTTCGAGCGCGCGCCCTTCGACCATCCCCAACTCTGCGTGCCCGACGGAGAGCAGACCTTCACCCCCGGCGTGCCGATCCCCAACTTCACCTTCGATGGGCGCTTCCTGAACGAAGCCCTGGACAACATGGTGGAGATTCCCGAAGTGGGCGCGGCGGGTGGGCCGCCGCTACAGACCTTCGCCGAGTTGATCGGCGCCGCCGCCGCCAACGGGCCGCGCGCGCACGATCTGTCGCAGGTGTGCACCACGCAATTCCAGTAATGCCGGTACCGGCAGGATTCCAGATCTTGAGAGGAAAGCCATGAGAAGTCAGAATCGGATTGCCAAAATGAACCTATCCGCGTTTGCGGCCCTCCTTGTCCTTTTCGCGGCCGGCACGGCGAGCGCGCAGAGCGTGTTCAGCCAGCCGACGAGCGTGACGCTGTGGGCCGGGACCCAGGACTTCAACCAGTTCGGCCTGGCGGACATCACCGCCCCCAGCTCCGGCGTGATCCTGCAAGGCACGGCGATCAGCCCCATCACCGGCAAGCCGGTCCGCCATATGTGGTACGGCGACGCCAGCAACGGGCTGTGCCGCGTCGATCCCGAAATGGACGATCCCGGTGTGGTCACCGGCCCGGGCCTGGCCGGTCACCACAACATCATCCAGACCTGCATCGGCGCCATTCAAGCGACCGGTTTCAAGCCCGGCCAAACAGCGTTTGACGAGGCCACGAACACACTCTATTCGGTGAACGTATCCGCGGTGGGCGCCGGCATCATCCGCATGCATTACATTCCGAGTGGCGACAACGGGCATGGCACACTCGATCCGGTCCACGTGGAGGCCCTGCTGGGCAGACAGACCGGCCGAAACGCCGTCGGTGGCTGCCCCATGCTGGTCGACCCGGTCACCAACAACCTTCCCGCACAGCCCATCTCGGCCTCGATCGGCCCGGACGGCAATCTGTACGCGGGATTCAAGCGCGGCGGCATGATCATCCGCATCCTCAACGCGGCCACCATGGACCCCGCGAATCCGGCCGACTGCCAGAACAACGTACAAGTGCCGATGTTCAGCGCGGATGAACGTCTGGGCAACGGGCATACCTTTGGAATGGGCTGGATCGGGCACACCCTGTTTGGCGCGGATAACATCGCGCCCTGGATCAAGGTAAACGCGGACCAGTGTCTGACTCCGCTCAACGGCAACCTGCGGTGCGGACCGACGGCGGCCACGGAGATTTTGGCCACCCAGGTCCCCGGCCCCCAGGGTGGCTTGATCAGCGACGCGATCTATCCCTCCTTCCCCGGGAATACGCTCTACGCGGCCACACTGGGGGTCATCGCCAAGATCACCAACCTCGACACCATAACAGGCATGGCGCTCGATCCCAGCTACGGAGGGGCTTTCTGTTTCATCACGGGCCTCACTGCCGACACACGGGATCTGGCCAATGAGCCGCTCTATGTCGGGGTGGACTGCACCGGGGGAGCGATCAACGGAGCCGCCCAAATCTGGAAGGTCACGCCCGCTGCCGCGACGCCCGGGCCTCCGGCCACGCCGACCAGTGTTACGGCTGTACCCGGCCCCAACCAGGCAACCGTGACCTGGTTTCCGACTCCCAACGGCGAGCCCGTCACCAGCTACCTGGTGCGTGCCGCTCTGGTTTCCAACGGCACGACGGTGCCCGATGTGATCGTGACCCCGACGCAAGGCACCAACCTGGTGCCGAATACGGTCACCGTCACGGGGCTGACCAACGGCGTGTCGTACGCATTCGTCGTGCAGGCGGTCAACGCGAACGGCAGCAGCCCGTTCTCCTCCCCGAGCAACGTAGTAACTCCGCAGGCGATGAGCGTGCCGGGCGCGCCGACATCGGTAGTCGCCACGCCGGCGGACGCCTCGGCTGCAGTAGCCTGGACCGCTCCCGCGAGCAACGGCAACACCCCGATCACCAGCTACACCGTGACCGCCCTGGTAGGCGGGTTGCCTTCCGGAATCACGGCCAGCGTGGCCGGAACAACTACTGGCGTGAATGTGACTGGCCTGACCAACGGGACGACTTACACCTTCACCGTGCACGCCACCAATGCCGTCGGCAGCGGCCTGGAGTCGGCGCCTTCCCTTCCCATGACGCCCGGGGCGACGCCCGGGAATCCGGACCTGCAAATCACCATGACGGGACCGGGGTCGATCAACGCCGGCTCGTTCGTCACCTTCAGCATGACGGTCACCAACAACGGGCCGCAGCCCGCCGCGCTGGTGACTCTGACCGATTCTCTGCCGGCGCCCTTCCAGTCGTCATCGACGTCGCGCGGCGCTTGTGCCATTACGGGAGCCGCCTTCAATTGCAACCTGGGCGCCATGGCTCCCGGCTCGAGCGCCACGGTGACCGTGACGGTAGCGATCGGCAGTGCGCCCATTACCAACACGGCGTCGGTGCAGCTCATGGATGCCAGCGGAACGATTCTGACCGACCCCGTGCCGGCCAATAACACGGCCAGTGCCACCACGAACATCAACGCACCGGCGATCGGCGCCGGCGGAGGTGGTGCGGCCGGTGGCGGCGGTGGCGCGGGCGGTGGTGGTGGCGGCGGAGCGGCCGGCGGCGGCGGTGGTGCAGCCGGCGGCGGTGGCGCGGCAGGCGGCGGTGGTGCAGCCGGCGGCGGTGGCGCGGCAGGCGGCGG
>JAIQEX010000202.1 GCA_020073615.1 Terriglobia bacterium
ATGCGCGACCCGCTGCCCATGATCCACTTGCGCTCGGGGCTCAGGTAGGTCTGCTTGGGGCGGCCCTTGATCTGGTCGCGCAGCGCCTCCTGCTTGCGGTTGGCCCCGGGCAGATAGTAAAAGTCGAAGGCAAACAGCCCCGCGGTGAAGAGGCTGCTCCCGATCAGGACGGGCAGGGCCAGGCGGTACAGACTCACGCCGCAGGCCTTGAAGGCGGTGACCTCGTTCTGCTTGCTGAGCATGCCGAAATTCACCAGCACGGCCACCAGGACGGAGATGGGGAGCGTGTCATAGATCAGCTTGGGGCTGAGGAAGAACAGGTAGGTGAACATGTCGGTGAGCGGGATGCGGTTGCGGATCATATCGCCCATGAGCTCGAAGAAGTTGTAGACCAGCGTCATGGAAACGAAGCTGGCCAGGACCAGAACGAGATAAAACAGGAAGTTGCCGAGGATGTAGGTATCGACGATCTGGGGGAGGAAGTGAATTCTCCAGCCGGCGAAGCGGGCCCCTTCGGAAGGCTTGCCGGTGCGGGACTTCCACGCGCCGGCGAGCGCGCCCCATGCGCCCTGAAGACTCCCCAGCAGGTCGCGATCCCCCGGCCGCTCCATGCGGCCGAGGAACACCAGGCCGGCCAGGCCGAACGTGGCGTCGGGCAGCCAGATGGCCAGCGGGACGGGGAGGGTATGCTGGCGGGCCACGTTGATCAGCGTCACCGACGAGAGATGATAGCAGAAGAACCCCAGGAAGAGCGCAATCACGTATCCGGCCGATTTGCCGCCCTTGCGGGTGGCGATTCCCAGCGGGATGCCCACCAGCGCGAGCATGATGCAGGCCACGGGAAGGGCGAAGCGCCGGTGCAGCTCTATGCCGACCTCGGTGCGGTCGGGGCCGGAATAGTGCAGCAGCAGGCGCGTGTTCATGGCGCTATAAGCCAGCGATTCCTGCTTGGGCGGTTTGGCATCGAGCGTCTGCGTCCAGGTGGGAGCAAAGCTGTCGTGGGCCATGCGGTCGGTGCCCATTTCGTGTGAGGAGCGGTCGCGCAGCGTAAGCTGGATGAGGTTGTTTTTGGGGTCGGAGACGGCGATGGCGGCGCGCGCCACGGTAACCAGGGGGCCGTCGGCCTTGTCGCCCATGCCGTGCTTGCGCTCCTCGGGCGGGGTGACGTCGGCGAGAAAGACGGGGCGCCAGAGCACGGGATCGCCGGGGCGGCCGGCGCGCACGTCGCCCACATAAAGGATGGTGTTGGGGAAGTTTTCGTTGAAGACGCGCGGCGGAATTTCGGCCGACAGCTCGGTGGCCACCAGCTCGTTGATGATGCGCGTGCTTTCGCGCGCGGCATAGGGCGTCAGGCGCAGCGAGGCGAGGGCCGCGAGGGCGGTGCCGAGGACGGCGAACAGGAGCACGGGTGCGATGACTTTGCGGCTGGAGACGCCGGCCGCGCGCATGGCGGTGATTTCGCCATCGCTGGCCATGCGGCCGAGGCCGATGAGGATGCCCACCAGCGCTCCGAAAGGAATGGTCCACGGCAGCACCGGCGGCAGCGCCAGGGCCAGCAGGGTGAGGACTGTCCGGGGACCGGGGCTGCTGCCGACCAGCACGGCGAACAGCTTGTCGACATGCTGGAGGAAGATGACCGCGGTGGCCAGCAGCGTGCCGAGCACGGCGCTGGTGAAGATCTCGCGAAAAATGTACCGGCCGAGCAGGCGGAACACGGGAACCTACCGCGCCATCTCGGGCGGCGTCACCAGCGGCAGCTTGGGCAGTTCCCCCTCCACCGGGTGCAGCTCCAGATCGTCGATCAGAATGGAAGGCGCCACCACGCAGGCCTCGGTGGTATAGGACGAGCCGCCGATCAGCGCGAAAGGCGCCGCGTTGTCCATGAACTCGAAAGCCGCGCTGTCATCGCCCGCCGCCAGGATATCCTTCAAGGAACGCACGCCGAGGCCGCGGAAGCGCAGGCCGCGCACCAGCTCTTCGCGGCCATCGGGGTAGACGCGGTAGACCAGGACCGGCAGGCTGACGGGGCGGCCGCCGCCCTGCTGCGACGAGAGCAGCCGCCGCACCACGTCGGGCGGCGCCGAGGAAGGAAAATCCATCTTGCGCACGACGATGCCGAACGGCTTGTTGCGCGCGCGGACCAGCTCCATGAGTTTCTTCTTCAATTCGCCCGCCGGCACCGCTTCCGAAGAGCTGATAAACAGGTTGCTGAAGGCGGCCAGCGACGCGCCGAAGGGGCCGGGCAGGCGGGCGCGTCCGTTGGACCCTTCTAATCCGCGCACCGGCTGGCGCGTCAACAGGTAGCTTTTGAGCACGCCCTTTTCCACCAGGCGCAGGGGTTTGGGGGCGACGCCCTCGCGGTCCACGCCGTAGCTGCCGAACAGCGGCCGGCCGCGCCATTCCTTCTGCGTAGGATCGTCCACCACATCGAAGGAATCGGGCAGGATGCGCGCGCCCACGCGGCCCTCGAGATCGTTCACCGCCACCACGCCGCCGCGCCCCGGTTCCATCACCGGACGGCGCGACAGGGACAGGTTCTTGCCCAGCACTTCGGCCAGGATCTGCGCGCCGGCGGCGCCCTCAAAAAGGACCGGGCCGCTGTAATCGTCGCCCCGGGGAGCATGGGCCAGGGCGACGACGTTCTCGGCCAGCGCATTGGCGGCGCGGGTCAACTCGGCGTCGGGCGGCAGGTGCGCAGGATCGAGGGCGTGGAAGGTGACCGCGTCGCGGACCCCCATGCCGTCGGGAGCCTGCGCCGTGGCGCGCAGGCGCACGAAGGCGACGCTCTCCGGCTCGCGCACCTCGCTGCCCTCGGAATTGGCCAGGTAGTATCCGCCGTCGGTGGCATCCAGCTCCACGCCGGAGTTTTCCAGCTCGGGATAGCGCGCGAAGATCGCCGACAGCGAGCGCACGCGCGCGACCCATCCATCCTCGTCGATGGCCAGACGCTGCCAGGGGCGGACCTGGCGCACCGGCTCGGCGTGGGCGAAATCGTTGAGCTGGTCGCTCTCGGTGACGTTGCGCATGGCCGCGCGTTTGCGGGAAATCGCTTCCACCGCCGACTTGTAGGCCGAATCGGTCTCCAGCCACAGGTAGCGCCGCAGCACCGGGTAGGAGTTCTCGAGGGGGAAGCGTTCCAGGTCGTAACGCGTCCCGAACTCCATGCCGCTGCCCACGTAGTTGGTGTTGTCGAACTTGTAATCGCCCACGCGCACGTGAATCTCCGGGATGCGGAAATGGTCGCGGCGGCGGGTGAGCAGCCCGCCCAGGTTGGCCGAGACGGTGAAGTTATCGGATTCGTCGATCACGTATTCGATGAAGTAAGGGGCCTCCAGGTTGGAGACGGTCAGCTTGCGCGAGCGCGCGATCTCATCGTGCATGGCCTGCAATACGGGATCGGGCGCCGGCGCGGGCGCCTGGGCCCACAACGCCAGGGCCAAAACAGACGCCGCCAGAAGGGGGACGGACTTCACTTGCGCTCCATGGGGGACGGTTCGGAAAGCAGCGGAGGCCGGTCGTTGGATTTGGCTTTCTTTTCAATTTCGATTTCCGAGACCAGGATGGCCGGCGAGACCGCGGAAACCGGAACGCTGCCCGATTCGGCGCCGCAATATCCGTTGAAGACCTCCGGCTTGTCGGAGGTGGCCAGGATTTTGGAAAAGCTGGCCAGCGGCGTGCCCACGATGTCGGCCCCGCGGACCAACTCATCGGGACGGCCGTCGGCGTACACCCGGTAGACGATCAAAGGAATCACTTTGAACGCCTGCAGGCCGGCGCGCGCCGTAGTGGTGAAGCCTCCGGTGATATCGCGGAAGTAGAGGCCGTAGGGCTTGTTCTGTTTCTTGACTTCCTCGAGGAGCATCTGGCGCAGCCGGGCTTCGGGCACCGCGTTGGACGATTCCACGATGAGGTTGGACTGCCGCGAGACTACTTCGTAGCCCGGCTGGCGCCGGCCGTGCCCATTGGAATGGTCGAATCCCTTGATGGGGGAACGCGACATGAGAAACGTTTTCAGCACGCCACGATCGACGGCGGTGACGGGCCGCGCCTTGACGCCCTCGTCGTCGTAATCGTACCAGCCGTTCAGGTCGATGCCGGCGGCCTTGCGGCGCGTGGGATCGAACACCACCGAGAGAAAGGCGGGCAGAACCGCGGTGCCGACGCTCTTGGTGAAAGTCTGGCCCTCGCTCTCATCCTTCTGGCGGTGACCTTCCACGCGGTGTCCGAAGATCTCGTGGAAGAAGACGCCGGCGGCGCGTCCCGAGAAAATGGCGGGGCCGACGAAGGGTTCGGCCTCGGGGGCGCGCAGGAGGGCGGTAAGGTCGTTGGCCACGTGATCGACGGCCGCCAGCAGTACCTTATCTTCGGGCAGGCCCGCGGCATCGACGCCCTCGAAGGCTTCGAAGGTGCTGAGGTCGGTGCCATCGGCCGCTTTCGCCGCGGCGGTGATCACCACGCGCGCAAAGCCCCGTCCGTGCTGGATGCGCGAGCCCTCGGTATTAGCCAGGTAGCGGGTATCGACCTGACCGACCACGGAAACGTGCGAGGTCAGCACGCTCGGGTAGTTCTGGAAACGGGCCGAGAGCTTGCGGACGCGATCGGTCCAGGACTCCTCGTCGAATTTCAGTTTGGGCGGGGGCTGCTCGGAGACGGCGGCGTCTTCGAGGGCGAAATCGTCGGAATCGTCCTGCGCCGCCACCTTCACCTGGGTATTGGTGGTGATCCGGATCAGGCGTTCGGCGGCGGTGCGATAGGCGCGGTCGGTTTCCAGCCACAGGCGGCGTTTGACGGAGTTGACGTTGTCTTCGAAGGTCAGAAGCGCCCCCGAGGTGACCTGTCCGCGGTCGCCGCGCACGCGATGATAGTTGTCGAGTTTGCGCGAGCCGACGCGGATGGAGACGTCCAGGGCCCGCGATTTTCCGCCGCCCGAGGAATCGACGGCGCCCAGTGTTCCGGAGATCGAGCGGTACTCCTGCTGGGTGACCTCGTAGCTCAGAAAATACGGTGGCGGGTCCGCCTTCTCCTTCAAAATACTAAAGTTACGCTGCAACTCCTGGGACATGGCGTCGAGCAGAACGGAGGGCTGGGCGGCGGCCACGAGCGCCGCGCAAAACAGGCAGGCAGGCAAACGCGCGATTAAGGGGATCAAGCCTTCAGGATAACATCCACGGCAGGGGCGCCGGATGCGGCCAGCAGGCCCTTCTCCTTGAGGCCGGAGAGCGCGAGGCCATAGCGGCCATGGATTCCGGTCTTCTCGAAGATGTGTTTGAGATGGATTTTGACGGTTCCCGTGCGGATGCCCAGAGACGCGGCGATATCCTTGTTCCTCATCCCGCGCTCGACCAGTTCCATGACCTGCAGCTCCCGCGCGGTGAGCGCGGTGCGCGGCGAACGGAGGGGCCGGCCGGTGTCGCCCAGCATCTCCTCCTGCATCCAGGTGGTTCCGGAGGCCACGGTATGGATGCAGCGCAGCAGCGCGTCCAGGGAGGCGGTCTTACGCACCACGCCGGTGGCCCCGGCCTGGAGAAAGCGCAGTGCTTCGGTCTCCGACAGGGAAGCGCCCCAAACGATGGCGGCCATAGGGGACGCCGCCGCCCGCAGGGTGGTGAGATAGTCCATCACCGCATGGATGCCGAACGCCTTATCCACGATCAGAATGGAAGGCTGCAATTCGCGTGCGGCGTCCATGCCATCCTCGAGAGAACTCTCGGCGGCGACGAGGCGCAGCGTGTCGGCGGATTCCAACAGGCTGCGGAGGCCCTCTATGGCAATCGGCTCGGAATCACAAATTGCGACGGTATCCATGTTTGTCAACTATCGGCTGTCAGCGATCAGCTTTCAGCTTGGAACGTTATGCACGCTCCACTTTCTTTATCGGACCAAAACGGGGAAGGGTTTAGTGCCGGGGGAGAAATACTTCAGCGTTGCGCGGGCACGGCGCCAAGGGAATGCTGCACCAGGTCGACCCAGCAGTTATCCATGGCGTTTTGTACGAACGCGGCGCGCTCGGCGCGGAACGTGCGGGCTCCGGCGAACTCGCTCCAGCGGTGGCGGGCCCGCTCGTAGGTTGCCGCCACGGCCTCGTGCGGAATCTCCTGCGCCAGGGTGATATGGGGATGGTAGGGGAACGGCTCCTGAAAAGCGAGGGTGCTGGTGTTCATGGCGGCGTGCATGGCGCGCAACTCGGCGGCGCCGGCGCCCAGCTCGAGGTAGATCACGTCGGTGACGGGGAACACCTCGAGGCCGGTTAAAGCGATCTCGAAAGGCTCCCACCCCTCGGTGAGGGTGCGGACCTGCTCGGATGCGATTTGCCACGGGACCGCCAGGGGACGCGGCGGCAGCACGCTGACGTGCGCGTGGGGATTGTAGTGCGGGACCAGATCCCGGCGCAGTTCATCGAGGAAATCTCCGAGCGGCCCGGGAATGTAGATTACCAGGGCAAAAATATTGAGCCGCGCCGGACCATCCCAGGGCCCCCCTATCGGATCAGCACCCATGCATTCTCTATGGTAACCATTTTGTAGGATTCTGCACGGACGGGGTGAGAGTGGTCCGTCGATGAGATATCACCGCCGAGGCGCCGAGACGCCGAGGACAAACAAGTCAATCGGTTCTCTGCGTGCTTTGGCCGGCTCGGCGCGCGAACTCGAAGGAATCGGAAAAGCGCGAATGCTTCGCCACGCGCACTCGCGGTTGCACCCGGCAGGTGCCGGCGCCGAGGTGGCCGGCAGCGCTGCGAAACCCTCAGTTCTCGGCGGCTCGGCGCCTCGGCGGTGGAAAGCCTTTGCGCTTTCATACGGAGGCGAGATAGCACACCGGCGGCTCTGTTACGCTCGTTATGATGCCGACCGAGACCAATCCGCTGCTTACGCTCCAGTTCCGAATCCCTTTCGACCGCATCGCCGCGGCCCACGTGGAGCCCGCCCTCGAGGAGTTGCTGCGGGCCGCCCGCGAACGGCTCGCGGAAATCGCCGCGGCGCCCGGCGAGCGCACCTACGAGAACACCATGCACGCGCTCGACGAGTTGACCGAGCCGCTGGACTTCGCCATGGGAGTAGTGCGGCACCTGGAGGCGGTGGCCACCTACCCGGAGCTGCGCGCCGCTTTCAACGCCGCGCAGCCGCAGGTCAGCGCGTTCTACTCCGGCATCCCGTTGCACGAAGGGCTGTGGCGGGGCATCAAGACTTTCGGCGCGACGACGGAAGGCGCGCGCCTGGCAGGCGAGCGGCGGCGCTACCTCGATAAGACCATCGATACGTTTCGCCGCCATGGCGCGGACCTGGACCCGGCGGGAAAGAGGCGGCTGGAAGAGATCGACGTGGAATTGACGCAGGTCACCACCAAGTTTTCCGAGAACGTGCTCGATTCCACCAACGCCTTCGAGCTGGTGATGGCGCGCGAGGAGGAACTGGCGGGGCTTCCGCCTTCGGCTGTGGCCGCGGCGCGGGAGAGCGCGCTGCGCAAGGGGCGCGAGGGCTGGCGGTTCACCTTGCAGGCTCCCGATTACTTCGCGGTGATGACGTACCTGGACGACGCCGCCGCTCGCCGCCAGGTGTATGAAGCCTATAGTATCCGCGCCACCGAGGGGGAGCGGGACAACCGCCCCCTGGTGGGACGCGTGCTTGAGCTGCGCCGGGAGAAAGCGCGGCTTCTGGGCTTCGCCGATTTCGCCGACCTGGTGCTGGAAGACCGCATGGCCCACAGCGGGGCCCGCGCCCTGGCCTTTCTGGAGGATCTCAAAGGCCGGACCGAGCGGCGTTTCCGCGAGGAGAACCGGGAGCTGCTGGAGTTTCGCCGCGCGCTCGAGGGAGCGGGCGCGCCGGAGCTGGCGCCGTGGGACGTGGCGTATTACGCCGAGAAGCAGCGCAGCGCGCTCTACGCTTTCGATGAAGAGGCGCTGCGGCCCTATTTCCCGCTGGAACGCGTGGTAGCCGGCTTGTTCGACCTGGTGAACCGCCTCTACGGCATCGGCGTCGTCGAAGAAGGGGGCGTGCCGGTGTGGGACCCGCAGGTGCGCCACTACCAGGTGCACGACGAGGACGGCGGCGCCATCGGCGGCTTCTATGCCGACTGGTATCCGCGCGACAACAAACGCGGGGGCGCCTGGATGGATGCGTTCATCACCGGCGGCCCGGCGCCAGGCGGCTTCCGGCCGCACCTGGGCCTGATCTGCGGCAATTTGACCCCTCCGGTGGGCGGGCGGCCGGCCTTGCTGACGCACCGCGAAGTGGAGACCATCTTTCATGAGTTCGGCCACCTGCTGCATCATCTGCT
>JAIQEX010000203.1 GCA_020073615.1 Terriglobia bacterium
TACGCGACCCTCTACACCAGAGGCTTCAGCAGCTTCGTTGCCTCCACTACTGCTCCGATTGCTACCGGGTGGAGCGAACCAGTTCCCGGGCGGGATTTTCCCCGCTGTGGACCAGCGCCTTTTCACGGCGCACGAGAAAAGCGGGCTAAGGAGCTATCGGCTTTCAGCTTTCAGCTACTGCCAGCCGCCGCCTAGCGCGCGGTAAAGCTGCACCACCGATTCGAATTCCAGAAGGCGCAGTTGTGCCAGCGTGAGCTGGCCCTGGAAGAGGTTGCGCTGCGCGTCCAGCACCTGCAGATAGCTGTCGAGGCCGCCGCGATAGCGCAGGGTGGAGAGGCGCACGCTTTCGGTGAGGGCGCGCACCAGTTGCTCCTGCTGGGCGCGCTGCTCGCGCGTGCGGTCGTGGCCGATCAGCGCGTCGGAGACTTCGCGCAGCGCGCTGTAGATGGCTTTCTGGTAAGCGGCCAGCAGCTCGCGCTGCTGCGCTTCCGACAGCCGCACCTGTGCTCGGATCTGGCCGGCGTGGAAAATGGGCAGCAACGCCGTGGGGCCGATGTTTTGCGTGCGCGCCGGACCGGTGACGATCTCCGACAGCGCGCGGCTCTGCCCGCCTACAAACGCGGTGAGTGAGATCTGCGGGAAGTAGAGCGCCCGCGCGGCGCCGATCTGGGCGTTGGCGGAGATGAGTGTCTGCTCCGCCTGGCGGATGTCCGGGCGCCGCTCGAGCAGCGAGGCAGGCAGGCCGGGCGGCAGTTCCAGCGGCACGGCGAGCTGCTCCAGCGGCTGGCCGCGGGGACGTGCGGCGGGCGGCGCGCCCAGCAGCAGGCTGAGCGCATTCTCGGTCTGGCCGATGGCGCGCTCGGCGGCGGCGATCTGCGCGGTCGCCGTGTAAAGCAACTGCTGGGCCTGCGCCACATCGAGACCCGAAGCCGCCCCCTGGTCGCGCCGCAGCGTCACCAGCCGCAGGTTGTCGTTGGCGATGTCGCGCGTCCTTCGGCTGATGTCCAGCTCGAGGTCCTGCTCGAGCATCTGAAAGTAGGCGTCCATCACGTCGGAAACGAGCGACACCACCACGCCGCGGCGGCCTTCCTCGGTGGCCAGGTACTGCGCGCGCGCCGCTTCCGAGAGCCGCCGCAGACGGCCCCACAGATCGATTTCCCAGGACAGCGCCCCGCCGATCTGCGTGAAAGCGGCGCTGAGATTGGTGCCCCGCACGATGAACGGGAACGAGCCGATCGACGAACTGCGCGTGGCCGAGAACTGCGCCTGGGCATCGACGAAGGGAAACTGGTTGGCGCGCGCGATGCCGAACTGGGCGCGCGCCTCGGACACGCGCTCGGCCGCGATCTGCAGATCGAAATTGTGCTCCAACGCTGTGGCGACGAGCTGCTTCAGGGTATCGTCATGGAACAGATCGAACCATTTGGTGTCGGCGATGGATGCCGGCGCCTCGGGCTGCGCGGCTCCGCGATACTGGTCCGGAAGGGCGACGGCGGGGCGGTGGTAATTGGGACCAACGGCGCAGGCGGAAAGTGCGGCCAGCAACGCCGCCGGCAGCCAAACGCGTTTCATTGCGCCGGCTCCGTCGCCGGGCTGGGGCTGGCGGCCGGGCGCCGCCGCTCGGCCAGGGTCTGAATCACTACGTACAAGGTGGGCACGATGAAGACGGCCAGCAGCGTTCCGCTAAGCATGCCGCTAAACACCGCCGTGCCGAGAGAACGCCGTGCCCCACTGCTGGCGCCGCTGGCGATCACCAGCGGCGTCACACCCAGGATGAACGCAAACGAAGTCATCAGAATGGGGCGCAACCGCAGACGCGCGGCTTCGAGCGCGGCATCGCGGACAGACATGCCGCGCGCATGGCTGGCCTTGGCGTATTCCACGATCAGGATGGCGTTCTTAGCCGTCAGCCCGATCAGCGTCACGATCCCGATCTGGGTGTAAATGTCGTACGGATACGAGCGCAGGTAGACGCCCGCGAGCGCGCCGAACATGCCCAGGGGCAGTGCGAACAGCACCGCGAGCGGAATCGACCAGCTCTCGTAAAGCGCCGCCAGAAACAGGAACACGAGCACCGCGGCGAAGCCGAAAATGGCGCCCTCGTTGCCCTGCGCCAGCTTCTGCTGATAGGTGGTGCCGGTCCATTCGTACCCATAGCCGGAGGGCAGGCCGGCGGCCAGCTCTTCCATGGTCTTGACCGCATCGCCGCTCGAGTGGCCGGGCGCGGGCCCGCCCAGAATCTGCACCGCGCGGAAGCGGTTGTAGCGGTAGACCACGTCCGGGCCGGTGGACGGGGTGACGGTAACGAAGGTGCCGAGCGGCGCCATGTTGCCGTCGTTGCTGCGCACGTAGAAGCGGTCGATGCCCGAAGGACGGCTGCGAAACTCCGGCTCGGCTTCGACCAGCACCTGCCAGGTGTGGCCGAAGAGGTTGAAGTCGTTCACATACAGCCCTCCCAGGAACGTCTGCAGCGCATTGTAGGCGTCGGTGACCGGCACGTTGAGGGTCTGCAGTTTGGCCAGGTCCATGTTGACGTTGTACGCCGGGACGCTGGGGCGGAAGGTGCTGATGACGTTGGCGAGATCGGGGTGGCGGCGCGCGGCGTCGACCAGGCCATCGGCGGCGCGCGCCATGGCCGTGATGTCGCCGCCGGCGCGGTCTTCCATCATGAACTGAAATCCGCCGGTGGTGCTGAGGCCGAGGATGGGCGGCAGGCCGAAGGCGAAGGTGAAAGCTTCGGGAACGCCGTAGAATCCGGCCTGCGCGCGCGCCAAGATGGCCTCCAGTTTTTCGTCGCTGGATTTCCTTTCGTCCCACGGCTTGAGGGTGGCGATGATGGTGGCCACATTGGAATTCGCGCTTTGCGTGGCGATGTCGAGGCCGCCCAGGGTGAACTGCCGGGAGACGCCGGGCAACTGGGCGATCACCGCTTCGATTTTTCGCGTGGCGGCGTCGGTGCGGTCCTTGGACGCGCCGTCGGGCAGGCGAATGGAGACGAAGAAGGCGCCCTGATCCTCATCGGGAAGAAAGCCGGCGGGCAGCTTTTTGAAAATGAACAGCGCCGCGCCCGCGAAGATCGCTAGCCCGCACAGGGCGAGCACCGTGCGGCGGCTGAGGAAGCGGACGCTCGACAGATAGTGTTTGGTGGTGAAATCGAAGTTGCGATTAAAGAGGTCGAAGACCGGCGCCAGCAGGCCCCGCGTCTTGCTTTTGGGGCGCAGCAGGATGGCGCTGAGCGCCGGGCTGAGCGAGAGCGCGTTGAAGGCCGAAAGCAGCACCGAAGTGGCGATGGTGAGCGCGAACTGCTTGTAGATCTGGCCGCTGATGCCGCCCATAAAAGCCACGGGTATGAACACCGCAGCCAGGATGAAGGCGATGGCGACCACCGGCGCGGAAACATCGTCGAGGGCGCGCTGCGTGGCTTCGCGCGGCGCCATCCCCTCGTCGATATTGCGCTGCACGGCCTCCACCACCACGATGGAATCGTCCACCACGATGCCGATAGCCAGCACCAGCCCGAACATGCTGGTGATGTTGATGGAGAAGCCGAGAATGGGGAACAGCGCGAAGGTACCGACCACGGCTACCGGCACGGTGAGCAGCGGGATGAGCGTGGCACGCCAGCTCTGCAGGAAGTTGAAGACCACCAGCAGCACCAGGCCGACCGCAATGAGCAGGGTGACCACCACGTCGTTGATGGCCGCGCGCACGAAAATGGTGGAGTCGTATGGGATGGCGTAGTCGATGCCCGCGGGAAAGCCCTTCTTGGCCTGCTCCAGGTAGGCGCGCACGGAAGCGGCGGTCGCCACCGCGTTGGCGCCGGGGGAAAGAAAAATGATGACGTTGCCCGAGGGGCGCCCGTTGAGACGGCTGAAGCCGGCGTAGGTTTGCGCCCCGAGGTCGGTGTGGCCCACGTCGCGGATGCGCAGCAGCGAGGCGTCCGGCTGGGCGCGCAGAATGATGTCGTCGAACTGGCGGGCGTCGGCCAGGCGGCCCGGAGCATTCACCGCGTATTGGAACTCCGTGCCCGCGGGCGAAGGCGGCTGGCCGATGGCCCCCGCCGGATTCTGCCGGTTCTGCGCCTGGATGGCGTTGCTGATATCGGTGGCGGTGAGCCCCAGCTTGGCCATCTTATCGGGGTTCACCCAGACGCGCATGGAGTACAGCAGGGTGCCGCCGCCCAGGCGCGAATCGCCCACCCCGGGCAGGCTGCCGAGCTGGTTCACCAGGTTGATCTGCCCGTAGTTGGCCAGGAACAGCGAATCGTAGCGGTTGTCGGTGGCGACCAGGCTGACGGCCATCAGGAACGCGCTCGACACCTTCTTGACGATCACGCCCTGGCGCTGCACTTCCGGCGGCAGCCGCGGGAGTGCCACGTTGACGCGATTCTGCGTCTGCACGGCGGCCGTATCGGGATTGGTGCCGAGCTTGAAGGTGACCGAGATGGTGAGCGCGCCGTTGTTGGCGCTGTTAGAGAGGTAATAGAGCATGCCGTCGAGGCCGACAAGCTGCTCTTCGATGGGCTGGGCGACAGTCTTCTCGAGGTCCTGTGCATTGCCGCCCAAAAAGTTGGCGGTGATCTGCACCACCGGCGGCACCACTTCGGGATAAGTGGCGATGGGCAGGCCGGGAATGGCCACCGCGCCCAGGATCACGATCACGATGGCGATGACCATCGCGAACACGGGGCGGTCGATAAAGAAGCGCGCCATGCGGCTTACCCGCCGTTCCTGGCGGGCTGGGTTGCGGCTGGCCGGTACGGCTCGGGACGCACCACCATCCCAGGACGGACGCGCAGCAAACCTTCGACGATGACGCGGTCGCCGGGCTGCAAGCCCTGGTTCACGATCCAGTTTTCGCCCACGCGTTCCGCCGTGGTGATCGCGCGCACCAGCACCTTGTTATCCGGCCCCACCGTGTATACGGACTGCACGCTCTGGATCTGCTGCACCGCGCGCTGCGGCACCAGGATCACGCCCGTGCGCTCCTCGGTCTGGTAGCGCACGCGTCCGAACTGCCCGGGCAGGAGCGCGTGTTCCGGGTTCGGAAAGCGCGCTTGCAGCTCCAGGGTGCCGGTCTTGGGGTCCACCTGGTTCTGCGTGTTCTCGATGCGGCCGGTGTGCGGGAAGCGGGTCTCATCGGCCAGCACGAGCTCGAGCGACGCGCCGTCCGTCGCACGCTGGCGCCGGCGCCGCTCCAGAGCGAGGTATTGCGATTCGCTGATCTTGAAGCGGACCCAGATGACGTCGAGGGGCACGATGGTGGTGAGCGGCTGCGGCGAATTGGGCGTCACCAGGCCGCCCACCGGCACCAGCGTGTCGCCCGCCAGCCCGCCAATGGGCGCGCGGATGGTGCCGTACTCCAGGTTGAGGTCGGCGTTGCGCAATGCGGCGCGCAGCGACTCCACCTTGCCCTCGTTGGAGGCGATCTGGGTTTTGGTGGAGACGCGCGTGGTTTCGACGTTGGCCTTGGCGGCGCGCACGCTGGCCTCGGCCGCGTGCAGGGCGGCAGTGGCGGCGTCGAGGTCCTGCTTCGGAGCGGCGTCCTGCGCCACCAGCGGCTTGAGCCGTTCGTAGTCCTGCTGCGCCTTCACCAGGCTCGATTCGGCGGCCGCCAGGTTGGCCTCGGCCTGCAAAAGCGACACCTGCTGCCGCGCGAACTCCAGGTCCGCTTCGCTCTGCCGCAGATTGCCGGCCGCCTGTTGGACGGCCGCCTGGTAGGGACGCAGATCGAGAATGTAAAGCGGCTGGCCTTCGCGAACCTGCGAGCCGGGTTGGAACAGCCACTTCTCGATGTACCCCGCGACACGGCCGCGCACTTCCACCAGGTTGCGCGCGTAGGTTTGCGCCGGATATTCGGAGAAGATGGGAATGTCGGACGCGGCGACTTCAGTGACCTCGACGGGTGGAGGCGGGGGCGAACCCGGCTGGTTCTGCGCGTGCGAACTGCACCCCGCGCCGGCGATCGCCATCGCCAGGGCGCACAGGAGCCGGCCTTCGATTCGCTCAGACAGCATACTCAGTACCCATTGGATGCAGCGGCCCGCCCCCGCGGTGCGCGAGACGGCGGCCTGCCGGCGACTCAGGTAAACTGGAATAGCTAAGATGCAGGCTGCCCAGCTCTACCTCGCCATTGGCGTACCCGCCGCCCTGAACGCCGTACTCGTCGGCCTGCTGCTAGCATACATCAACGCCAAATTCCAGGCCGTCGACAACCGCCTCGACGCCATGAACCAGCGTTTCGACGACATGCGCGACCTCTGGCGTGCCGAACTGCACCGCGTCGAAGAGGTTCTCGACGCACGCCTCAAACACATCGAAGAGAGCCGCCAGTAGCTACTGCCGGCGATGGTCGGGCACGCGCAAGGCGTACAGACGCTGCGATGTCTTGAGCAGCGACTCTGCTTTGGGCATGCTGTCGATGGCCTTGTGGACCTCGGGATCGTCCACCCACCGGGCGCGTTCCGCGGTCTTCCGGTCGAAAGCCCGGAAGTAGAGCTCATAACGGATCTGCTCGCGCAGCCAATCCTGAGCTTTGGCGAGATCGGCGTCGGTAAACGTGAAGGGCGGCGGCTGTTTTTGCAGAAACTCCTTGAAGCGCGCCATGGTGTCGCCATCGGGCTGCCAGTTCGGCGTCAGGTGAGGCTTGACGGCGCCGAAATAGACGCTTCCGAAATGGTAGAAGGCGCCGTTATTCAGCAGGCGGCGCTGGAACAGGCTTAGCTTCGGGCTGTCGTACTGCTCGTCCGGAGTGATGCCTCCGCCGCCGAAGACCTTGCGCCCGGCGTCGGTGGCTTTCACGTCGTCGGTGTTGGTCGGATTCGTACGGTGGGAATAGTAATCGAAGAACGACTGGTGCTGATAATCGCGCTGGATCAGGCGCCCGCTGGGGGTGTAATAGTGGGCAATGGTGAGCAACAGCGCGGCGCCTTCCGACAGCGGAAACTGCGCCTGCACCAGCCCCTTGCCAAAAGTGGTTTCGCCCAGCAGCCAGGCCCGGTCGTGATCCTGGAGTGCGCCCGCTACGATCTCCGACGCGGAGGCCGACAGGCGGTCGACCAGCACCACGACGGGATACTTCTGCGCCGCCGCTTGCGCCTTGGCGCGGAAAACCTGCTCCTGCTCGGCGCGGCCGCGGTGCGATACTACGGTCTGCCCGTTGCGCAGGAATCGGCCGCCCAGGGCCACTGCCTCGTTGACCAGCCCGCCCAGGTTGCCGCGCAAATCCAACACCAGGCCGTTCACCGACGCCTCGCCCAGCTTCTGGAGCTGCGCCTCGACGTCGCGGCCGAGATTCTGCGCCTCGAAGCTGGTGACCTTCACATCCACGATGCCCGGCTTAACCCAGAACGCGTCCACGACGCTGGTTTCGATCTCGCCGCGGGTCACGGTCACGGAGACGGGCTCGCTCGCGCCCTCGCGCCGTACGCTGACACGCACCTGGGTGCCGCGCGGGCCGCGCAGCATCTCCGCTACGGCCTGCGAATCGAGCGTGGTGGCGTCCTTGCCATCGACCGCCACGATCCAATCGCCGCGCCGCAAGTCCGCATTCCAGGCGGGCGAACCGGGGAACGGCTCCATCACCACGGTCTTGGGGCCGTCCATGGTGATCTGCATGCCGACGCCGAAATACTGCGCGTGCTGGCGGCGCTGCATGTCGCGATACTCGGCGGGATCGACGAAATTGGAATGGGGATCGAGCGTGTGCAGCATACCGGGAATGGCGCCGCCCACGTTGTGGTCGCCGAAGAACGCCTTCTCCGAGGAGACGGGGTCGGCGTAGTTCTGCTCGACCAGCGAGAACACCGCCGCGACGGCCTTCATACTGCGGTCCAAATCGTCGGTGGTGGACGAGGCGGCGCGCGCGCGCAGTCCGGGCCAGTACATGGATGCGGTCAACGCCAACATGGCGATCATCAGGGCTACGAATAGCGTGGTCTTCTTTTTCATGGCTTGCCGGGCGACGCCCCCCTATTGAAATGGTAACAGATGAGAGACGGAGGCAGTTTTCCCTTCCTTAGCCGAACCTTCGCAGTTCGACAGATCTGACGCCGGAATGTCTTTTGTTTTCAACAAAAATACTCCAAAGGTCTCCACTACATTTTGAGTTGGGGAAAGGGAGCTGACGAAGCAGAAGTGGTGATGCGCGGCGGCGGTTGTTGCGGCAATACGAGGTTCAGGTGATGAAGCAAAATGGCCTGCTCGGGATCCGGTTCGGTGTAGCGTGGCATGATCAGGCGGCGGCCAT
>JAIQEX010000042.1 GCA_020073615.1 Terriglobia bacterium
AAGCCCAGGTATCGCCGCGCCGTGGTCGGGTCCATCCCCGCTTTCGACGCTGCAATCTCTTGATTCTTCTCTGTGTTCGACAACTTTCTGAGCCTCCTCACCTGCTCGTCCGTGACCATCCCTTGGCGCTCGGTGAGCGCGATTCTCGATGGTCACATTAGTTGTCGTCGAGCGGGAGTTTTAATTGTCGTCAGCCGGGAGTTCTAATTGTCGCCGAACAGTTGGGATCGATCCCAGCACATCCTGTGGAGAGCGGAGAGCAGTGATTGCCGTCCCATCGGGTATCAGAGAGCCAGGCGTCGAATCGGCAACGATATGTCCGCCATCCAGCGGGCCTAGATCATCGAAGACGCGGCTCAAACCATTGGCGGCCGGACACGCCCGGCGATAAGTCCGCAAGCCCCGGCCGCCGCGACGACTCCTCTTACAGCCAAAGTGTCTCAAAAACGCAAGGCCGAAGGCCGTGCCTTCCCCCGGCCCCCAGGCTAGCCCCCGTCTTCACGCCCCCGTCTTCACCGCCGCCGCCAGTACCTCGCTCGGATGCGGCATCCCCCGCTTCGCAAAGCGGATCGTCCCCTTGGGGTCGATCAAGTACACCGTGCGCTTCACAAACAGGCCGTCGGCGTGATACAGCGCCGCCACCTTCTGCTTCTCGTCCACCAGCAGCGGAAACGGGAAGTGATACCGCTGGCGGAACTTCTGGTGCATCCGCGCGTTCTGCGGGTTCACGCCGAAGACCTCCACGCCGCGCGCCTCCGCTTCCCCCCAGTCGTCGCGAAACTGGCACAACTGCTTCGTGCAGCCCGGCGTATCGTCGCCCGGATAGAACACCAGCACCACATTGCGCCCGCGCAGCGAATCCAGCGTCACCGTCTGCCCGGAGTCGTCCGGCAGCGAAAAAGCCGGCGCCTTCGTACCTGCCGGCAGCGGATCCGAAAAAAGCCAATTCAGCATTCCACGCACCTCAAAATAGGGCAATTATATACTTGACTAATACGCTGGTTTGGGATAGACTTGAAGTATGGAAGCCCTCTACGAACCCCAGACCCTTCAGGAAGCAATCGTTTACTTCTCGGCTCCTGGGAACTGCCTGGACTACCTCATGGCACGCCGCCCCGAATGGAAAGACGGACCGATATGCCCGCAGTGCGGAAGCTCCAACGTAGGCTTTCTCAAGAACCAATTGCGCTGGCAGTGCAGCAACCGCCACCCACGGCGGCAGTTTTCGATCAAGGTCGGAACCATCATGGAGGATTCCCCGATTGGCTTGGACAAGTGGCTTGCAGCAACCTGGATGATCCTGAACTGCAAGAACGGGATCAGCAGTTGCGAGATCGCGCGGGCGCTCGGTATTACCCAAAAGACCGCATGGTTCCTCTTGCATCGAATCAGGCTCGCGCAGCAAGGCCAGCATGGCGGCAAATTGGGCGGCGAAATCGAGGTTGACGAAACCTTCATCGGCGGCAAGTCCCGCAACATGCACAAGAGCAAACGGGAGCGCGTTATTACCGGTACCGGGGGTAAGGACAAAGTTGTCGTCATGGGTATTTTGGAGCGCGGGGGCGAAGTACGCGCGATGGTCGTAGACAACCGCCGAAAAAAGCAACTCCAAACTAACATTCGGGAACATGTGGAAGCAGGCGCGGCAATATTTAGCGACGAACTGAAATCTTATGACGGACTGGAAACCGACTACCAGCACGCCGTCATCAATCACGCGGTTGAGTACGTGAACGGCAATGTTCACACCAACGGCATGGAAAATTTCTGGAGTCTCCTGAAGCGCGGCCTGCACGGAACTTACATCAGCGTAGAACCATTTCATCTGTTCCGTTACATCGACGAACAGGCGTTCCGATTCAACAATCGTCACATGACCGATGCCGAACGGTTTGACCGTGGCGTCCGCGAGATTATTGGCAAGCGCCTCACCTACGCGGAACTCACTGGCAAGACTAGTGAACCAGAAACGATCAACTAAACCGTGGCGCGGGAAGCGCGGACCTAAGCTTAAGAAAGGACCTCTTGACTGAGCAGTACTAGTCATCTTGCCTCGGAACAGCAAACTCCAAGAGAATGCGAAATCCCATCTTGTTGTTGTGAATGAAGGATCTGATAGTTTGAAGCGCCTTCGTAAAATTGACAGCGGGGTCGGCGATTGTCTGATAATTACGTGGATCACCAGACAACCATTCCTGTCCGCACCGAATACAATGTAAGGGGATATCCCTAACATCATCCGGAGGAACTGTAAGCCTGTGGCATTTTGCACATTCAAACGTAATCGACTGAACGTCGTCTAACCCAACAACCATTTTTCGCTGAATCGTCACTGCTTCTCTCCTGTACCGAGGTTGACGGGCCGCTTCCTTTTCGGCCCACGGCGGTGCGGATTCTCATCGACACGTTTACGATAAGCACGTTCGCGTCGCATGAGCGTAGCATGTGAAACGGAGAGAATCTGTTTCATCCCTTCGTCGAAACGGCGAAAGGCCTCCGGCCCTTCGATCCATTCCAGCAATCGGTTCATAGTGATTTATAGCGCTCCACCAGTTCCCTGAAGATCTGAAGCTGTGGCTCCGAGAGCTTGATGCTGCGCCGACCTCCGGAGTTCGCATCGGGAAGCGTTACCCAGACCTCCTTAGCCGTCGTGAATCTCGTGATCAGAAGTTCCTGATTGTGTAGTGTTATCTCCACTCCCCTATTACCGCCCAGGGTTGTGAATGAAGTTACAGTGCCATAATTAATAGCAACCTCAGTGAGTTCTCCATCGACGGTGAAGATCACTACACTGTCAGTGCTCCAGGAGCCGGGGCCGTCCAACTGGATCTTCAGGAGCATTCTCTTCTGATCGCCATTGAAACTTTGAGAAGCTATTGGATAGCAGCGCCAACTGAACGTATCGGCACGCAGGAGTCCTTCGTGGCTTTTTACCGAAGGAATCTTCTTATGGACAAACCACGTAACCTGAAGTGGTTCATCTCTGCTGCTAACTATTCCATCAACCACTTTGGGCTTCTTCTGGCCTATGGGCTTCTTCTGGCCTATGGCTATGCCGATAAGCGCGAGGGCAATTAGGACACAACCCAGCAATCGTTTCATTTTGAATAAGGCCTCAGTTTCGCAGGCAACACGTAAACGTGTTCGAGATAGTGACGCATAAATGCAATTGCATCCACAGCGTCTTCTTCGGTGATAGTGCTGTCAATGTCAGAGTAATCTCCATGAGCGCCCTGCTTTCCGAATAGTCGGATACGATGAGCCATTTTACGCAGCGGTTCCGTTATAGTTCCGCTCTTTGCCAAACTGTCTACCTGCCTGCATAAATCATCCCCCTTCGCCTGCTCTCTATCACAACTTATCTGGAGGGATCTTCTGCACATAAGAACAGTCGCCACAAAGCAGTTAACCCACTGGCAGCGAATCGCCTCTTGAAAACCAGATGCAACCTCAACAGGGATGTCTGGACCTACTTCATCGTTCGGCTTGCCAAGAGGATAGTGTTTCTCGTAGCGCATTGAGGCTACAGTTTTTCCGTCGTACAGGACAAAGCCAAGTATGAAATTTCGACAACCCTGACATTGCATGGCACAAACACCACGGGAAGTCAGTTTGCCCTCCGCAAGCTCAACGTGAGCACCATCTACAGGCATGAACGAGCACTGCCGCTTACAATGAGGGCATTCTCCATTCAATGAGAACCTAAACTCGTTAACCGAGCCTAAATGCATCACTTCCATTGCCACAGGCGTATCCTTCCAGAGGGCAGCCAGATATGGATGCAAAAACTCAAACAGTCCCCGCCCAGCGCCCTCATTCTCCAAGGCTACACCCCTTCATTGTATTAGTCAAGTATATAATTGCCCAAAATAGCCCGGCCCGAAGGGCCGCACCTTCCCCCGGCCCCCAGCCCCCGGCCCCCAGCCCCGCGAGCGCAGCGAGCCCCCCTCATTGCACCGCGATGTTGATCTGATTGCTGTGCGCCAGGCTAACCGACATCAGCAGCGGCTGCAAACCGGGAGCCAGTCCCGCCGGCACCTGCACGTTCACCTGGTAAAGTCCCACAAAGCCCGGCGCCAGCCCGCTGAACACCGGCTGCATCGGCACGGCGCCGATGAACACCGTGGGCGCGATCGCCGTCAGTTGCAACCCGTTTGCGCCTGGCTTTGTCGGGCCCAGGCCCGTGCAGTAGATTTCGATGTAGTCGCCCGCCCGTACCGGCGTGGTCACGGCGCTGACCGCCGTGCCCGCGTGCAGCACCGCTCCCGCGAAGATGCCCGGCTGTACGGACTTCACCTCGACCGCGGTGGCGGCTTGCGTTCCCGACGGAGTCTCCACTGCCAGCGTCCCGGTTCCTAGCGGCGCGTCCGCGGGCACGTAGAAGTTGATCTGGCCGTCGGTCACATCCAGCACCGGCAGCGCCGCGCCGTTCAGCAGCACGCGCACGCCGGCCAGCCTGGCGGGCCAGGGATACGAGGCATGCGCCGTCTGCCCGCCCGCCAGGTTCACCCCGAAGACCGTCTCCA
Source organism: Terriglobia bacterium (assembly GCA_020073615.1). GTDB lineage: Bacteria > Acidobacteriota > Terriglobia > Bryobacterales > Bryobacteraceae > JADGNR01. Next base: position 4,527 of record JAIQEX010000042.1, read on the forward strand.
GCGCCCCGGCCGCGATGCCGGCCGCAAACGACGCTCCGTTCACCACCGCCTGCGCCACCGGCACCGCGCTGCCCGCGCTCATGGCCAGCTTCACGGCCGGCAGGCTCTCCACCGCCAGTTGCAACTGATTTGCAGAGCTAGTGCCGGGCGTCCAGCGGAATTGGGCCTGGCCCCGCACATCGGTCACCGCCGCCGCCGGCGCCACGCTGCCGCCCGCCGACGCCGTGGCCACCACGCGCGCGCCCGGATACGCCAGATTGTTGGCGTCGGTGAGCCGCACCACGATAGGGTCGGGCAAGAGGCCCGGAGCGGTTGCCACCTGCCGGTCGCCCGAAACAGCTACCAGTTTCACCAGCGAAGCGTCCGCCACCTGTACGCGCGCCGCCGCCGTCTCGTAGGAGGAATCGCCGGGAACGGCCAGCACGTCCTCCACGCCCGTCCGCGCCCCGGTGAAGGTGAACGAAGCGCTGGTGGCGCCGGCGGGGATGGTCACCGCAGCCGGGAATTGCGAGTTGCCCTTGGACGCCTGAAATTGCACGGTCATGTCCGCGGAGGACGCCGCCGCCAGCGTGACCGTCCCCGTGCCCGTGGCCCCTGCCACCACTCCCGCCGCGGGTTGGAGCGAGAGTTTCATGCTGCGTTTCAGCGTGGCATCGGCCACGCCGTTGCCCGAGGAAGCCTGCGCGTAGAATCCTTCGAACTGCGCCCGGTACGTTTCAATTTTCGTCAGGTCGGCGGCCAGCGGCTGCCCGCCTTGCGGCACCACCATGATGAACGCGAAGCGAAAACGGCGCTGCGCCACGGTGTAGTCCGGGGTGCGGCGGCCTTCCGCGCCGATCACATCGTTGACGCTGATGTTCTCCCGCGTGCCATCGAAGGTGAAGCCCCGCACCGGGCTCAACTGCGAGTAGAACGCGGGCACGCCGGTCACCAGAAACGTATCCGGCACCTCCGCCGCCGCGCGGAAACCCATCAGGTATTGATCCAGCGGAGAATAACCCTGCACCGTATCGGTGGTGAGAAACTCCAACGGAACGCCCGGCCCACGGTCCACGATGCGCTCGCCTTCCATCAGCGAGGCCTCCGAGTCGTAGGCGAAATTCCAGTGCGCAAGCTGCACGCCGAGCATGGGGCGCGCGGCCGGATCGCTGGCATCGCGAATGCTGGCGAAGGCCAGAAACAGGTGCCCGGTCTCGTGGCTCACGATGGTGATCGGCGTGTCGCCCGTCAGCGGGCGCGCCGGCACCTTGCCGTTGGGGTCCGCCGGGTATTGCCCCAGATTGCCCATGTTGAGCACCGCCTGCAGCCGCGATGCCGATCCATATTGCTGTCCGTGATCCACGGGATCCGTGCCGAACCCGGTGCCGATGCTGCGCACCGTGTTTTCAAACGCCACGGCGGAAGCCCCCGCGGCGATATCCATATTGTTGTAGACCACCAGGTAATCGTAGGCGTCCTCGTGGGTCGCATAAAACTTCTGCGCCACCGTGACCATATCCACGGCCAGCGTATTGCCGAAGCGCTCGGCCACGGCGGCGGAGTAGTCGCCGCTGGCGTCGCGGCGGAAGTCCACCAGCGAGGTTGCGCCCTGCAGATTGCCTGGCGCGATGCCCACCACCGCGCTGGCCGCGTTCGGGTTGATGCCCGAGTAGGAAAACTCGATGCGGCCGTCGGGGTAAAGCCTGACCTGAAATGTCTCCGGCACGCCGGTCCCGGAGGACGCGAATTCCGGCACGTTCACCCAGCTCACCACCACGCGCGTTGGCTCGCTCAGCACGCGCACCCCGCCCGAGGTCCGCGAGGGGTCCAGGTCGTCGAACAGCGGCGCGATGCGCGGCGCGCCCGATGTCATGCGTCCCAGCGACCGTTCGCTGCTGTTGTTGTCGCCCGCGGTGAAGGTGAGGTTGCCATCCGAGTTGACGAACACCTGGTTATACGTGCCGCCGAAAAATGGGAACGCGAAGGGCAGGCTGACGGCACGCGAATCGTCGTCGTCGAGCGCCGCCAGCGGTGCGCCCCCGGAGGCCGCCGCCGCATCGTAGCCTCCCGCCGCCGCCGCGTAGCGGTAATGCGCCGCGTTGGGCGCGGTGGGCGTAAAGGTAAGCGTGTTGTTGTCCAGGCTGAACTGGTTCTGGCGCGCCACCACGCCATCGGTGTCTTCGACGATGGCGATGTCTCCGTTATCGCGGTTGGCCGAGGGAGCCGCCGCGGCCAGCGCCTGGATGCCGCCCGCCTGCCGCGCGCGCACCGCCTGCCGGTGCAGGAACAGCGTTTCGTTCGCCGTCTCGCGCGTGGTGCCGCACACCACCACCTCGTGGCGCGCGGAAACCGGCGCGGCGAGCAAGGCCAGGATACAGAAAAGGAGCCCGAAGCGTCGTATCATCCCGATTGCTTTCATTCTCTCACGCCATCACGGTACCAGGACCACGTAACTTTACGCCGCGTGGTTCGTCTTAGTATGTGAGATCGATAAAAGCCGATTCGAGGCTTTCCGGCGGTGCCCGCGGCGTTTTCTGCGCCTTATTGATGGTCACCGTCCGCCGATTCAACTTGTACAAAAAGCGAGGTTCTACTTATGCATAATCGTGTTGTGTCTCTGGCCAGCCTGGCGCTGGTGATTATTTCCGTGGCGTTCTTTCTGCTGGGCGCCTGGTCGGTTTTCTCCGGACAGATGAGCGTCGGGGACGGCGTGTTTCTGGCCGGGTGGCTGCTCACCGCCATCGTCTTTTCGTATCGCTTCGCGGACCCCGCTTACCTCGAGCCCATATCCATCGTCAAGCGGTAGTGCTACTTCGCTGGCCGGAACTCCAGCGTACTTTTCGCCTGCACCGCGCGGAACGCCATCGGATAGCTGCGGCCGTTGTAGTACGCGGACCACTCATCCTTATAATGGCCGGAAAGAGGCTGGCCCGACTCCCCGATGGGGATGTTGAGCAGGGAGCGGTCCCAATCTCCGAGGTCCGCATTCATGCGCATCGAGGGCGCCAGCCGCTGCGACGTCTGTTTCACCGTCGTCCCCGAGCCGCTCATGGCCACCGGGCCGATATCGAAATATTTGCCTATCACCGGAATGTGGCCGAACACCGGATGACGGATCTCCACCTTCAGGTACGCGCCGTACTGCCAGTGCCGGATACTCCGGCCCTGCATGCGCGTGCCTTCCTCCACCGCGTCGGCCAGCGCACGCAGCAGCATCTCGTCGTAATCGCGAAACCAGCCCTGGGGTCGCCGCAGCAGCAGTTCCTCCACCACCGAAGGCGCCATGGTGAATTGGTAGCTGTCGCCCTTGCCGGGCGCGGCGCTCTCGGCGGCCGCCGTCCGCACCTGCAGATAGATCAAGGCCATCAGCAAGGGCGCCGCCTGGTCTTGTTCCATCTGCCCGTTCCAGGCGCGCAGCAGCGAGACGGCGGTTTCGAGCGTCGCGTTGTGCCCCTGGCGTTTCTCGTATGCCGCCACAACCTGGTCCGCCAAAAACCGGTACTGCGACGAGTAGACGTCCTTCTGCACCGCCAGCAGATCGCCCGGCCGCCAGCCGTTGTGCGCCGAAAGCAGGTCGCGGATCTGCCGCACGCGGTACGGCGACGCGAAGTTTCCGTTCACGGGAAACGGATAGTTCGCGGGAAACGGGTTCTGGTTGGCGGTGGCGATCATGCCGCCCGGCGGGTTGAAGACCGCGGGCAATTGGTCGAAGGGAATGAAGCCGTCCCATTCGCAATCGCCCTTGGCTCCGTCCGCCGGCAGGTCGCCCTGGTAGCCGCGGCGTATGGGAAGCTTGCCCGCGGCGTGGTATCCGATGTTGCCGTCCACATCCGCGTAGACGAAGTTGCTGCCCGGCCCGCCCCAACGCGAGAGCGCGGTGGTGAACTGTTGCCAGTTTTGCGCCCGGTCGATTTCGAGAAGCGGGAACTGCAGGATGCCGGGCTCAGCGGCCGTCCAGCGGAGCGCCATGCGCTCCTTTCCCTCGGCCAGAAAGATCGGCCCGTGGCGCGTCACCCACACCGCCAGCTCATTGGCCGCCTGTCCTTTGACGCGGATGATCTCGCGCTCTGCGCGCGCCTGCTCCACCTGCCCGCGGTAGAGATAGCGGCCCGTGCGGTCGTCAAAGGTTTCCACGTAGAGATCCTGCACGTCGACCTGCAGGCTAGTGATGCCCCAGGCGATGCGCTGGTTATGGCCCACCACCACGCCCGGCACGCCCGGTATGGTGACCCCGCTGACGTCGAGCGAGGGCGCCGTGAGGTGGGCCATGTACCAGATGCCAGGCAGCGAGTACTCCAGGTGCATGTCGTTCGACAGGATCGGCTTGCCCGAGGCGGTGCGGCTGCCGGCGATGGCCCAGGCATTGGAGCCCGGCTGTCCGTCGCCCTCCGCGCGCACCGGGAACAGGAAGTTCACCTTGGCCGCATCGCCTTCGGCCAGCATGGCTCGCTTCACGACTTCGTCGCGCCAAGTCGTGGTCAGGGTGCGGAACATGTGCAGGCTGATCAGCATGCAATCGATCGCGCTCCACGGCCGCGGCTGGTAGCCGAGCAGCGTAAACTCCAGCGGAAGATTGTCGCGGTGCGTGGCCAGGAACTGGTTGACGCCCCGCGCATAGGCGGCCAGGACGGCGCGGTCCGCGGGTGGCAGCACCGTGTAAGCCTGCTCCGCGATACGCCGCAGGCGCATGCGGCGCGATTCGCGATCCGACTCGAGCCCCGCCGTCCCCAGGATTTCGGCCAGGTCCCCGCCGGCGTAACGCCGCAGCGCGTCCATCTGCCACAGACGGTCCTGGGCGGTCACATATCCCTGGACGAAGAGGGCGTCCTCTTCGCTGGCGGCGCTGATGTGCGGCACGCCCAGTGTATCGAACCGTACGAAGACACTCGCGTCAACCCCGCTCTCGATGGTGCCCGAACGCCGCGGCAGCGGCCGCCAGCCATACCAATAGAAGAGCGCCAGGACCACCGCCAGTGCGAGGGCTACGGCGGTGTTTACAATTCGGACGATCTTGGCCAGCGGGGGTTGAGTCATCGCAAGGGCGTAAGTTCAATGATAGCGGGCGGAAGGGCACGTTGGCGTACACTGCGGGCAAAGAAACGCTTTCCGATTTGCCTTTTTGGGATTACAATAGACCAACAAAAAAATGGGCGCCTCCGGGGATACTGGGGAGAGCGCCCACCCTACGTAACGGAGTTAGTTGGTTATCTATAAAGACGCTCCTCGCGCGTTTTCGTTGGCAGAATTAATCTCCGATTTGTGATTTATTCCCCATATCGCATCCTGCTGGTGGTGCTGCTCATCGCCGTCAACGGCCTGTTCGCCGGCGCCGAGGTAGCGCTGATTTCGGTGCGGCAATCGCGGCTGCGCCAGATGGCCGAAGAGGGACAGGTGGGGGCGCAGGCGGCGCTCAACCTGTTGTCCAATCCCGGACGCCTGCTGTCCATGACCCAGGTGGGGGTGACGCTGGCCAGCCTGGGACTCGGCTGGGCGGGCGAAGACACGCTGTACCAGATGCTGGTGGCGCTCCTCCATCCGGTGACCACGCCGCTCTCAATCAAGTTCCTGCACGGCGGCAGCCTAGTGGTCTCTTTTTTGATTATCAGTTATCTCCATGTGGTGTTGGGCGAGGTGGTGCCCAAGAACCTGGCCATCGCGCAGGCGGACCGCCTGGCGGCGCTGGTGGCGCCGGCGCTGCTGGTGTTCTACAGGATCTCCCTTCCCTTCGTGGTGACCATCGAACGCTCGGCGGGCGCCATCACCCGCGCGCTGCGCGTCAAGGGCGTCCCGCACGGCGGCGGCCATTCGGCCGAGGAGCTGAAGCTGATCGTCAGCTCCAGCGTGCCCGAGGCCCAGGAGGACATGATCCACCGCGTGCTCGACCTGGAGAAGATTTCCGTGCGCGAGATCATGGTGCCGCGCAACGACATGATCTCCATCTCGGCGGAAGCCACGCTCGACGAAGTGCTGCGCACCATGGTCGAGCAGGGGCATTCGCGGCTGCCGGTGTATGAAGGCACGCCCGAAAAGATCGCCGGCATTCTGCATTACAAGGATCTGCTGCCGGTCTGGCAGGAGCGCCGCGAGGCCATTCGCTCGGGGCGGCCGAGCCGCGCCTTCCGCATCAAGCGGCTGGTTCGCCCCCACCTGGTGGTGCCTGAGACCAAGCCGCTGGCTCCCATGCTCGACGAGTTCCGCAAAGGCCGCTCGCACTTGGCCCTGGTGGTGGACGAGTTCGGAACCATTGTGGGCATGTTGACCGTGGAGGACGTGCTGGAGCAGGTGGTGGGGCGGATCGAGGACGAGTACGACGAAAAGAGCGGGCCCCGTCCCGGCGAAACCGACGAGGTGGAATTGGAGGGCGCCACGCGCATCCGCGATCTGGAGAGCGAATTCGGCATCGAGATCCCCGCCGAAGCCGGCTTCGAAACCCTGGCCGGGTTTCTGCTGTTCCGCCTGGGCGAGATCCCGCAGCCCGGCAAGTCCGTGGAGTATGAGGGCCGCCGCTATACCGTGGTGGAGATGGACCGCAACCGCATCGTGCGCGTGCGCATCGAGAAGCTGCCCGAGCCGCTATAATTACCTCAGCCCGTCATGCTTGGGATCGACCGCCGCGCCGCCAAATACACCTGGACCGCTTTCCTGCTGGTGCTGCTGATCTGGCTGGTCTACATGGTCCGCTCGACCCTGTTGGTGTTCATCCTGGCGGTGCTTTTTGCGTACCTGCTTTCGCCGCTGGTCAATCTGCTGGACCGGTTCCTGCCCACCAGCAAGACCCGCACCCTGGCGATGGCCCTGTCCTACGTCATCTTCCTGGGGCTCGCCGTTTTCATTGGCATTGAGATCGGCACGCGCGTGGTCGAGCAGGCCACCGCTTTCACGCAGGGGCCCGAACCCAAGGCCGTGGAGGCGTGGCTGAAAACGGCGCCGCCCGCGATCCAGGCCGAGGTGACCAAGCACACCAACGAACTGTTGGCCGAATTACCCCAGATCGGCCTGAAGTTTCTGGGGGTGGCCAGCAACCTGATCTTCGTGGTGATTATCCCGATCCTGTCATTCTTCTTTTTGAAGGACGGCCACCTGATCCGCGCGCACATTCTGGAACTGGTGGAAGAAGGGCCGCGGCGCGCCTTGCTGGACGACATCATGGCCGATATTCACCTGCTGCTGGCGCACTACATGCGCGTGCTGGTGCTGCTCTCGCTCGCCACCTTCACGGGGTACAGCATTTTCTTTTCGATCATGGGGGTTCCGTATGGCATCCTGCTGGCCGTGCTGGCTGCCGCGCTGGAGTTTATTCCCACCATGGGACCGCTGGCCGCGGGCATCATTGTGGTGACGGTGGCGGCGGTGTCCGGCTCGCATTGGCTCGTCGTGCTGATCTTCATTGTGGCCTACCGCTTCTTCCAGGATTATGTGCTCTCGCCGCACCTGATGGGCCAGGGCGTGGAGCTCCATCCGCTGCTGGTGCTGTTCGGCGTGTTCGCCGGCGCGGAGCTGGCGGGCATTCCCGGGACGTTCCTCTCGGTGCCGGTGCTGGCCCTGGCGCGCGTCCTGTACCTGCGCTTCCGCAGGGTGCGGCTCGGTCTGCAATCGACGCCCATCGCCACCGTCCGCTCATGACGAAGTGGTGCGGGGTGCTGCTGCTGGCCTGTCCGGCCTGGGGCCACGTGGTCAGCATGAGCGCGGGCGATTTCACCGTGGAGGGCTCCCGCGGCCACTATGAGCTGCGCATGCCGCTCTACGAGGTGGCCCACGCACGCGCGCCGGAGCGCTCCCTGCTGGAGCACATCCGCTTCTCGAGCGGCGGCCGCGACGCCGCGCTGGTGGCGAGTAGCTGCGCGGCCGACGCCGCCCGCGATCTCTACGTGTGCACCGCCGATTATCGGTTTGCCACGCCGGTGGAGCGGCTGGATGTGGCGTGCACCTACTATGCGGTGACGGTGCCCAACCATGTGCACCTGCTGCGCGCGGCCATGGCGGGCAAGCGCGACCAGGCGCTCTTCGATATCTCCTTCCCGCGAGCTACCCTCCGCTTCCGGCCGCCCACGGCCGCCGAGGAGGCCGCCGCGCAGGCGGGCGCCGGCTTCATGCGGGCGTTGGGCGGCGCGGCGCAGGTGCTGTTCCTGGCCGCGCTGGTATTGGCTGCGCGCAGCCGCCGCGAGCTGCTGGCGTTGACCGGAATGTTTCTGGCGGGTCAGGTGGCGTCGGCGCTGATTGTTCCGCACACGCTCTGGCAGCCCGCCCCGCGCTTCGTGGAAGCCGCCGCCGCGCTGACGGTGGCCTACCTGGCGGTGGAGATTCTCCTGCTCCCCCAAGCCGGCGCGCGCTGGCTGGTCGCGGGCGTGCTGGGCGCGTTTCACGGGTTATACTTCCATCTGTTCTTGCAAACCACGGGATACCGTCCGGGCTACGTGCTGGCGGGCGCTGCGGTGGCGGAACTGGCGGCCCTCGCGATTCTCGCGGCCGTGCTCTCGCGCCTGGCTCGCATGGCGCGCGCGCTCCGCCCCGTGCCGGTGTCGGCCTGCGCGCTGCTGGTTTTCGGGATGGTGTGGTTCTGGATGAGGCTGCGGGCGTAGGCACGCCGCTGCCAGGAGGCTTCGTATGCAAGATGTCAACAAGATTTGGAGTAGCGTTGGCTCCGCCGGAACAGTCAATCCCGCCGATGCCAGCAAAGTGTTTCTCTCCGGTTCGGTCGTCCAGTTGGGTCAGGGCGTGGTTACCAAGCCGGCGGAAAAGGGCGAGGGGATCGGCTTTCCACTAACACAAGCCGTCGTTCGCTACGACGTCACTGCGGTTGACGGCGTGGCCGACCCAAACCGCATTAACTATGCGCTCAAAGTATTTGGCCGAAAAGGCAGCGGCCAGATACAGGCAAGACTGGTGCAAGTCGCCATTCCCCCCGCTAACACGGCATCGCCGGTCAACGAGAGCACCCTGATTCAGTTTCAGAGAAAAAACACGTTTCCACAGTTTTCCGTTGAACAGGCTTTGGGCCCGGACACGGAACTCAACTTCGTCAACAACAGTTACTATGTGGAGCTGACCCTATCGGGGCACGCGATCGGCCCGGTTCTCGAACCGCCGGCAGTCGCGGCCATTCAGTTGGAGCTGACGGTACCCTGAGCGGAGCCGCCCCGGCCGAGGCAGCGGCGCCGCGTATAATCGCTCCCATGGGGGATTTCTCTTCTACGCCAGGAGCGGACACGCCGGACGGCTGCCTCGATCCGCGGCGCCCCTTCCTGTGCATTCACGCGGTCGACGTTTTCGTGCGCGATCAGGAGGAGAGTTTGCGGTTCTATGTGGACCAGCTCGGGTTCCATCTGGCCTTCGACGCGCGGCTGCAATCGGGCGACCGATGGGTGGCGGTTACGCCGCCCGATGGGACCGCGGTCCTCGCGCTAGTCGCGCCCGCTCCGGAATCCAGTCAGTACCGGCTCATCGGGCGGCCCACCGGAGTCGTTCTGGTTACCGACGATGTGATCGCCAAGTACGAAGAGTGGCGCCGGCGCGGCGTGCGGTTTAGCTTTACGCCCCGGCTGAGACGCGTCAAGTACGAGCGCGCGGCGTCCGGGAGTGCCCCCGGGCCATCGTCTGTGTCCGACGGGCAGCCGCCGGTGTGGGGCGGAGTCTTCACCCGGTTCCGGGATGTGGATGGAAATTCTTTTGCGCTGGTGGGCTTCGACGAGGTGAACCGGGAGATCGAAGCGGAACGGCGGCGGACCGAAGAGAGGCTGGAAGCGGAACGCCGCACCGCGCAGGAACTGGAGATTGCCAAACAGGTGCAGGCCCGGCTCTTTCCGCAGAGACTGCCGCCCATCGAAACCCTGGAGTATGCGGGCGCCTGCCTGCAGGCCCGCCAGGTAGGCGGCGATTACCACGATTTTCTCGACCTGGGGCACGGGCGTTTCGCGCTGGTGATCGCCGATATTGCGGGCAAAGGAATCGCCGCTTCTCTTCTGATGGCCAATCTGCAGGCGAATCTCCGCAGCCAATGCGCCATCGCTTTGGACGAGCCCGAGCGTCTGCAGCGCTCGGTGAATCAGCTCTTCTACGAGAATACCGGCGAGAGCGCCTACGCCACGCTCTTCTTCGCCGAGTATGACGACCGGAAGCAGCGGTTGCGCTACGCCAACTGCGGTCATCTGGCGGGGCTGCTCCTGCGGCACGGCGGCGCCGTGGAGCGGCTCGATTCTACGGGTACCGTGGTGGGACTCTTCCGGGAATGGGATTGCGCGATCACGGAGTGCCGCCTCGCGGCGGGAGACACGCTGGTACTCTACACCGATGGGATCACCGAATCGTTCAACGAAGCGGGCGAGGAGTTCGGGGAACAGCGCCTGATCGAAGCCATCGAGCGGCATCGGGAACTGCCCGCACAAGCGGTGATCGCGTCGGTCTTCGACGAGGTGCAGCGGTTCAGCCCCCAGGAGCAGCACGACGACATCACGCTGATGGTGGCGAAGTGCCGAACGCCCCTTAGCCCACGGCGAAGTTGAAGATGCCGTTCCAGATCTCCTGGAACGTCTGCCCGGTGAATGGCGGAGTCGACTTGAGGGCGTCGTAAGAGCGATACTGGCGGGCCAGTCTGCGGCCGGGTGCGGCCCGCTGGCTGCGGTCGGGCTCGAGTGTGTAGTGCCCCACGATATCCAGGTGATCGCCGGCCACCAACACATTCTCGCCAGTGGGCCACAGCATGGAGGCGGTGTTGACAATGCCGTCGTTGTCCCACAGTTCGAGTGGACCTTGCGGAGCCCCGTTGAGGCGCGTGTTTACCTTGCCGCTCAGTGCGGGGCGCACGAAGGGGCCGCCGGCGCACGCGCGGTAACAAAGACGGTAGAAGAAATCGGTCCCCGCGCTGAGCCGCAGGTCCTTCGAGAGCTCCGGGTAGGTACATGGGTTGGCCAGGTCCCAGACCGGCGCGGGAAGGCCCGCAGGGAAGCGGAACGGGCGGTTACCCACGGTGGCGTAGGACAAGGTGTCGATGCTCAGAGTCTTCCATCGCGCGATCTCCTTGCGGCGATCCTCCAGAGTGAAATGCGCCGGGCTCTTCGGTCCGGTGTCCGGGACCCGCGAAGTGAGATCGTCAATGGCATGGAAATCCGACGCCACGTCGCGAAAATAGAGCGCCAGTTCGGAGGCGGCTTCGTGGGCGTCGGCGGTCCGCTGGGGACCGGGGTCGCCATTGTGTTCGTTGGCCTCGGTGAGCGCGTCGCGCGCGGCCAGCGGCAGATCCGCGCCGGTAAGGCAAGCGGCCGCGCCGGCGATGCGGTTTTCCAGTTCATCGAGGAGGTACACCTGGGAGCCGGCGACGGCGGCGCGCGCTTCGGCGATCACCGTTTTGCGCAGACAAGGGTAGGAGTGTACCCAGTCGGCGATGTTGGTGCCCCAATGGGGCACGGAGAGAAACACGACGCGCGAGAGGCGTCGGAGGATGGCGGCGCGCTCGACCGGGATTCCGCCGTCGGCCAGGTGGCGGCCGCGGGCGTGCAGGTCGGAAACAAGCTGGCGGATATCGAGCCCGCCGGTGGAGTGCCCCACCAGGACGACCTCATCGTCGCCGGCGATTTCGCCGCGCAGGATGCGCTTGGCCAGATAGCTTTGCAGGCGCGCCGCGCGCGTGACTACGGCGGCGGTGGGGAGGTTATCGAAGTAGTGCAGCACGGCGGGCGTGTCGCCGATCCGGTGAAACGCGCCGGTGACGCCGGCGTAGTATTCCACTTTCCCGAGCGCGTCGAACCCGCCGAAGCCGGGCACCAGCACGATGTGAACCCGTTTGCGGGATGCGGATGGATTCCGGGCGGCCATGGGCGGGACCTCCAGAGAGTTGGTTTCAACCACTAAGATCTTAAACTCTTTTATGGGAGGCGTCCAGCCCTTGCGGACAACAACGCATCATGGAATCAGGCGGAGCTTCTTGCCGTGAGCCAGACGGAGTACGCCAAAGTCACGCCGGTCGAGGGTGAACATGGTGCCAATCCCCTCCCGGTTCGCCAGATGTAGCAACGACGCGTCGGCGAGCTGAATCCCCAAGCCCGTGTATCTGGCGAGGATCGCGGCAATTCCAGAGAGATCCGCTGCGCTCAGAGAAACCAGTTCAAAGGACCGGCCGTTGAAAGAGGACAGGAGCGTTCCGATAGCGCGCGGGTACGCCCGCAGTAGCCAGGCCGCTTCCGTGATTACGGGCCAACAGGTAAGGAGAGGCCCCCGGATGTGCTGCAGTTGTTCGACGCACACCCGATGGTGCTCGTCGGATTCCGACAGGATGGCCACGATCGGGCCGGTATCCACGAGTATAGGGCCGCTCAAGAACCACTAAATCCACGGAAATGCTCCGGATTGGTGCTGAGGTCCCGGCTGGCCCCCTTCACGGCGCCGATCAGGCCGGTCCGTTTCGCGTGTTCATATGCGGTGAGGGCATCGTCTTCGGCCGCGAGTAGCCGCTCCACCGCTGCGCGAACGAGATCCGACTCCCGTTTGCCAATGCGATGAGCAGTGGCCTTCAGCCGGTGACGCAATTCGGCGGAGAACCGCACCGTAACGCGGTAATCTTTCATCGTCAGACATTATATCAAATTTGTCAGACATCGGCCAGCCGCCTTCCTGCCTCGACTGCGCCTCAGTGCGTTCGACTCCGCCGCCGGGAGCCGGCGCGCCGGGCAATCTCGGCGAGGGACCGCAGCGCCGCGTTGACCGCCGCCGCGTTGGGAAACAACTCGGCCACGTCGGGGTCCAGGAGGACGACGTTGGAACTTGCCTGAAGTCGGGCGGTGTATTTCCCCCGGACCAACACCCCGAAATCCGAGCGTTTATATTCGGGGCGAAGTTCGTCAGCGGCAAGCTTTATAGCCTTCTTCATAGAGCGTCCTCTCTGCCCGCGTTGCAGGCCGGGCAGTAATGATTCGAATGGCGTCGTCATACTCCGCGTGTGCGACCACGAGCAGGCGACCCGAGGACGACCTGCCGAACGTGACGAAACGCCGTTCATCGAGCGAGTGATCCGGGTCATCGCCGGTTGCCGACAAGGGATCAAAGAACACGCTCACGGCTTCCCGGAATGAGACACCCTGTTTCCGAAGGTTCGCTGCAGCCTTCAGGGCATTCCATTTGAAGCGCACCCGGAGCTTTCACCTCATCTCAGTATAGCGGCCGGGCCGTTGGCGCGCTCCAGTTCTATGACTGGCAAACGCCCTTCGGGCCGTTCAACTACCTCCTCCAGCGACCCGACGAGTTCGTCCGTCTGATTGCTGGTAGCGTGTTCCAGCGGGTTTGGATCTTTCAATTGCCGTCAACTGTCATGGGATACCTTGAAGCCGCGGCCGATGGAACTCTTCGTACATTTTTCGACGAGCGTTACGACTTCGACCTGCTTGCGGCAAACCGAGCAGACTACGTGACCGTTTAGAGCCTGGACGCAGCTTGCCCGCAGGCCGCTGGTTGCGGTATTCTGGAAACTCGATTGCTTATTAAGGATTATATTTAGCAGATGGCAAACACTTATTCCGCGCTCAAGCGGGTGCGCCAGGCGGAACGGCGCACGGAATACAACCGGAAGAATAAGACCCGCCTGCGTCACGGCATCCGCGCCATGCGGCGCGCGCTGTCAGGCAAAGACCCCAAGGCAGCTACGGACCTGCTCGCGGCGACGTTTTCGCTGATCGACCGCTCGGCTAAGAGCGGCATCATCAAGAAGAATACGGCGGCGCGGTATAAGTCGAACCTGCACCTGCGGGTGAAGGCGCTCTCCGCATAGTTTCGAAAACCTCGCGCCTTCGGCGCGCGGGCAGGCGGCACCGCCTGCCCCACCATGAATGGCTCGCGGGTGCTCAGGCGGTCAACTGCAGGACGAACTGCTCCATGACGATGCGGTCGTCGGGGCGGGCGTCGCGCAGGCCGCGGTCCGCTTCGAAGATCAAAGACAGGGCGCGCGCCATCTGCGGGCCGCTGAATTTGGCGACGGTCTGATAGACCTGGTCGGCGCGCGAGGGCCACATGGGCACGCCCAGACGGGTGAAGTGACCCTGGATCTGCTGGGAACTTTTCAGGCCGGCTTCGCGGGCCGCCAGGGCCATGCGGAACTGCGTGGAGAGGAATGCCAGGGCCAGCGGCAGGTATTCGCCGTCGCGCACCAGGGTATCGAGAGTCTCCAGAGCGCGGGTGCGGTCGCGGCGGCCGAGGGCGTTCACCAGGGCGAAGATGGTGGTCGAGCGCGCATCCGGAACCAGGGCGGCGATGTCGTCCACGCCCACCGGGCGCGTGCCGGCGTAGAGCGACAGCTTCTCGATTTCCACAGCGATGCGCGTGATGTCGGCGCCCAGGGCCTCCACCAGCAGATCGAGCGCGGCGGAGTCCAGGCGGACGCCGGCGCGCCGCACCAGGGCTTCGGCTTCGGTGCGGGCTTCGTGGGGAGCGAAGCGGCGCAGCTCGATCACCTCGCGCACGGCGCCGTAGAATTTGCGGACGCGGTCCAACTTGCGCTTGTCCTCGCCCTCGAAATCGAAGCGGACCGCTTCGAAGACCACGGTGACGCCGGGCGTGGGGTCTTTCAGGTAGGCCGCAAGCGGAGCGGCATCGCCCGCGGCAGCGGCGTCGCCCTCGCCGTCTTCGCCGGCACGCGGGCGCGGCAACGGCGCCTCGGCATTGGCCACCCAGAGGAGGCGTTCGGAGGCGAACAGGGAAAGCGAGCGCGCATCGTCGAGCACCTCGGCGAGCGAGAGCTCCGCCAGATCGTGGCGCGCCACGGCGTCCTCGGGAAACGTGGCGGTGAGCGCCTCCTTCACGCGGCGGCGCTGGTAGGCTTCGGGGCCGAGCAGGAGGAGGGCGGGGGGCAGATCGCGTTTCTGGATGCGGGCGGCGAGCTGGCCGGCGGTCACGGCTAGAAAGCCTCCAGGATGCCGGTAACGACGCTGCGCGCCACGTCGCGGCTGACGCGGATCATGGCGGTGCCGCTCTCGTCGAAGTAGGTTTTGGGATCGATGGCGACTTCGTATCGCTCGCGGAACTCGGCGCCGGTGCGCGAATAGAGGACCTTGGCGGTGTGGCGATCGGTCAGAGCGAGTTGCAGGATGACGACGACCTGCACCCCGGTGGAGCGGCCGGTGACCGGATCGGAAGTGGTGGGAAACGCGCTGAAGTTGGCGATGGCGCCGGTGAGCACGGCGTCGGCCTGAGCGGGGTCGGCGACAATGGCGTAGTGGGTGCGCGAGAGGAACTCGCGAGTGATGTCGGCGGGCAGCAGGCGGGCCAGTTGGTAGCGCGTGGTGACGTTGCCGAAAGCAGGGATGGCGATGGTCTTGATGTTGGCGGGAATCAGCGCGGCGCGTCCGGCGAGGTGATAGCCGCAGCCGGCGACGAAGGGGAGCGCGGCGCAGGCGAAGACGAAGGGAGCGAGCCGGGCGCGGGTCATAGGAGTTGCCGGGCGACCAGGATGGCGTTTTCCGCGGAGAGCCGGAAATTGTCGCCCACCAGCCAGAACCAGCAGGCCTCGGGCTGATTGCGGTCGGGGGCGATGGCGCCCACGGCGATGCCGCTCTGCCCCGCCTGGCCGACGATGGTGGGCGGCTCGAGGCCGCTGCCGCGGACTTCGATGGGCTGGATGGCCAGGCTGCTCTCCAGGGCCTCGACGCCGGGGTTGCCCTCGAATTCCACCCACGCGGAAAAACTGTACCCGTGAAAGACCGGCGCCTGGACGAGGCGGAGCGAGGGCATGGGCGCGCCTTCGCCATCGCCGGGGAGGGCGAGCAGAGTGGCCAGATGGCGCTCCACGCGCAGCTCGGATTCCTCGAGGGCCACGGGCGCCTCTTCGCCGTAGCGGGCCAGCAGGTTGAAGCTGAGCTGGGTATCGAAGACGGCGTGCGGCAGGCTTTTGAAAGAGAGCAGGCTGATGGTCTGCTGCTGCAGCTCCTCGACGGCGGCGGCGCCGTGCTCGCTGGCGGGGGCGAAGATCTGGATGACGGAGCGGCGGATGGGGTCGTGCGCCTGCAGGCGGCGCAGGAACAGCGCCAGGGCGAGGGCGGCGGGGTGGGCGATCACGTGGACGCGCGCGCCGGAGTCGTCGGGATCGGCAGCGGATTCGACCAGCGGGGCGCGCAGGCGCGCGTCGGGGAGCTCTTCGGCGGCATAGGTGAGGTCGATGATGGCGGCGGGATCGTCCGCGAGAAGTTCGAGAGTCTTTTCGCTCGATGCCGGGGAGCCGGCCAGAAAAACGGCGCGCGCTCCCGCGAGATTTTCAGCATCGAGACTGGCGACCAGGGCCGGCTCGTCGCCCACGCGCGTGAGCAGGCCGGCGGGCTCATCGTCGGCGATCAGGCGGAGCTCGAGACCGGTCACGGTGGTGGCCACGATGTCGCGGATTTCGCGGCCGAGCAGGGATTCGGAGCCGACCAGGGCCACGGGCTGCCGGTTAGCCAACCTGGTGCTCCGGGGCGGGGCGCTGCGAATGGCGCAGGCGACGACGAACGATGCCGCCGATGCGGATGGCAATGCCGCTGCCCACATAAGCGACGCTCAGGGAGAGGAGCAGGGGCTGAGGCCACATAGCGGTGGCGAAAATCAAGCCTCCCAGCAGGATGATGAGCAGCGGGGTGTAGGGCTTGCGCAGGTTGATGCCCTTGAAGCTGTAGTAGCGCCAGGTGCTCACCATGAGGAAGCCGAGCAGCAACAGGAGCGCGAGCCAGGCGACGGAAAGCGGCCACCAGGCGATGGGCTCGGCATCGCTGGCGTAGACCACGGCGGCGACCAGGGCGGCGGCGGCCGGTATGGGCAGGCCGACGAAGTATTTGCGATCGGGCCGGCCGGGATTCTTGGGGATGGGGTTCTTCTGAATGTTGAAGCGGGCCAGGCGGGCCGAGCCGCACAGCAGAAAAAGAAACGCGATGAAGTAGCCGGCGTTGAACAGATGGCGGAGCACCGGTTCGCCGAATGCGGGCTGGACGAACTGCACGCCCCAGGCATAAGCCAGGATGGCGGGCGCCATGCCGAAGCTGATGACGTCGGCGAGGGAATCCATTTCGCGGCCGAAATCGCTGGTGGTGTTGGTGAGGCGCGCGATGCGGCCATCGAGCCCGTCGAGGAAGACGGCGGCACCGATGGCTTTGGCGGCGAAGGCGAAATGGTCCGACGACGCGGCGGGGTTCGACGCCGCCAGCATGGCGCCTCGGAAAGAGCGCAGGATGGACAGATAGCCGAGGAAGATATTGCCCGCGGTGAAGAGCGTGGGCAGGGCGTAGGCCGCGCGGCGCCGGCCGCGGTGGGGCGAGCGTGGATCCGCCAGCCGCTCTTTAGGCCCCATGCGGCTGCTCCTGGCGGCGGCGCGCGATGACGCTGGAGCCGGCGGCGACGCGCATGCCGGGGCGCACCACGATTTCCCACTCGGGGCCGAACAGGACGTCCACGCGCGAGCCGAACTTGATGAGGCCGACGCGCTCGCCGGCGGCGACGGTATCGCCAGGCCGCTTGTGGAACACAATGCGGCGCGCGATCAGCCCGGCGATCTGCTTGAAGACCACCGAGGTGCCCTCGCCCTGGACGGTGACCACGTTCTGTTCATTGCGCTGGGAGCACTCTTCGCGGCTGGCCACGTGAAACTGTCCCTCCTGGTAGTGGACGCTCCCGATGGTTCCGGCAATGGGCGCGCGGTTGACGTGCACATCGAAAATGTTGAGGAAGATACTGATGCGATTGGTGGCGGGGCCTTCGGCCTTCACGGCGACGACCTTGCCATCGGCGGGCGCCACGGCCACGGGGCCGGAGGGAACCTGGCGCTCGGGGTCGCGGAAAAAATAGAGGCAGAAGAGCGCCAGCAGCCAGAGCGGAACGGCGAAGCCCGGCCCGGAGAGCCAGGAGACAAGGCCGCCCGCGGCAATGAGCGCCGCTGCGTAATAGATGCCGTCGATTACGATCACCTGGTACCATTTTTGCATTTCGGTGACAGGCTACGAAACCCCCAAATGCGAAATGCGGCTGGATTTAGGGGTTACGTAGCCTGTCACCGAAATTGTGGACGGTGATGGCCGTCAGCGGGACCGTCTGACGGCTGGAGGGCTCGATCGTGACGGCGATGGAGAGCTTCTCGAAGGGCTTGCGGAATTCCGGGTCCTGCGGCGCGCCGGGATCGGCGTCCAGCCACGCGAAGAGGCGGTAGTCGCCGGGGGCGACATCCTGGAAAACGTAATCGCCCTTATCGTCGCTGGTGGCGATCTTCCGGCGGTCCGCGCGGGCGCCATCGGGAATCAGGGTGACGCGCACCGACGGGGCCGGCTCGCCCTCGGCGTTGAGGACTTGTCCCTCGATGCGGCCGCCATCGGTGGCGAGCACCAGGGTGATGGCACGGGCGCCGCCCGTGAGATCCACTTCGAGATTGGGCAGGACGCGGTCGCCGAGCTTGACCGACTTCAGGTACGCGCCGCGAGGCACGGGCATGACGTGAAGCTGGTAGGTTTCCGGCAGGACGTTGTGGATCGCGAACGCGCCGTCGGCATCCACGGTGGCGTTGCCGCCGCCGGGGCCCGGCTCCTGCGATTGCAGCAACACGCGGAGGTTGGTGAGCGGAGAGGGGAGCGTGCCTTCCACTTTCACCGCGCCCGGAACGTCGATGCCGGGCACGAAGTCGAGCGTGGGGACTTCGACGTCGTGGTCCACGATCTCCACGAAGTGGCGCGCATACTGCACCTGCCCCTTGGTCTCGGTGCCTCCGTGGGTGGCGGTCAACACGTAGGGGCCGGGCGGGACCCCGGCAAATTCGAAGAAGCCGTTGTACATCCGCTGGACCCAGCCTCCGCGGGACGGGGCGGCTTCCGGGGAGCGCCTCTGCAATGTCATGCCGGAGAAAGGCGTGCCGGGCGACGACTCGGGGAGCTTAACGCGAACGGAATAGACGGCCTCGCGCTGGAGCCGTATGTCGACATTGGTCAGCTCGGCGCCGGGTTTCAGTTCGAGCGGCGCAGTCTGGGCCACGTCGCGCGCGCCGGGGTAGAAGGTAGTAGCGAAACCCAGCTCGGGAGGCGCGCCGCGTATCCGTTCATTGGGCATGTTGAAGGCCAGCATAGTGCCGGGCCCGGGCCGCACCGCGGCGCGCAGGTAGTAACTGCCGGGCGGGATGCCGTAGGCGCGGTATTCGCCACGGTCGTTGGTGGGGGCCGACCTGACGACCGACAGTTGTCTCTTTCCGGAAACATAGGAGTAGCGCAGGACCTCGACATAGGCGGCGCGGATGGGGTCTCCCTCCTGATCGACGGTGCGGCCGGAGATGACGCCATCGGGAATCAATTGCAGGCTAACGACGGCGTGCTGTCCGGGTTCCAGGGTGACGATCATGGGGTCGGCGGCGCGGTCGGGCAGGCGGTCGGTGAAGCTGGGGTGTGAGGGGAGGGCCTGGTATTTGCCGGGCGGAACGTTTTCGATCTTGAAGCGACCGTCGGCGCCGGCCTCGGTGAGGTAGGTGTCGACGTCGGGAGGTGTCCCCGAGCGCACCGTGCCGCGCAGTGCGACGGTGGCCTTGCGGACCGGCTTGCCGTCCAGGGTGTTGGTGACGCGACCCTCGACGGTGGCGGGCTGAGCGGCCAGCGTGGCGGCGGCGGCGAGGAGAATCGGCAGGGCGCGCGAGATCATGGCAGCTTGCTCTTGGCCTGCTCGATCTCCTCGGTGGTGATGAGCTTCACACTCACCGTGTCGCGGCCGTTGGCGTGGACGGTCAGCGAGGCGCCCTGGTGCGCGAACAGTTTGCGGAAGTCGGGCGACTGGATGAAGTTCATATCGCCGAAGTTCTCCAGGGCCAGGACCTGGTAATCGCCGGGCGGAAGACCGCTGATGGTGGCGTTGCCGTTCGGGTCGGTAAAGCCGGTGCGGAACATGTCGCGGCGCGCCGCGAAATCGCCTTCCGGGATGGCGATCACGGGGATACGTGCGGCGGGATCGCCGCTGGCGGATCGCACCGAGACGGCGACCTGGCCGGAGTCGGAAGCGAGGGTCAGGGTGAGCGTGGCGCCGGCGATGGCGTCGATGCGTCCCGCGGAGACATCCTGGTCGCCGAGCCGGATGGACTTGAGGTAGTAGCCTTCCGCCGGTGGGGAGCTCAACTGGAGGTCGTACGCCTGGGGCACGACGTTTTCCAGCACAAAGGAGCCGTCCTCCTGAACGCCGGCGTTGGCGTACATACCGCCGTAAGGCTCGGCGGGCGACAGCATGACGCGGATGTTCTTGAAGCTTTCGGGCGGAGGTCCTTCGGCGGCGACGACGCCCTTGAGCGCAAACGACGGGCTGACGGCGACCACGACGCCATCGACATCCTGATCGGCAACGCTCACCGTCTGGCGGCCAAAGCTCGTCTTGCCGCCCTGGTTGGATTGGATGGTGAGGCAATATGGCCCGGGGATGAGGCCGCGAAGGTCGAAGGCGCCATCCGGCTGCAACCCCGCCGATGTCTGGTAGCCCCAGCGGTCAGAGCCGGAGGCGCAAGGGAGCGCCGAGATGCCCGCGCCGTGGACGGGCTGCTGGGTCTGGGCGTCGACGGCGGTGCCGCGGATACGATAGACGCGCACTTTATGGACGCGGAAGTCGATGCCGGTGACTTCGGCGCCGGGGGTGACATCGGCGGCGGTGGCGCTGGTGACGTCGGCCGCGGCGGGGTAGAAGGTGGCGGGGAAGCCTTCGTCGGGGCGATCGCGGTGCATGCGTCCGGATGCCTGCGGACCCGCGGGACGGGCGACCGCCTGGATATAGACGTGACCGGGCTGGAGGTCGAAGATGCGATATTCGCCGTGGTCGTCGGTGGTGTCGCTTCCGCGCTGGGCCAGCCGTTTCGCGCCCTGCTGGTAATCGAACTGGAGGGCGCGCACGATCAGGCTGGGGATGGGATCGCCGTCTTCGTCGAGCACTTTGCCCGAAATCACGCCGAGCGGCGACAATTGCAGGGCAGCGCCGGTGACGTGCTGCTCTTCGGCGACGGCGAGGGGCTGTAAGGAGAACATGCTGCGGCCGCTGGGCATCTGGAAGCTAAAGCCGGGGCAGGCAGCGGTCAGCATGTAGGCGGCGTCGGGCTCTACGCTGTCGAACAAAAAGTGGCCGGCGGCATCGGTGGTGGCGACGTAGGAGTACTGGCCGCGCAGATTGCGGAGGTTGACGGTGGCCTTCTTGACGGGCGCGTGGGTTACCGAGTTGCTGACCACGCCTTCCACGGTGCCGGGTTTCTTGGGCGGGCCGGTAGGAACGGGAGGCAGGTCCATGCCGGGGAGCCGCATGCCGGGCCCGCCTCTTCCTCCGCCGCCCACGACCTGGGCAGTGAGAAGCGCCGCGGCGAGGGAGTAAGTCACCAGCAAGCTAATAAGTTTCATCGCGGGTGAAGGTTCGTTCACCAGGATACAGCAACACAGGGTTGCCGTGGAAGCATCGAAGTACTACCGGCTTGCGGGCTTGACGGTGATGGTGTTCAGAGGCACAGTGTGGCGGCTGGAGGGCTCGACCGTGACGGCGACGGAAAGCTTCTCGAAGGGCTTGCGGAATTCCGCGTCCAACGGGGCGCCGGCCTCGGCGTTCTGCCAGGCGAAGAGGCGATAGCCGCCGGGCGCGATTTCCTGAAACAGGTACTCGCCCTCATCGCCGGTGGTGGCGGTTTTCAGGCGGTCGGGGCGGCCGCGGTGGGCGCCGTCGGGCACCAGAGTGATGGTTACAGATGCGGCCGGTTGACCTTCGGCGTTGCGGACTTGCCCCTCGATGCGGCCGCCGTCGGTGGCGAGCAGAATGGTGATGGCGCGGGCGCCGCCGGTGAGATCCACTTCGAGATCGGGCAGGACGCGGTCGCCGAGCTTGACCGCCTTGAGATACGCGCCGCGGGGCACGGGTGCGACGTGGAGCTGGCAGGGCTCGGGCAGCGCGTAGTGGATTACGAACGCGCCATCGGCATCCACGAAAGCGTTGCCTCCGTCGGGGCCCGGCTCCCGCGGTAGCAGGATCACGCGCATGTTCTGGAGCGGGGAGGAAAGGGCGCCCTCCACTTTCACCGTGCCCGCGACCTCGATGGTGGATACGAAATCCAGAGCGGGAACCTCGACGTCGTGGTCCGTCACCTCTACGAACTGGCGCGCAAACTGCACCGGTCCCTTGCCGACGGCGCCGGCCAGCGCCGCGGTCAGCACAAAGGAACCGGGAGGGACGCCGTCGAATTCGAAAGCACCGTTCCGCATAGTCTGGGAATAGCCGCCAAACGGATCGGAATCCGGAGGCCGCCTCAGCAGGGTGATGTTGGGGTAACGCGAGGAGCCGTCGAGCGGCTCGGGAAGTTTGACGCGGACGGAGTAGACCATCTCGCGCAGGAGCCGTATGTCGACGTTGGTCAGCTCCGCGCCGGGCTTGAGCTCGAGCGGCGCCGTCTGCGCGGCCTCGCGGGCGTCGGGGTAGAACGTGGCCGCGAAACTCCGGGCAGGCTGCGTGCGGCGTGGGCGCTCGTTGTTCATCACTATGCCCCCAGCGGGAGGCGCCGAGGCCCGCAAGTAGTAACTGCCTGGGGGGAGGCCGTAGGCGCGGTATTCGCCGCGGTCGTTGGTGACGGCCGACCTGACTCCCGACAGTTGTCTCCTTCCGTATAAATAGGAGTAGTGCAGGACCTCGACGCCGGCATTGCGGAGTGGATCTCCGTCCTGATCGACTACCCTGCCGGAGATGACGCCATCGGGAACCAACTGCAGCGCGAGGACGGCGTGCTGCCCGGGTTCCAGAGTCAGTAGCGTGGGACCGGCCAGGGGTTCGGGGAGACCGGCGGTGAAGCCGCTGTGCGAGGGCATGACCTGGTATTTGCCGGGAGGGAGGTAGACCTGGAAACGGCCAGTGGAGCCGGTCTCGGTGACATAGCTGTCGACATTGGGAGGGGTCCCCGAGCGCACTGTGCCGCGCAGCATGACGGTGGCCTCGCGAACCGGCTTGCCGTCCACGGTATTAGTGACCCGCCCTTCAACGGTGGCGGGCTGAGCGGCGAGCGCACCGGCAGCCGCAAGCAGCATCGAAACGGCGCGCACGATCATGGCAGCTTGTTCCAGACCTGCTCGATTTCGTCCGCCGAAATGAGCTTGACGCTCGCCGTTTCGCGGCCGTTGGGGTGGACGGTGAGGAAGGCTCCCCGGCTCGCAAACGGTTTGCGGAAATCGGCGGACTGGAAAATGTTGGCAAGGTTCATCTCGGACGTTTCCATGGCGAAGACCGTGTATTCGCCCGGCGGAAGAGCGGGCAGATAGGCGTCTCCGCGGCCATTCGTGAGGCTGGTTCGGAGCATGTCGCGGCGGAAAGCGAAGGCATCTCCCGGGACGGCAAGCACCAGGCTGTTGACCGGGGGATCTCCGCCATCGGATTGCACCGAAACCGTGGCCTGGCCGGAGTCGGAAGCGAGAGTGAGCGCCAGCGTCCCGCTGGGGGAGGTCATATCGATGCGCCCCGCGGACGCATCCTGGTCACCGAATCGGATGGACTTCAGATACCAGGCGCCACCCACCGGGGAGCCCAGCTGGAGATCATAGACCTGCGGCACGACATGTTCAAACACGAAGGAGCCGTCCTCCTGGACAGCCGCATTAGGGACCGTGCTCCCGGCAGGCTCTGTGGGATACAGCCAGACGCGGAGGTTTCTCAGGCTGTCGGGCGGAGAGCCTTCCATTGTCACTACACCCTTGACCTCAAATGACGGGGAGACTGTGAGGACCACGCCATCGACATCCCGATCGGCCACGTTCACCGTCTGCCGGCCACGCGACATTCCTGCCTGGGTGGAATTGACAACGATGCAATACTGCCCGGGGGTGAAGCCGGCGAGGTCGAACGTTCCATCCGGCCGCAAATCAGCCGATGATTGAAAGCCGTAGATGACGGGAATGGAGGAGCAGGGGAGCGCCGAGATTCCCACGCCATGGAAGGCCTGCTGGGTCTGCGTGTCGACTGCCTTGCCGCGGACATGATAGAGGCGCACCTTGTGGAGGTGGAAGTCGATGTTTGTGATTTCGGCGCCGGGCGCCACACCGGTGGCCGCAGCGCCAGCAATGCCGGTCGAGGCGGGATAGAACGCAGAGGCATATCCCGCCTCAGGGCGATCGCGGTGAATCCGTTCCGGCCCAGGATAGGACAGGGGGGACGCGATGGCCTGGATATAGAAACGTCCGGGCTGGAGGTCGAAGATGCGAAACTCGCCGTGGTCGTCGGTGGTGGCGCTTCCGCGCGGGCTCAGCCGCCTGGCCCCCTGCTGATAGTCGAACTGCAAGGCGCGAACGATTGTCTCCGGAATGGGATTGCCATTGTCGTCGAGCACTTTGCCGGAAATCACGCCGAGCGGCGACAAGGGCACGGCAACGCCGGTGACGTGCTGCTCTTCAGCGACGCTGATGGGAGAGGAGAAGATGTTGCGCCGGCCGGACATCGGGAAGGCGAAGCCCGGGCAGGACGCGGTAATCAGGTAGGCGGCGGGCGCGACGTTGTCGAACAGGAAGCGGCCGGCGGCATCGCTGGTGGCGGTGTAGGAGTACCCGCCGGGCAGGTTGTGCAGAGTGACCGTGGCCTTCTTGATGGGCGCCTGCGTGGCCGAGTTAACGACTACGCCCGCCACCGTGCCGGGCTTCCTGGGTGGGCCCGCTCCTCCTCCGCCCACGACCTGGGCAGTGAGGACCGCGGCGGCGAGGGAGTAAGTCACCAGCAAGCTAGTAAGTTTCATGGGAGGCGCCGGTCCGACAACCAGGATACAGCAGGCAAGCTACCCGCGCCAGCCAGTCAGCGGTGCTTGATGGCCGCTCCGGCAGTGGGCTCCGCCAGGCGGTCGGCGATGCCGTAGGCGCCCGCGGAGTGCATCTCGCAGCGCACCACCGGCTCGCTGCCCTCGATGAAGACTTCGGAGCGGACGTTGGGGCAGGCGCTGCCGGCAAGCTGGCCGCTATCGGCGCAGATCTCCTCGGAAACGATGCCGCGCGGCGCGGAGAACGGTTTGGCGTCGCGGTACTGGCGAAAGCGCGCGGCGCGCTTCATGAATTCCGTCCAGATGGGCAGGGCGGAATGCGCGCCCTCCAGGCCCAGCTCGCGATTGTCGTCGAAGCCCACCCAGACCACGCACAACAGCTCGCTGGTGAATCCGGCGAACCAGCCGTCGCGCGAGGTGCCGGTCTTGCCAGCGGCCGGCTGCGTGAATCCCCGCGCGCGGACGCCGGCCCCGGTGCCGCTGCGCAGCACCTCCTCCAGCATGTTCACCATGAGGTAAGTGACGCGCGGATCGAGAACCGCACGCGCCGCGATGCGGTGCTGGTAGAGCACGCCGCCGTCCTTGGCGCGGACCTGCGAGATGGTGGTGGGCGCTACGTAGGTGCCGTGGTTGGCAAACACGGTATACGCCCCCGCAATTTCGAGCGGGGTAGTTTCGTAGGCGCCCAGGGCCACGGCTGGCGTGGGCTTGATGTCGCTGTTCAACCCGGCGCGGCGCGCCATGGCCACCACGTTGCCGTATCCCACCTGCTCGGCCAGGCTCACCGCGGCGTTGTTGAGGGAATGCGCCAGCGCGGTGCGCAGCGAGACTTCGCCCCTATAGTCCTGGTGGAAATTGCCCGGGCGGTACACCTGGTTGGCGAAGCGGAAGACGGTGGGCGAATCGTCCAGCATGGTGGCGGGGGTGAAAATCTGCTGGCCGCCTTCGACCGCGGTATCCATGGCGGCGGCGTAGACGAAGGGCTTGAACGCCGAGCCGGGCTGGCGCATGGCTAGGGCGCGGTTCAACTGGCTGGCGTTATAGTTGCGGCCGCCGGTGAGCGCCTTGATCTCCCCGGTGTGCGGATCGAGGGCGATGAGCGCCACCTGCGGCTGGCCGTCGGGGATGGCTTCGCGGCCCTTGCGCCGCTGGCGCAGCTCCCGATCGACCAGCGGCATCCCTATGCGGACGGCCTCTTCGGCGGCGCGCTGCAGGTCGAGATCGAGCGTGGTGTAGATGTAGCGCGTCTGTTTCTCGTGGTCGTCGAGCTGGGCGTGCAGCTCGTCGTTCATGAGATCGACGAAGTACTGGCCGCCGGGGCCCTCGGTCTGCTCGACGGCCAGTCCCAACGGCGCCGCCAACGCCTGCTGGTACTCAGAGGCATTCAGGTAGCCGTTCTGCCGCATGAGCGCGAGCACCACATTGCGGCGTTCGCGGGCGCGCTCGGAATGGCGGTAGGGGTTGTAGAAACTGGGGCGCTGCACCATGCCGGCCAGCAGCGCGGCATCGGCGTTGGAGAGCTGCGCCAGCTCCTTCCCCAAGTAGACGCGCGCACCCTCGCCGAAGCCGTTGATGCTGAAGGTGCCGTGGCGTCCCAGGTAGACCTGGTTGGCGTAATCCTCGAAGATCTGCTGCTTGGTGAGCTTGTCTTCGAGGTGCGTGGCGATCAGAAACTCCTGGAGCTTGCGCTTCCAGGACTTGTCGTTATCCAGCCAGAGGCCGCGGGCAAGCTGCATGCTGAGCGTGGAAGCGCCCTGCTCCTTGCGGCCGTCCTTGACGTCCACGTAGGCGGCTTTGACGATGCGCAAGAGATCGAAACCGGAGTGCTGGAAGAAATGCTTGTCCTCGGCGGAGATGACGGCGTGAACCAGGTCCGGGGGGATGCCGGAGAAGCGCACCAGGAGGCGCTTTTCGCGGCGCTCGGAAACATTGGTGAGGAACGCCGGCTCGAGCGTGAGGGTATCGCCCACGGCCACCTGGCGCGGCGCGGCGAAAATGTCGATGGTATCGGAGAAGGCGCCCGCGGCGAGGCGCCGGTCGATGATGCGGGCGAAGCGCACGTAGCGGTAGCCGAAGACGGCCAGAAGCACCAGGAATGCGGCGCCGAGGATAGAGGCCGCGATGTGCACGCGGTGGCGCTCGAAGAACCTGGCCAAGCCCGGCTTTTTGCCCTGTGTCTCACGCGTTTGCGGCATCTCCGTCAAGGACTGGTCCCTGAGGGGACGAGAGCACGTACGCTGCCATACTTCAGCAAAAAGCCTTACTGGCTAAACACTTGCATGCAAAGGAAAGACTTGTAAACGGGAGCGGTTGAAATACGGCAGAATCTACCCGATCATGCCTGTGGGATGGATGAGGGGAGGACCGTAATTACCGGCGGCCGGTGTGCGACCCTGGGAGCGTGCGGCTACGCGACCTTCTGGACTTTGCCCGAGCGGATGCACGAGGTGCAGACCCGCATGCGGCGGCCGGCGCCGTTCACCAGCGCGCGCACCGACTGGAGGTTCAGATTCCAGCGCCGCTTGGTGACATTGTGCGCGTGACTGATGCGGTTGCCGAACTGCGGCCCGCGGCCGCAGATTTCGCAAATTTGTGCCATAAGACAGTGATCTCCCTGCTTGATTCGAAGTCCGATTATAGCAAAACCGCCGCGGCCCTATGAAGCGGAACTTCTGGCAATCCCTGATCGCCGTGCTGGCGGGCAACGCGATCTATTTCGGCGTGGAGCGATTCCTTCCGCCGCGGGCGCAGCACCAGGCGTATCACATCGACTGGGGGCTGGCGGTGGATTTCTGGATCTGCCTGGTGTGCTACGGGCTGCTGCGGCTGGTGCGGTAAGCTACTTCAGCTTGTCCAGTTTCTTGCGGATTTCAGCGGCGTTCCTGGCATCCTTGGGGTCCGCCTTGGCATCCGCGGCCAAGGCCAGATACCGGGTGTACGCTTCCCTGGCCGCCGGCTTGTCCTTCAATTTCTCCTCCGCGTCGCCCAGCCTGAGCCAGGCTTCGGCGAATCCCTCGTTCCACCTGGTGGCTTCCCGGAAACGGCCCGCCGCCGAGCGGTATTTCTTCTCCTTGAAATAGAAGTTCCCGACTTCCACTTCATGCTGCGCCTGCAAGGGGTTGAAGGAGTACTCCTTGACCGTGAGGGAGGTGTCCTCTTCCGGCGGAACCTCTTCCTTGCTTCCCGCCGGGGGCTGCGGCCGCTGCTTCTTGAGCTCTTGCGGCTTCTTGTCGGGCGGCGTCTGCGGCTTGCTTTCCTGCGCGGAAAGCGTAACCAGCCCGGCGGCCAGCAGTGCCAGGACCCAGCGTGTCATAGCTTGATTTTACCAGCGAAGGCCGGC
Source organism: Terriglobia bacterium (assembly GCA_020073615.1). GTDB lineage: Bacteria > Acidobacteriota > Terriglobia > Bryobacterales > Bryobacteraceae > JADGNR01. The sequence goes on from JAIQEX010000042.1 coordinate 32,546, forward strand.
CGGGGGGCTGGCCGCGGACCAGGGGGTCCGCCCCACGACGAAGTTATAATTAACCTATAGCTTCCCTTCCATGGAACTCCGGGACAAAGCAGGCCAGCTTCCCCTTGCGCCGGGCGTGTACCTGTACAAGGACGGCGCGGGCCGCGTCATCTACGTGGGCAAGGCCAATATTCTGCGCCACCGCGTGCGCAGCTATTTCTCCGAGGACAAGCTGGCCGACGTCAAGACCGGCACCCTGATTGCCGAGGCGCGCGACATCGACTACATTCTGGTGGATAACCAGAAAGAGGCGCTGGCGCTCGAAAACAACCTCATCAAGCAGTACCAGCCGCGCTTCAACATCCTGCTGCGCGACGACAAGACGTACCCCTACGTCAAGCTCACCAGCGAGAAGTATCCGCGCGTCTACGTCACGCGCCGCCTGCGCAAGGACGGCGCCACTTACTTCGGCCCCTACTTTCCGGCCAACCTGGCGCACCGCCTGGTGCATTTTATCCACCGCCATTTCCTGGTGCCGTCGTGCAAGGTGGATCTGACGCGGTTCCATCCCAAGCCGTGCCTGCAATACCACATTCACCGCTGCCTGGGACCGTGCGTCCAGGGTCTCACGACCGAAGAGGCTTATGGCACCGCGGTGCGCAACGTAAAGCAGTTCCTGGAAGGGCGCCACACCGACCTGGCGCGCGACCTGCGCGGCCGCATGGAGGCCGCCGCCGGCGAGATGCGCTTCGAAGAGGCGGCCTCGCTGCGCGACCTGCTGGCCACCGTCGAGGAGATCGAAGAGCGGCAGAAGATGGCTGCCGCCAAGGGCGACGACGTCGATATCTTCGCCTGCTATGCGGAGCCGCCGCTGGTGGCGCTCAATTTGTTCCACCTGCGCAACGGCCAGATCGTGGACCGGCGCGAGTTCTTCTGGGAAGACCAGGCGGAGTTCGAGGAGCCGCACTTCTTCTCCGCGCTGCTGAAGCAGATCTACCTGGACCAGCAATTCATCCCGGCCGAGATCCACGTGCCCGTGGAGTTCGAGGACCGTGAGGCGCTGGAGGAGTTTCTTTCCGAGAAGCGCGGCCGGCGGGTAGAGATCCGCACGCCGCAGCGCGGGCAGAAAAAGGCCCTGCTGGCGCTGGTGGAAACCAACGCGAAGCACAGCTTCGACGCCCGCTTCCGGGTGCTCAAGCCGTCGTCCAAGGCCATCCAGGAGGCGGTGCAGGACGCCCTGAACCTGGCCGCGGCGCCGGCGCGCATCGAATGCTTCGACATCTCGCACATACAGGGAACCGACAAGGTGGCCAGCATGGTGGTGTGGGAAGACGGCCGCATGAAGAAATCGGACTATCGCAAATTCATCATCCGGACGGTGACAGGCAACGACGATTTCGCGAGCATGCACGAGGTGGTGTCGCGCCGCTACGCGCGGCTTCAGGAGGAGAAGCGGCCCTTTCCCGGGCTGGTGCTGATCGATGGCGGCCTGGGACAACTGCACGCCGCGGCGGAAGCGCTGGAGGCCCTGGGCGTGAGCGACCAACCGTTGGCCGCCATCGCCAAGCGCGAAGAGATCATCTATGTGTACGGGCAGGAGGACGAGCCGGTGGTTCTCGACCGCTTCTCGCCGATCCTGCACCTGGTGCAATCGATCCGCGACGAAGCGCACCGCTTCGCGGTTACCTTCCACCGCTCGCGCCGCAATGCGCGGCAGCTTACCTCGGAGCTGGACGATATCGCCGGGGTGGGAAAGAAGACCGTGCAAAAACTGCTGAAGGACTTCGGCAGCTCGGAGCTGGTGCGCGCGGCGACGGAGGACCAGTTGGCGGCGGTGGTGGGGCGGGCGGCGGCGCGGCGGGTGCGGGCGCACTACGAGCCAGCCTAAAACGCCAGGGCCTCGATCAGCTTGTCCAGCTCCCCTTCGAGAGCCACTTTCTTCTTTTGCAGCTCCGCCTGCTGGTCGCGCAGGCCGGCCAGTTGCTGCTCGTCGGTGGCCAGTTGCCGCGCGTAGCTCTGCACCTGCTGCTGCTGGCCACTCACGCTGTTGAGGCTCTGGATGTTGCTGCGCACGCGGCTTTCCTCGCTGGTGAGGTCCTGCACCTGGCGCGCCGCTTCTTTGATGGCGCGATCGTTTTCGGCTACGGCGCGTTTCTGCTCGGCGATGCGCTGGAGCTGCTTCCGCCCGGCATCGCTCAGTGTGCGGTTGCCCACGTAGCTCAGGATGACGTCCGGCGTCAGGTTCATCACGGCGTACGACTGGTCGAACACGCGCTCCTCGGAAACGGGAAATTCCTGCGTCGCGCCCGCTGCCAGCGCGATCTCGAAGCGATAGGCGACGGGCGTCTTCTCCGCCGGCTTCTGGTTGAGCAGCTTGTAATCCTGGCGCAGCGGGTGCTCGATGATCAGCGTCTTGGCTTTCTTGTCCACATTGCGTACGGTGTAGGTGCGGGTCTCTTCCGCGGCCAGCCTGGTGGTCATCACGCCGCGGCTGGCGTGGATCTCGCGGACCACGGCCTGCTTGCTGCCGAACGCCTCGGTGATGCGCGTGCCCAGGTCCACCGCGTAGCTGATCAGCCGCTTGTCGCCGGCTTTGACCGTCTCCATCAGCGCTTCTCCGCCATAGGCGCCGCCGTCGTAGACCGTGATGGGGCCGCCATCGAGCGTCTTGCCGCTGTTGTTGGTCAGCTCCGCGGCGTTGGTGGGATGCTGCGAGCTGTGGTCGGAATAGATCAGCAGCTTGCGCCCTTCGATGGCCTGCTGCAGGAACGGCAGCATGGCCGATTCGTTCTTGCGGATGGTCACCGGCTGCGCGATGCGGTATTCGAAGAGCTCGCCCAATTCGCCGGCGGAGGCGGAGGCGACAATCGAGCTGGGCGCGACCCCGGTCCCCGCCTCCAATTTGCCGAATTGCTCAAGACGATTAACCACCTGCGCCTGCGGCGCCGGCGCCATCTGCTTGGCCATTCTGCCGTTGACCGCTCCCCCGGCCACGCCGGCCAGGGCGCCGAGGCTGGCATCGAAGCCTCCTTCGTGCACCACCGGCCGCGCGGCGCTGTCGTCGGCCAGCTCCGCCTCGGGCCGCGCTACATATTTCGGCGCGTAGAGTTGGCTCACAAACGAGATCGGCCTCCCCGACACCAGGGAGAGCTGCACCTTGGTCCAATCCTCGCCCGTGGTGTTGTCCACGATGGCCCAACCCTCGATCACCGGTTGCCCGGAAGCGCCGAAGATCAGCCGGTAGCTCGATTTCCACACCGGCGAGGGAATGGTGTAGCTGGCCACCACCTCGCGCTCTTTGGCGTCGGTGGAATCGATGTACACGCTGCGCTTGTCTTTGGAGCGCGCCGCCGCCACCGCCGCCAGGTAGTCCTTGAACTGCTGTTGCAACTGCGTGTCGGGGAAGCGAATGCCGGTGGCCGCGCTCAGGTCCACGTTGCGCATTTCGCCCGAGTCCAGCAGGAGGGTGAGTTGCTCGCGCTCGGGGGCCTTATCGCTGCCCGCGATCAGGCGCCCGTTGACGATCACGCCCGTCACCGTCTCATTGCCGAACTTCAATTCCAGCCGCCCGCCCTTGAGCTGATCCAGCATGGCGCTGAGCGCCTCCGCCTGTCCGATCCGGAAAGGAAACTCGGCCAGCTTATGGCTCAACGGATCCATGGAATCGTAGCGCAGGCCGGAGATTTTGCCGCCGCCCGGCTCCGCGATGGTCAGCGATTTCAGAACGTCGTTCATCTCCGCGGCATTGAAATCGAGCCGCGCCGATTCGCCCGGGCCCAGCCGGCCGGACCGCTCGAAGAACCCCACGCCGTGCTTGTACAGCACCACCTGCTTGACGGGCAGATCGGCGGGGTGCGCCAGGGCGGCGCTCAGTAACAGAGAAAAGAAAAAGCGTCTCATAATTTCGATCCACTCCTGAAATGCCGCTGGTGCCGGTTCCCTTTCACGGCTACTCGCCCATCACCTTAATGATGACGCGTTTGGCCCTGCGCCCGTCGAATTCCGCATAATAAACCTGCTGCCACGGGCCAAAATCCAGCTTTCCTTTGGTAACCGGCACCAGCACTTCGTGGTGTACGAGCAGGCTTTTCAAATGAGAATCGCCGTTGGTTTCCCCGGTCCGGTGGTGGCGGTAATCCTGGCGGAAGGGCGCCAGTTTTTCCAGCCACTCGTCGATATCGGCCAGCAGGCCGTCCTCCGCGTCGTTGACCCACACCCCGGCGGTGATGTGCATGGCCGAGACGAGAATCATACCTTCCTGGACGCCGCTTTTCCGCAGGGCCGCTTCCACCTGCCCGGTAATATTCAAATATTCCCGATGTTTTGCGGTCTTAAATGTGAGATAGTCCGTATAGAATCTCATAGGGAGATCATACAACCACCGACCATGAGCCATGCCGCTGGACGCATCCTCATCGTGGACGACGAGCCTTCACTGCTGAAGATGATGAGCGTCTACCTCGCGCGCCTGGGATTCGCCGTGACCACCTCCGACCGCACCGACGAGGCCTGGAGCGAGGTGGCGGCCGACCCCGCGAGCTTCGCCGTGACGGTTTTGGACGCCACCATGCCCGGACTCGGTATGGAAGATCTCGCTTTGCGCATGCTGCACGTCAACCCGAAGCTGTGCGTGCTGGCCACGAGCGGGTATCCTGTGGACATGAGCGCGCTCGCGGCCATCGCTCCGGGACGGGTCGGCTTTCTGCACAAGCCCTTCACGCCGGAGAGCCTGGCGGCCGGGATTCGGAGGATGCTTGGCCCGCAAGAAGAAAACCTTTGACCTGGGCAAGGAGGTGAAGGCCATCGCGCGCGAGCGCGTGGGCCGGGTTCCGGCGGCTCGCGCCATCGAACCGAAGGCATCGCGGCGCCGGCCCAAGCACAAGAAGCCGGTGGGGGAAGATCTCCCGTGAGACAACCGGCGGCCTGGAATCGGCGCGAGTTTCTGGCCTTTGCGTCTCTGTTCGGCTGGCTGCCATTTTTGCGGCCGGGACATGTCAGCCTGGCGGGGGCGCGTTTCCGCATCGTGCGCAACGGACGGTCGAAACGCCGCTACCTGTTGATTCACGGCGACGAAGAGACGGCGCGCGGACTGCTGTTGCGCCACATGCAGGCCCACGACGGCACCGCCATCCTGATCGAAAGCCATACCCGCAACGTGCCCATCGAGGGCGGGCAGATCGATCCCAACCGCATGTTTTCCCGCGCCGGCGCGGAGATCAGCCTCAAGGCCCTGAACCCCGATTGGGGGCCGGAGCGGATCGTGCGGGCGCTCGATCTGCTGGATCGCGGCCGTCCGCGCCTGCTGGCGGCGCTGTTCCCGCCGGCGGGCGGCCTGCTGGTGGCCCTGCACAATAATACGGACGAGTATTCGGTGGCCAACGAAGAGCCGCTAAGCGAGGCCGGGTCGCTGCGCGACCGCGAGCACCCGCACGCCTTCTTTCTGTGCACCGATGCCGGCGATTTCAAGATTCTGTCGGATTCGCCGTATAACGTGGTGCTGCAGCAGCATGTCCAAGAGGACGATGGCTCGCTTTCCCGCCTGGCCGCGGCGCGGGGGGTGCGCTACGTGAACCTGGAGTCGCGTATGGGAAACCGCGACCGCCAGGAAGACATGCTGGCGTGGCTGGAGTGGCACCTGCCGTAGCGAATCACTCCGGGCTTCCTGTGGCCGCGTTGGCGGCTAACGCCTCGCGGACCTTCTGGCCCAGGCCGGCCGCGGTGAACGGCTTCTGCAGGAAGGGCGTGCCCGGGTGCAGCAGCCAACTGCTGTGGACGCGGTTGTCGGTATATCCGGACATGTACAACACCTTGATCTGCGGGCGCAGCTCGGCGATGGCCTGGGCCAGGTCGAGGCCGCTGAGCTGCGGCATCACGACGTCGGTGAGGAGCAGATGAATGGTCTCGGGGAGCTCGCGGGCAAGCTGTAAGGCGCGTTCCGGCGATTCCGCTTCGATCACCCGGTAACCCTGTTTGACGAGCATGGCCTCGACCAGCTTGCGAATGCCGGCTTCGTCTTCGCACACCAGAATGGTCTCATTGCCGCGCGCGCCGGCGATGGTGAGGGCGGAGGGCGCTGGCTCGGCGAAAGCTTCGGCGACGGGCAGATAGATTTTGAAGGTGGTTCCCTGCCCCGGTTCGCTATAGACCATGATTTCGCCGCCGCTCTGCTTGACGATGCCGTAGACGATGGCGAGGCCGAGCCCGGTCCCCTTCCCGGCCTCCTTGGTGGTGAAAAACGGCTCGAAGACGCGGCTGCGGATGGCGGCGTCCATGCCCGCGCCGGTGTCGCTGATGGCCAGCATGGAGTACCGGCCCGGCGCCACGCCGATATGCCGCCCGGCATAGTGCTCGTCGAGCGTGACGGCGGCGGTATCGATGGTGAGCTTGCCGCCGCCGCTCATGGCATCGCGCGCATTGACCACCAGGTTCATGATCACCTGGTCGATATGGATGGGATCGGCCTTGACGCTGTCCAGCTGGGGATCCAGATGGGTGGCGATCTCGACATCTTCGCCGATCACGCGGCGCAGCAGCTTCATGGAATGGGTGACGATCTCATTGAGGTCGAGAACCGCGGGCTGGCTGATCTGGCGGCGGCTGAAGGCCAGCAGTTGCGCGGTGAGGGAACTGGCGCGGCCGGCGGCGTATTGGATCTCCTGTGCGTACTCGGTGAGGCGCGGAAGGGCGCGGGATTCGTCGAGGAGCATTTCGACGTAGCCCATGATGACCGTGAGCAGGTTGTTGAAATCGTGCGCGACGCCTCCGGCGAGGCGGCCCACGGCCTCCAGCTTTTGCGACTGGCGGACCTGTTCTTCCAGGCTTTTGCGCTCGGTCACGTCGCTATCGATGGCAATGGTGCCGGTGATCCGGCCGCGGGCGTCGCGCAGGGGCGCGGTCCAGATACTGACGTCGATGAGGGCACCGTCCTTTTTCCGCCGTTTCCGGTCCACCGCAACCAAGGCTTCTCCGTTGCGGAAGCGGGCCAGCCACTGCTGGAACTCGTCCTGCAGTTCGGCGGGAATGACGGGCAGGGGGCGGCCGATGACTTCGCTTTCGCTCCAGCCGAAGATGCGCCCGGCGGCGGGATTCCAGAAAGTGACGCGGCCCTCGAGGTCCAGCGCCCAAATGGCCACCGGCGTGGAGTTGATGACGGCCTGCCGCACCTCATTGGCTTTGTGCAGCTCTTCGTTGGCGGCGCTCAACTCGCGGGTACGCTGCGCGACGCGGCTCTCCAACTCGATATGGGAGGCGCGCAGCTCCTCGTTGCTGGCCGCCAGCAGCTCGGAGGTTTCCTGCAAAGTGCGTTCCAGGCGCGCGATCTCGTCGTGCCCTTTCACCGGCGCGGCGATGGGAAGGCCTTCGGCGACGCGGCGGGCATACTCCTCGACGTGGTGCACGCGGCGGGCGATACCGGTGGTGAAGAGCAGCACCGCGGCCAGTCCTCCCAGCAAGCCCACCAGACCGCCGACGAAAATGGCAAGCTCCAGGCGGCGTTGCGCCCGCTGTTCGGCCCCAGTGCGCACGGCCAGCAGGCCCTGTTCCTCGGCGAGCATGGCGGCGATCTCGCCGCGCAGGATATCCACGTCGGCTTTGGCGCTTTGGAGCTCGGCAAGACCGGCGCTGGCGCGATTTTGGACGACGTCGCGGCGCATCGCCTCCATGGATTCGAGCGCGACGGCGGTGAGCGCCCGCACCTTGGCCAGCCGGCTGCTCTGCGGGGGACTATCGCCGAGCAGCTTGTCGAGAGAGCCGAGCGGCGCCTCCAGGCTGGTCCGCGCCTCGCGATATGGTTCGAGAAAAGCGTCCTGGCGAGTGAGCAGATAGCCGCGCGTCGCGGTTTCGGCATTCAACATCAGCATGAGCACATCGCGGATCTGCGAGCGCACTTCGAAGGTGTGCTCGACCAGCGAGTGGGCGGTGCGCGCCTCCCGCTCGAACTGGTAGAAGACCACCATGGCGGCCAGCAGCGCGCAGACCGGAAGGGACATGACGAGCACGCCCTTGGTGGTCAAAGAGAGGCTGCGGAAAGGCCTGGTCAAGCGTTCGGAGCGGATGCCGGACATCACAGACTAGCTTCGCGGAGTCCCCCCGCGGTTACCCCGCCGATCCCCAAATCCACAATAACATTGGGTTCGTGGGCGCGGGCAAGCTCGACCTTCAGATAATTGCCGGTAAGGGCCGCGCCGGGTTCGTGGAGGGTGACGGCGGAGAGCGTCCGCCCGACCATGCGCTCGCGGAACGCGCGGTTTTTGGCCGCCGCCAGCTCGCGCAGGACGCGGTTGCGTTCCTTGCGGACGGGAATGGGAACCTGGTCCGGACAGGCGGCCGCGGGGGTGCCGGGGCGCTCGGAATAAGTGAACACGTGTAAATAAGTGAAGGGAAGGCCGGCGATGAAGCTGCGGCTTTCTTCGAAATCGGCCGCGGTTTCTCCCGGGAAGCCCACCATGACGTCGGCGCCGATGGCGGCGTCGGGCATGAGGGCGCGCGCTTTTTCGACGCGGCCGGCGTAGTGGCGCGGCCGGTACTTGCGATGCATGCGCCGCAGGATGCGGTCACACCCGGTTTGCAGCGGAGCGTGGACGTGGGGGGCGATGCGCGGGGAGGAAGCCATGAGCTCCAGCAGGTCGTCGGAGAAATCCATGGGCTCGACGGAGCTAAGGCGCAGGCGCTCCACGCCGGTTTCGGCGAGCAGCAGGCGCACGAGATCGGGCAGGCGAAGGGGGCTGCCCGCTTCCCTGCCCCACCGGCCAAGGTTGATGCCGCTGAGCACGATTTCGCGGTAGCGCGCGGCGAGCGAGCGCACCTGTTCCACCACGCGCTGGGGCGGCGCACTGCGGCTGCGGCCGCGCACAAATGGAATAATGCAGAAGGAGCAGCGATTGTTGCAGCCGTCCTGAATTTTCAGGTTGGGGCGGGTGCGGTCGCCGGCGGCGTCCTCGACCGGCGCGGCGAGAAAGTCGTGCTGGGCGAAGATATCGCCGACGTGGATATTGCCGTGGTAGGGGGCGGCAGTGGTTTCGAGCGAGACAAGATCGGCGATCTGCGTTTTATGGGAATTGCCGACCACCCAGGAGACGCCGGAGAGCGCGGCGAGCTCCTGGGGCGCGCGCTGGGCGTAGCAGCCGGTGACCAGGATGCGGGCCGCGGGATTTTCGCGATGGACGCGGCGGATGGTCTGGCGGACATCGTCATCGGCGGCGGAGGTTACGGTGCAGGTGTTCAGCACCACCAGGTCGGCGTCGGAACGCTCTTGGGCGGGGGCCAAGCCCTTGGCGGCGAGCAGCGATTCGAGGGCGGCGCCATCGGCCTGCGTAGCACGGCACCCGAAGTTCTGGACGAAGAATTTCCCCACGGTATGTTTCATTATACGGGGGCGGGAGGATGTGCCGCGCGCGGTCTCCGCCGAGAGCCGGCTACCGAATTCTCACTACATCCCCGGGCCTGATCGAAGCCATCGCGGAAGCTGCCGCGGGCACTAATAGCGCCAAGTCGCGCAGGCGGTTGGCCGGGGCACAGAGAGTTACGAGAGCGATCTTCCGTCCGCTCAGATTCTGTTGATCCGGAATATTCTGGTCAACCGTAATGAGAACATCAAAACCGCCTTCTTCGGCAGCCTCCAGCAGACGCCCGTTTTTCAAGCCCGCCAGTCTGGCGAAGCGGGCGGTTTGGCACTCGTGGCTTGGGAAAACAAGCCGTAGCCGCTGGTCAACGCACTCGTCGAACCGGACCCTCATGAGGCGCGCACGAGCAACCGCTTCCTGGCCTCCTGAAGCGCTTCCAAGGCCAGCGCGCGCGAAACGGTTGGAAAACCCAGCAGAAAGTCTTCCAGCGTTTCGCCTCCCTCCAGGTACTCAAAAAGCGTTTGGACGGGCACTCGTGTCCCTCGGAATACGGGCACCCCATGCATGGTATCCGGGTTCGTGGTGATCGCTTGCGTCACGATTCCATTGGGGTGCAACGGCCAACCGCCGGCGGTGCTGAAGCCCGCGCGGCTACCGGCGCTACGCAGGCCAATGGCGGCGCGCTCAATCTACCTTCTGCCGCCGTGGCCGCCGCCACCACTATGGGAACCACCGCCGCCGCCGGAACTGCGGGAGCCGCCGCCGCTACCACCGAAACTGGGCGAAGATATCGCCGACGGGGATATTGCCGTGGAAGGGGGCGGCGGCCTCAAGCGAAACAAGCTCGGCGCTCTGCGTTTTATGGGAATTGCCGACCACCCAGGAGACGCCGGAGAGCGCGGCGCCATCGGCCTGCGTAGCACGGCACCCGAAGTTCTGGACGAAGAATTTCCCCACGGTATGTTTCATTATACGGGGGTGGGAGGATGTGGGAATCGAGGAGACTGGTCGCGTAACATGAACTCAGTTTCAGGTGCGACACGAACCTTCAACCGGAGCTGCGGCGGAGCCCGGCCGCGGCTGAAACCATTTCCTGAGCACGGTGCGGAGTTCGCCCGTGGCTATGGGCTTGGCGAGATAGTCGTCCATTCCGGCGGCCTGGCACTGTTCGCGCGCGCCCTCCATAACGTGCGCCGTCATGGCGACTACGGGCGTGCGGCATCCATGCGCTTCGCGGCGCCGAAGTTCGGCGGTCGCGGTGTAGCCATCCATCACGGGCATCTGGCAGTCCATAAACACCATGTCGTAGGGCTGAACGCTTAGCAGTTCGAGCGCCTCCCGCCCGTGCTGTGCCAGATCGACGGTACATCCCAATCGCTCGAGCATCCGTTGCCCGATTCTCCGATTGATCGCGTTGTCCTCGACCAGCAGCGCGCGGCAGCCTTCGCCGGGGCGGCCATCGACAGCGCTGGACAAGACGTCCAGACGCCGGGCGTTTTCGATTTCCGGCGCCGGGGCCGCGACGATCGGCAGCGGAAGTTTGCAGGTGAAGACCGAACCCTCGCCGGGCGCGCTGTCCACCGAAATGTCCCCTCCCATCATGAGCGCCAGGCGCCTGGAGATGGCGAGACCCAGCCCGGTACCGTCGTGGCTGCGGGTCAGCGATGAATCGACCTGCACAAAGTCGTGGAACAGGCACGGCAGCTTCTCTCGAGGTATGCCGATGCCGGTATCCTCGACCGAAATGCCAAACAGCGGAAGGCCGTTCTGGTCTTCATAACGCGTGACGCTCAGGGCCACGTGGCCGCGCTCGGTGAACTTGACGGCATTGCCCAGCAGATTGGTGACGATCTGCCGGATTCGGCCGGCATCGCCGGAAACCGTCTGGGGAGGCACTTGAATATCCAACCGTAATTCAAGCCCTTTTTGTCGAAGCCGCGGGGCCATCAACTCCGCCACCCCGGACGCCAGATCGGTCAGGCTGAACGGGGCCGGAAGAACTTCCACGCGGCCGGCTTCGATTCTCGACAAGTCCAGGACGTCGTTGACGATGGCCAGCAGGGCGCGGCCGGATTCCCGCGCCGTCTCGGCGAAGGCCCGCTGTTCGGCGCCGAGCGGGCCGTCCAGCAGCAGCTCGAGGTTGCCGAGAATGCCGTTCAGGGGGGTGCGGATCTCGTGGCTCATGTGCGTCAGGAATGCGCTTTTGGCCCGGTTGGCGGCTTCGGCCGCGAGTTTCTCGCGGAGCAGTTCGCGGCTTTTGGCCAGTTGGTCGACCATGGAATTGAACGATTCCGAGAAGTCGCCCATGAAGTCGACTCGTTGCGTGAAGTCTCCCTTGGCAATCTGCTCCGTTTTCCACGAGAGGTGGCGAAGACTTGCTTGCAGATTTTTCAGGGACTGGGTAACCAGCATGCCGCCCCTGGGAAGATCAACGGAGAGATCGCCCCTGGAGAGGGTCGATGTGAACTCGGAGGAGACCCGATGGGCGGATATCAGGGCATTGACGTACTGAACCAGTTGCGCGAGCTCATTCTGCGGATAGTCCGAGGGCAAGTCGATCTCGCTGGGTATCCGCCCCTTCAAAAGGTCATGGAGTGCGCCGCTGATCCTGTCTATGTCCCCTTCCCGGAGCGTGAGCATGGCGGGCCTTAATTACCCGGCCTTGGCTTCGAACCGGCAGACCCGATCGCCGGAGCACCAGCAATCGACCTCCTTGACGGAAAACTCGCGACCCGTGTACGCCAGGAGCAACCCGGCTATGAAGCCCTCGTCATAGGTGCAAATTTCCTCATCGCTCACTGGCAGCCCCGAGCAATCCAAGTCCTCAGCCACCGTGATGGTGAATCTGAGACTCTCTATATCGGCTTTCTCAACCCTGAGGATGCCTACCCTGAGTTGACTCAAGACGTCCTGAAGCGCACCGATGAACTCGGAGAAGCTCAGGCCCTTGGCGACGAGGTTTTCATAGAAGTGCTTGCCGGCGCTTTTGCCCGCGTCAAAAAAGACACGGCGGGCCGCTTCCACGCCGAAGTCTCTGATGAGTACGTCTCGCAGCGTGAACTGCATCAATCGATAGACCGATACGTCCGTCGTGAGCCCCAGGTTGGGGCGCCCCTCGGCGACGTTCCCCAGCATGCTCCAGTTGAACAGCAGTTCCTGTCTGCTTTCTTTGAACATTGAGCCTCCTAGATTCTTAAATCGGAGATCGTAAACAAGAATACTTCAACATTTTTGGTGTAACATCACGCTGCAGCAAGCAGGTCAACGATTTGCTGGATGGCCTTGTCGGCCTTGTGATAGGCAGCTTCGAGTTTGCTCTCGGGCCGGTGAGCGGGGTCGGGCTGGTGGTGGAAGCAACTGTTGGCAAGTGGACCGCAGAGACGCTTGTGGAAGAA
>JAIQEX010000043.1 GCA_020073615.1 Terriglobia bacterium
GGCACGACTCCGATCGCTCGGGATCGACTGCCGCTTCGGCGGCCTAAATCATTGGCGAGAACTGCTTGCAGTTCTCCACTGTCGACCGGAGCCATCTACCGGATTATGCCCGATCTTCAGACCCGGCGGAAATATACCTCGTCGGTCTGAGGCGGAGCCTCGTTAGCACTCTATGGGTATCGCCGGACCGGCCGAGCGCGGCGCTGGCGCGTGGTGTGCTGCCGCTGCCGCTGCTGCCAGTGCCGCAGTTGAAATACTCGTGCGGGCTGTTTAAATTGAGGGTAGGCCACAGTAGCTCAGTTGGTAGAGCAGCGGTTTCGTAAACCGCAGGTCTCCGGTTCAAGCCCGGACTGTGGCTCCAGCTTTTTCGTTCCCCCGCAGGGTCCGGCCCAGCGAGCGCGCGGGATAGAGCAGCGCGTTCCATTCCACATTGGCCAGGTCCTTGACCCCGAGCGGCGCATGAAACACGCCCAGGCTGGCGATATAGCGCGTGAGGAATTCGCGCGCGATCACCAGGTCGATGCGCACCCCCTCCTGGACCACGTCGTGGAGCACGCCATCGAGCGTGAACACGATCTTGCGAAAGATGAACAGCGGCGCCGGAAAGTGCACCCCGGCAAGCGCAATGTCGTCCATGAGCAGCATGGCGTCGAGTACGCCGGGCGAGCGATCGGCGGGGAACTCGTCGAAGAAGCGGGCGACATAGCGGTCGATCACCTCCTCGTGCGCCTGAGGGCGGCGCGGGCCGACCTGGCTCAGGGCGTGGATCGCCTGGCGGACGCCCTCGGGCCGGCGCAGGATCATCATGAGGCACAACATCACCAGATGGCGGCGCAGCTCGAGGCTCATGGATTCCGCCAGCGCCCAGTCGATAAGGATGAGCTCGCGGTTGGGCTGGTCGTAGAGCAGGTTCCCGGCGTGGGGGTCGGCGTGGAACGTGGCGGGATCTTCGCGCGAGAACAGAGGGACGGCGATGAGGGCTTCGATCAACTGCTCGGCGATGCGGTCGCGCCGGATGGGGGAGCGCGGAAAGGCATCGGTCACTTTGACGCCGTCTTCCTCGGTCATGGCCGTGATTTCGGGGGTCGAGAGCGGCTCGATGAGGCGCGGGACGCGGATGCCGATGCTGGCGCGGAAGGTGCGGGGCGCAGCCAGGAGCGTGGCCTGCTCGCGCGGGAAATCCAACTCGTGCTCCAGCAGCAGGCGAACTTCGCCCAGCATCTCGCGGACATCGTGGATCGCGAAGTCGTAGCGCCGGTGGCGCGACGCCAGGTACTCGCCGAGATGCTCGACCAGCGTCAAATCCTCCGCGAAACAGGCGGGGACGTAGGGCTTGAGCACTTTGAAGACGCCGCGCTCGCGGTCGCCATCGGGCCTCCTCCAGGTGAAGCGCACAATGGCGCTGGCGGTCCCTTCGCGGAAGATGGCCGGTTGGATTTCGACGGCGTGGGTTTCCAGAAGCGGCCCCAGCCGGTCCACCAGGATGGCGCGGATCTCGTCGGCGGTGGCGTCGCTGAGGCCGTTTTCCAGCTCCGAAAGCGCCACGCGCAGGGAAGGCGCCAGGCTGCGGTTGCGCGCCACCACCTGCCCGATTTTCTGCAGGCCGGGCATCCGCGAGATGAGCCGCAGCAGGCGCACTTCCGACGCCGTGCCGCGCGGCAGTTCGATCTGCTCGACGATTTTGGCGGCCAGGCGCCGGTCCGACAGGCGCGCGAATACGAACTGCATGGCGTCTTCGACCAGCGGACGCCAGTGGCGGTAAATCTCGGGAACCAGCAACTCGACGGGAACCAGCCCCGCGACCCAATGTCCGACGTCCTTTCGCCAGGACGTGCCGCCGGCATGCAGGGCGGCCTCCACTGCGGCGATGCGGTCCGCCGGGGAGCCCCGGGTGAAGGCATGCATGATGGCGCCCATCTCCGCGGGGCCAATGCCCCCCAGCAGCGGCTCCACCACGGACAGATCGAACAGCGTTGACGGGCTCACGACCGCTCCTCCCTTCATGTTACATCCCCTATTTGCGCTTGCGTTTCGGCTTTGGCTTGGCTATGCGCGCCTCCAGCTCCGCCACGCGGCGGCGCAGCTCGTCGCGCTCGGCCTCCGCCGTGGCCGCCGCCGGAGGCGGCGAACCCGTGAGAAAATCCTTGACCAGGTGCAGCGGCGTCAGCGCCGCCGAGCGCACATCGCTCAGGCGGCTTTCGACCGATTCCTGCACCTTCTGGTAGGTCTCCACCGCGGACTTGAGATACGACATGATGAATTCCTGCCCCACCCGGTCGGAGGTGATGATCAACTGGCGCAGCAGGTCGATGGGTAACCCCGTGGGCTGGCCCTTGGCGTCCTCCGTGATGATCTGGGTCAGGACCACGCGTGTGAGGTCCTCGCCCGTGCGGGCGTCCACCACCTGGATCTCGCGGCCCTGGCGAATCATGGCGGCCAGATCGTCCAGGTTCACGTAACGCCTGGCAGATGTATCGTATAGCCGGCGATTGGGGTATTTCTTGATGACCACGGTCGGCGCTGCCACGGCTCCCTCCTTGCTGCACTGCGAAATTCTAGATTTATCTTGACACATAAACGCAAGCAGGTCTACAGTGTAATTGTATGCTGCATTGCAGCATACGAAAAGGAGTTTTACATGCCAGCCAAAGCGAAACCCGAGCCCGAGGAAGCCCCCGCTCGGGAGTTTTCCCCCGTTACCATGCTGTCGGAATGGGTCCGGCAGGGAACGGAAAGTTTCTTCGCCACGCAGCGGATCCTGTTGGATCTGGTGATGCGGCAAAATGCCAACACCATGAACGTCGTCCGGGAACGGCTGGCGGAAGCGCGTTCCGCCCCCGCCGCCGCCCTGACCGAGATTGCCGGTGAGGGGATGTCGAACTTCATCGCGGCGCAACGCGTGATTCTGCACCTGGCCCAGCGGCAGAACGAGATCCTGGCGACCGGCGTACAAGAGAGGGCCGGGGCGTCGGTGCCGATCGCCGCCATGACCGACCTGGTGCGCCGCGGCGTTGACACGTTTATCGACATGCAGCAGCATTTCCTGACCATCGCGGCCAAGCAGACCGACATGTGGATCGACGCCAACAAGGCCGGCACGCCGTTCGACGGCAAGGGCCTGGCCGAACTGGCGCGCGAGGGGATGGAGACGTTCGTGCGCAGCCAGAAGAAGTTCCTGGACGTGGTGGCCGAGGAGACCGCCAAAGTCGCCGAAGGGACCAACGGCCACGCCGCCGCCAAGAAGACCGAGTTGACGGAACTGGCCAACCAGGGCGCGGAAGCCTTCATTGACGCTCAGAAAAAACTGCTCGATGTGGCCGCGCAGCAGATGTCCGTGAGCCTGAAGGCGGCCAAGAAAACCGTGGATGTGATCAACCCGTTCCAGCCGGCCATGCTGACGGATCTGATGCGCCAGACAGTGGACAGCTTCGTGGCCGCGCAGCAGGCACTGCTGGATGTGATGGCGAAGCCCAAGCACACCGCCCACGCCCACACCGACGACAAGCCCCACGCGCCCAAACGCGCCAAGGCCCATGCCGCGTAGGGGGCAGCCGCGAAAAGTTTTTGTCCCGGCATAGCAGAAATAGAGGTATCTTTATCTTTTGGGGCGATTCCCGTGCGAACCGTCCCTCGCCCGCCGGGCGCCCCGTAGCTTCACGGAATGGGGCGCCCGGCGCGGCGCATCTTCGCGAGCTCGAAACGGAGTACTGCCATGCCGCCTTCCCGCCCCAGCGATCGCCTGTCCTCGGAAGACGCGATCTTCCTGTACCTCGAAAAAAACGAAATGCCGCTGCACATCGGGTGCGTCGCCATTTTCGATGGCGGCGTCTCGCTGGAGACATTCACGGACTTCGTCGAATCGAAGCTTCCGCTGATCCCCCGCTACCGGCAGCGCATCGTCATCCCGCCCTTCAATCTCGGTCACCCGACCTGGGAATTCGATCCCGAATTCGACATCCGGCGCCATATCCGCTTGCTGACCTTGAAGCGCGGCACCGATGGGGAACTGCAGGCGCTGGCGGGCAAGATCTTCAGTCAGGTCATGGACCGCGGCCGCCCGCTCTGGGACATCACCCTGGTGGATGGCCTGAAGAAGGGGCACATGGCGATGATTTTCCGCCTGCATCATTGCCTGGCGGACGGTGTTTCCGGCGTGGCACTGCTGAACCTGGTGCTGGACGCCAGCCCGGAGATCGCGCCCCTGCCCCGGAAGCAGCCGTTCGCTCCGCCGCCCTTGCCCGATGCCACCGCATCGCTGATGGACGCCCTGGTCAGCTCGACGTCGGAAGCCATAGCCTGCCTGCTCGAAGCGCAGGCGGCGGCCATGAACCTGGTGCAGGCGATGGTTGCCAACCAGGCGCCGGCGGCCGTGCAACAGTGGGCCGGGATGGTTCCCGACCTGATGAAGTCCATGGACCGGCTGCCGTTCAACGCGCCGTGTCTGGGCCCGCGCCGGCACATCTGGACGGATTTCTCCATCCCCGAGACAGCCGCCATCAAGGAGGCCTGCGGCGCAACCAAGAACGACGTGGTGCTCACGGTAGTGACCGCGGCGGTGAGCCGCTACGCCGAACTGCATGGGCAACCGGTGGCGGGACGGCTGCTGCGGTACTGGGTGCCGGTCAACCTGCGGCCGCCGGGCGCGCAGGCGAGCATGGGGAACAAGATTTCCATCCTGCCGGTCACCACACCGCTCGATATCAAGGACCTGCTGGAACTGCTCAAAGCCGTCCACGAGAGGACGCACGCTATGAAGCGGTCCCACATCCTCGATCTCATCAGCCTGGGCGCGGCCTGGCTGAGCGCGGCTCCGCCCCCGTTCCAGGCGATGTTCGGGCTGCTGGGAAACAGGCTGCCCTTCCCGCCGTTCCACCTGGTGTGCACCAATGTGCCCGGGCCGCAGGTCCCCCTGTATCTGCTCGGAAAAAAGATGCTGCGGAGCTATCCGTATGTGCCCATCGGCACGGAAATGGGCTTCTGCTGCGCCGTACAGAGCTATGCCGGCCGGTTCTATGTCGGCTTGACGGCCGATTCCGCGGTGGTCCCGGACGTCGAGCGCATCCGGGAGTTCATGGACCAGGCTTTCGCGGAACTGCGCGCGGCAGCCGGAGTATCGCCCGTGCGGCCCAAGCGGGCGCGCGCGCAGAAGGCAACCACCGCGCGGCCCAAGCCCCGTGCGCGCCGGACGCCCGAGCCCACGCTAGTGGAGAACCCGCCGGCCATCGAGCCCCAGCTGGCCGCCGAGGTGGTGGCGGAAGCGCAGGTAGAAGAAGCGCCGGAGATGGCGGAGGACCTGGCAGCCGAACTGGAGCCGGTGTTGGTGGGCTGAACGGGCCGCTTGCTGACTTGCGCGGCTCCGATTGGAGACCGAGTCATGCCGGAGAAGGTAGCGGTATTCGATACCACGTTGCG
Source organism: Terriglobia bacterium (assembly GCA_020073615.1). Lineage (GTDB taxonomy): Bacteria > Acidobacteriota > Terriglobia > Bryobacterales > Bryobacteraceae > JADGNR01. The sequence goes on from JAIQEX010000043.1 coordinate 5,413, forward strand.
GGACGGCGAGCAGGCGGCCGGAACCCGCCTGGGAAGCCGGGAGAAGCTGCAGATCGCCACCCAATTGGCCAAGCTGCAGGTGGATGTCATTGAAGCGGGCTACCCGGCTTCTTCTCCGGAAGACTTCGAGTCGGTGCAGCTCATCGCCCGGGAAATCGCCGGTCCGGCCATCTGCGCCCTTTCCCGCGCCGTTCCGGGCGACATAGAAGCTTGCGGCAAAGCGCTGGCCAAAGCCGCGCGCCCGCGCATACACACCGGGATCGGCGCCTCGGACATCCATATCGGCGGAAAGTTCCAGGACGAGCGTTACGGCGCCACGCTCGGCGAGAAGAAAGCCACGGTATTGCAGATGGCCATTGACGCCGTCAAGCTGGCCCGGCAATACGCCGACGACGTCGAGTTCTACGCCGAGGACGCCGGCCGGGCCGACCTGGCGTACCTGCTGGAAATGATCCAGGCGGCCATCGATGCCGGCGCCACGGTGGTCAATATTCCCGACACCACGGGTTATACCGTGCCCGAACAATACGGTTGCCTGATCAAGACCATACGGGAGCGGGTGCCCAATATTGCCCGGGCGGTGGTGAGCGTGCATTGCCATGACGACCTGGGAATGGCCGTGGCCAATACCCTGGCCGGGGTGATGAACGGCGCGCGCCAGGTGGAAGGCACCATCAACGGAATCGGCGAAAGGGCCGGCAACGCCGCGCTCGAGGAGGTCGTCATGGCCCTGCGCACCCGCGCCGACTACTTCGGCGTCGACACCGGGGTGGACACCCGCGAGCTGCAGCGCACCAGCCGGCTGGTTTCCGACATGCTCGGCATCGTGGTTCCGCCCAACAAGGCGGTGGTGGGCGCCAATGCCTTCTCGCACAGCTCGGGCATCCATGTGGATGGATTCCTGAAAGAGCGCACCACCTATGAGATCCTGCGGCCGGAAGACGTCGGCATTCGGGAAAGCCGCGTGGTGCTGACCGCGCGCACGGGGCGCCACGGGCTGAGCGATCGGCTGAAGAAGCTGGGATACACCCTCACGCAGCCGGAGCTCAACCAGGTCTACCCGCGGTTCCTGGTGGTGGCGGACAAGAAACAGGAAGTGTTCGACGAGGACCTGATCGCCATCTTGCACGATGAGATCCATCCCGTGCCGGAGCTGTACCACCTGGAATACCTGCATATCAACAGCGGCACGTCCGCCATCCCGACGGCCACCGTGAGGCTGCGCGTCAAAGACGCGATGCGCGAAGGCGCCGCCATCGGCGACGGTCCGGTGGATGCGGTGTGCAAGGCCATTGCCTCGGTGACCGGGACTGCGGCCAAGCTGGAGAGATATGAGATCCGCGCGGTGACCAGCGGCACCGAAGCCCTGGGCGAAGTGTCGGTGCAGGTCGGGGAAGAGGGGCGCAAAGTAGTGGGGCGGGCGGCCTCGACGGACGTCATCGAGGCGAGCGCCCGCGCCTACATCGACGGGCTGAACAAACTCGCGGATTTCCGGCGCAAGCGGCCGCTGTGATTGCAAAATCCCGCGGCGAAACCGCGCGCGGTGCGTTAAACTGTTCACCGATGGCAAACCGCTCCGGCGTGCGCAGGGACTATGAAGCCGTTCAATTGCCGATCTGGCAGGAGCTGCTGGTCGGCGTCGAAATGGTCTACCTGCGGGTCTCCCCGGTGTATTGGGGGTTCGGCGTACCCGAGGGAGACGGCTCCGCGGTGGTGGTCATCCCCGGCTTCATGGGGACCGACCTATACCTCACGGAATTCCGCTCGTGGCTGGGCCGGATCGGTTACAAGTCTTACTTTTCGGGCATCGGCCTGAATGCGGAATGCCCCAACCTGCTGATCAAGCAGCGGCTCAATGAGACCATCCGCAAGGCGTACAAGGAAACCGGGCGCAAGATCCACCTGGTGGGGCACAGCCTGGGCGGCGTGCTGGCGCGTTCGGTGGCTTCGCAAATGCCGGATCGCATCGCGTCGGTGATCAGCCTGGGGGCGCCCTTCCGCGGCGTAGCCCTGCACCCGACCATCCTGCGCATCGCCGAAATGGTGCGCGGGCAGATCCTGGACCGGCACGGCGAAGGGGTGCTGCCGGGATGCTACACCGGCGCGTGCACCTGCGATTTCCTGGAATCGCTGACGGAGAAGCTTCCTAAATCGGTGTTCCAGACCGCGATCTACACCAAGTCGGACGGCATTGTGGACTGGAAGGTCTGCAAGACCGGAAAGCCGGACATCGATTTCGAGGTCCCGGGCACGCACATCGGCATGGTATTCAACGCCATCGTCTACGAGATCGTGGCTCGCCGCCTGGCCGCTGCGCGGAGCAATGGAAACGGGGTGAGGCCTGGACGGGCGGATAGGAACGGAACCCGAAGCGCGGCTCGCACCCGGCAAGCGGTGTAGAACTTTCGTCCGGCGGGTAGAGTTTACCCTGCCAGGCGCGCAAGCAAGGAAGCGGATCTCCCCGGGGCGGAACGGCTTGGCTGGCGGCCCGGTGCCGACGGTTGGAATGCGGCGCTCGAGAGGCTGGGGCTCAGGTAGCTGCCGCCGCGCGCCACCTGGCGGATGGCATCCATCAGGTCGTAGGCGGCGCGCGATTTCAACACGTAGCCCTCGATTCCGGCGGCGGCGGCCTGCCGGACATACTCGTCTTCGCTGTGCATTGTCAGCAGGATAGCTCTGGTGGACGGGGAGACGGAGCGCATCTTGAGGCCCGCGTCGAGGCCGCTCAGGACGGGCATGGAGAGGTCCAGGACGGCGATGTCCGGCCGATGATTCGCGGCCAGTTGCAGGGCTTCGGCGCCATCGCCGGCTTCGCCGACTACGGTCATTCCCCGCGCTTCGAGCAGCGTCTTCAGGACCCCCCGGAATCCAGCATGGTCGTCGGCCAGTACTATAGTCAGCGGCATCCCAGTAACCCTCGCTGGTACTAATAGCACTTGTCTGGCCGTTATCCGAGCACGCGGATGCGGCGCAGAATCTTCATCAGGCGGGTCATCCAGCGCGCGTAGAAGGCGGCGCTCATGTCATGGAACGGGGCGATGGGGATAAGCCGCTGCACCGCCACGGTTTGCGATTCGGTGAACTTGAGGATGCCCTCGGCGCCGTGGCGCGCGCGCAGGCCCGACTCCTTCATACCGCCCGAAGGCGAATCCACCGAACCCCAGGTGGCGGCATAGGCCTCGTTGATGTTGACGCTGCCGGCGCGGATCTTCCGCGCCAGGCGCACGCCCTTGCCGGTGTTGCGCGTCCAGACGCTGGCGTTCAAACCGTAGCGCGTGGCATTGGCCCGCTCGATAGCCTCGGCCTCGGTGGCAAAGGGGTAGACCGACACCACCGGCCCGAAGGTCTCCTCCGCGTAGACCTTCATATCGGGCCGGACGTTGGTCAACACCGTGGGCTCGAAAAACAGCGGGCCGAGGTCGGGGCGCGGGCGTCCCCCGGCCAGCAGGGTCGCGCCCTTCTCCAGGGCGCCGCGCACGTGCTCCTCGACGGTGGCAAGCTGGCGCTCGGAGGCGAGCGAGCCGATCTCCATGGAATAGTCGAGCGCGGCGCCCATCTTGAGCCGCCGCACGCGCTCCACAAAGAGGCTGAGAAAGCGCTCGGCGAGCGATTCGTGGACGTAGATGCGCTCGATGGAGATGCAGGCCTGGCCGGCGGCCACGAAGCAGCCGCGGATGGCGCCATCCACGGTGCGCTCCAGGTCGGCATCGCGCAGCACGATCATGGGGTTCTTCCCGCCGAGCTCGAGCGAACAGCCGATCAGCCGGTCCGCCGCCTGCCGGGCAATCAGTTTTCCGGTGCGCGTGCTGCCCGTGAACATGAAGTAATCCACGCGGTCGCCGAGCGCGGGTCCGATGGTGGCCCCGTCTCCGGTGACCACGGGAAAGACGTCGGGCGGCAGGCCCGCTTCGCGCAGCAGGTCCACGGCCCACAGCGCCGTGAAGGGTGTTTGACGATCCGGTTTGAGGACCGCGGTGTTGCCGGCCATAAGCGCCGGCACGGCATCGGTGATGGCCAGGTTGAGCGGATAATTCCAGGGCACGATGAAGCCGACCACGCCCACCGGGGCGCGCAGTTCCCAGGTCAGCGTTAAGAGCGGCAGCGCGCCCTTGCGGCGGCGTGGGCGGAGCAGTTTGCCGGCCCGCCGGGCATAGTAGCGGGACACGATGGCGGTGTCCAGGATTTCCTCGAAAGCGTGGCCGCGCGCCATGCCGGTTTCGAGCTGGATGATGTCCAGCACCTCGTCCTGGCGCTGGAGGAGCAGGTCGTGGAAGCGCAGGAAGATTTTGGCGCGCTCGGCGAAGGAGCGGGCGGCCCAGGCAGGCTGCGCGGCGCGGGCGCGGCTGACGGCGAGCGCCACATCGGCCTCGCGCGCGGCCGGCGTATGCCCCAACAGCGCTCCGGTCCAAGGCGAACGCACGGCAATTTCGTCGTGCGGCCCCTCCGCCAGCGTGATCCGGGAAAGCAGCGTCGCAAAGACGTCCTGCGCGAGATAGGCGGACGGCGGTGTCTGGTTCGGCAGTGCGGCTGCGGGCGGTGGCGCCGCTTCCGAGCGTGGAGAAATGCCACTTGAGCCCATAAATAGCAGTTCAGTCCCGGTGTCAATATAGCATGGGCTTGTAAGCAGCAAGTGCTAATCTTGGGAGAACTCATGTCCACTTCGCCATCCGTTTTGCATCCCGATCTTCACGGCCGCGTGGCCATCGTCACGGGGGCCAGCCGGGGCATCGGCAAAGCGCTGGCGCTGCGCCTGGCGCAGGAGGGCGCCGACGTGGTGGTGGCCGCCAAGAGCGAGCAGTCGAGCGCGCGCCTGCCGGGCAGTATCCACGAGACGGCGGAGGCGATCCGGGCCAAGGGGGGCTGCGCCCTGGCCGTGGCCACCGACGTGCGCGACGAAGACGCCATCCGCAACATGATCGAGTGCGCCATCGCCGAATTCGGCCGCGTCGACATCCTCGTCAATAATGCCGGGGCCATTTGGGCGCAGCCCATCTCGCAAACGCCGCCCAAGCGCTTCGATCTTATGATGCAGGTGAACGTCCGCGCCGCCTACATCGCCTGTTACTACGCCCTTCCGCACATGGTGAAACAGCGCTGGGGACACGTGCTCAACATGTGCCCGCGCCTGCACAGCGAGCCCTCTCCCGGGAAGGTGGCCTACATGATCTCCAAGCTGGGCATGGCGCGCGTGGCCATCGGACTGGCCGACGAGCACCGCGGCGACAACATTGCGGGCAACACGCTGTGGCCGCGCACCATCATCGAGAGCCAGGCTTCCATCAACTGGAACATGGCCGGCCGCTCCCAGTGGCGCACCCCGGAGATACTCTGCGACGCGTCACTGGCCATCTTCGCGCAGGAGCCGCACAGAGCGACGGGCCGGCAGTGGATCGACGAGGATGCGCTCCGCGAGCTGGCGGGCATCACCGACTTCGATCGCTACTGGTGCGAGGGCAAGCCGCCCGCCAACCCCATTTACATCGACAGGTGGTAGCCTCTGAAGAAGAGGTGATACGTGAGACTCGGAAGTGCATGTTTCAGCCTGGCCCTGTTGCTGGGCGGGATGGCCGCTCAGGCGGCGCCGCAAGCGGCGGGCCAGCCTGATTTGACGGCCGTGAAGGCCGATTTCGTCCCCGGCGAGAAGGTGATCTTCTACGACGACTTCACCGATATGACGGGCGACGAGCCACCGCCGCACTGGAAGGTGCGCGGCGGCGCGGTGACCCTGAAGGTCGGGGGCGGAGTGCGCCAGCTTACGGCTACCGACCGGACGGAACTGACCCCCAATCTGAAGGGCATTCCCAAGAACTTCACCCTGGAGACGGAGGTGAAGTTCGATAATCCGGGCGATCTGCGCTCGGTCTGGTCGTTCCACCCCAAGGACGGAGGCGAGGAAGGCCTGTACGTGTGGACGCAGACCCACGGCACCGGCCTGGTGGTGCACCTGAAGACGCTGCACGACGAAATCGGCGAAGCGGAGCCGGAGCCCGATTTCAGCAAGCCGATCAAGATGGCGCTGTGGGTGCAGAACGGCCGGGTCCGCTTCTACGTCAACGGCCAGCGCGTGGTGGACGCCAACCAGGTGGACCTGCCGCCGCTCGACACGGCGATGCTGCTGGCGGAGTTGTACGGCGACAACAGCGCCATCGGCTACCGCATGGTGCGGCTGGCCGAATCGACGCCCGATTTCAGCCAGGTCATCTCGTCAACCGGCCGCTACGTGACGCACGGCATTCTGTTCGACACCGACAGCGACCGCATCAAGACCGAATCGGCGGCGGTGATCAAGTCGATCGCGCGGGGCCTCGAGACCAATCCCACCCTGAAGCTGCGCATCGACGGGCACACCGATGCGACGGGCGCCGCGGAGCACAACCTGGATTTATCGAAACGCCGCGCCGAGGCGGTGAAGGCGGTGCTGGTGGCGCAGTTTCACGTGGCGGCCGATCGCCTGACCGCGAGCGGCCTGGGCGCCGGCAAGCCGGTGGATTCCAACGACACCCCGCAGGGCCGGGCGCAGAACCGCCGCGTGGAGTTCGTCAAGCAGTAGCGGGGAGCGCCGTCATTGGCGCGGCAGGGTGTTGATGTAGGCCTGCCACTGGCGCTGTAGATCCTGCCAGGTTTGCTCGTGTTTCTCGGCAATTTGAACCAGCGCCTCGATCCGGTGCCGTAGATCCTGTCCGGTTTTCTCGTGTTTCTCGGCAATTTGTACCAGCGCCTCGATTTGGTTGTCATGAGCTACGACCGCGCCGGCCAGGGATTCCACTATACCCGTGAGGCGATCCATGCGTTCGTCCACTGTCATATCGCTGCACCCGCCTGGGAAAAGTATAACTGAATTGCTTACGGCACGCTTTCGCTCCGGCCTTCGTACTAATGTCTCTATACTATTGCGCCGCGCGCCCGGGTTGCTTAAGATCGCGGTAATCGGAATGCCGAGGGTCTGGGCATCGTTGTCTTCATTTGCGGGACTGAGCCTTCTTGCGCTCTTGCTGTGGGCGGCGGACACTCCGAGCGCGGAAGAACGCCTGGCGCAGCACCGCAACCTGGGCAAAGCCTTCTACGAGAATCCCACCACCCAGACTGAAGCGGTGGCCGAGTTCAAGGCGGCGCTCGACCTGGCGCCCGCTTCCACGCGCGAGAAGTTGAACTACGGGCTGGCGCTGCTGCGCGCCGGAAAGCTGGACGAAGGCGTCGCGCAACTGAAGGACGTGCAGCGGCGCGACCCCAAGCTGCCGCACACGTGGTTCAATCTGGGCGTCTACTATAAGAAGGCCGGGGAGACCGAGCAGGCCATCCGGCAGTTCGAAACCATGGCGGCGCTGGTGCCCGAAGAGCCCATCGCGCACTACCAGCTCGGCACGCTCTACCGGCTCGTGGGGAAGGCCGACGAGGCGCGCGCGCAGTTCGAACTGGCGGCGAAGCTGAATCCCCTGCTGGCGGCGGCGCGGTTCCAGTTGTACAACGTCGACCGTCAGGCAGGGCGCCGGGAAGAAGCGGCGAGCGCGCTGGCGGAGTTCCAGCGGTTGAAGAAGCAGGCCGAGGGCGCGGCCATCCCCGAGGACGTGGACTGGTGCACCTACGCGGAGATCTACGATCCGCCGGTCGAGCCCACGAAAGCTCCGGTGGTGGCCGACGCAACCTTCGTGGACCATGTTCTATACGGCACCGTCAGTCCGAGGGGCGCGGGGATGGCGGCGATCGATTCTACCGGCACGGGGCAGGTGGATCTGCTGGTGTGGTCGAGCCTCGGCGCAACACTGTACCGGCATGGCATGGAGCCGGTGAAGGACTCGGGCCTCGCGGACTTGAAGGAAGTGATCTTCATCGCGCCGGGCGATTTCGATAACGACGGCTTGATGGACCTGTGCGTTCTGACCGGCGCCGGTCCGCAGCTGTATCGCAACACCGGGGGAAAGTTCACGCGGTTCGCAGCCAACCTGCCGCAGCGGCTGTTCAGGGGCGCGGTGTGGATCGATTACGACCACGATTACGATCTCGACCTGGTGCTGCTTGGCGAATCGGCGGCGCTGATGCGCAATGAAGGATCCGCCGGTTTCGCCGATCGCACCGCGGATTTCCCGTTCGCGAAGGGGTACGCGACCGAGGCCACGAAGTTGCGTGTAGATCCCGACAGTAAGGCCTTCGACCTGGCGGTTTTCTATAGCGACCGCGCGGCTGTGCTCTATCGCGATCAGCTCGGTGGGCGCTACACGGCGGGACCATTTGCCGGCCAACCGCCCGCGCCGACCCTGGAAGCCGATTTCGATGGCGATGGCCGAATGTACCACGCGCGCTTCTACCCCAACGGCAGAATTCACCTGGAGCAGAACCGGTCGCGCACCAGCCGCCGCTGGATTCGCGTGCAGCTCGAGGGCGTGAAGAGCCTGAAGCTGGCGCAGGATGCGCAAGTGGAAATCAAGGCCGGCGCCCTGTACCGCAGGCAGACGTACACCGGCGTGCCGCTGCTGTTCGACGCGGCGGACTACACGGAAGTTGATGTGGTGCGCATCACCTGGCCCAACGGGCTGATCCAGAACGAGGTGAAGCAGGCCACCAATCGCGCGTGGTCTTACAAGGAGGCGCAGCGGCTGTCGGGCTCGTGCCCCATGATCTGGACGTGGAACGGGCGCGAGATGCAATTCATTACCGACGTGCTGGGCGTGGCGCCTCTGGGTGCGAGCGATGGCGAGGGCACGTACTTCCCGGTGGATCACGACGAGTATGTGTCGATTCCAGGGCGGGCGCTCGCGGCCGTGGACGGGCAGTACGACATACGGGTCACCGAAGAGTTGAGCGAGGTGTCGTACCTGGACCGGATCCGGCTGATCGCCGTGGATCACCCCGCAACGATGGAGATTTTCACCAACGAAAAGTTCAAAGGGCCGCCTTACCCCGAGTTCCGCCTGTTCGGCGTGAAGCGGCGCGTGTATCCCGCGGGCGCGCGCGACGATGAAGGCCGCGACGTGCTCGCGGCGCTGCTCGCAAAGGACCAGAAGTACCCCGACCAGTTTCCGCGCTCGGAGCTGGGCGTGGCGAAGCCGCACACGCTGGAGCTGGATTTTGGGAGCGCGGCGCCTTCCGGGCGCGCGGTGCTGCTGCTGAACGGCTGGGTGGACTGGCCCGATGGAAGCACCTTCCGCGCCGCCGCGCAGGAATACAAGGGCGGGCTGGTGATGCCGTATCTGCAGATGCAGGATGCCGCCGGCGAGTGGCGGACGGTGAACGAGGACATGGGCATGCCCGCGGGCAAGCCGAAGACGATCGCCGTGGATCTGCGCTTCCTGTCGGCCAGCCGCAAGGTGCGCATCGTGACCAGCCTTTGCGTGTATTGGGACGAGATTTTCCTGAGCGAAGGGCCGTCGGCGGCACAGACGCGGCTGCGGGATGTGGCGCTGGCATCGGCGCAACTGCACTTCCGCGGGTTTTCGGAATCGCGCATCCACCCGGAGCGCAAACAGCCCGATACATTCTTCTACGGCAATGTTTCGCCGGTTTCGTTCTGGAACCCCACGCGCGGCCTGTACACGCGCTACGGCGATGTGCGCGAGCTGGTGCGCGCGATCGACGACCGCCTGGCGATCCTCGGTTCGGGCGACGAAATGCGCCTGCGCTTCGATGCCCGCGCGCTCGCGCCGGTGGCGCCTGGATGGCAGCGCGACTTTCTGCTGAAGGTGGACGGGTGGGCCAAAGACCGCGATCCGAACACGGCGTTCTCGACCAGCGTCGAGCCGCTGCCGTTCCACGGCATGAGCCGCTATCCGTATCCGGCGAGTGAACACTTCCCCGACGATGCGGCGCACCAGCGGTATCGCCGGGAATACAATACGCGGCCAGCGCTGCGGCTGATCAGGCCGCTGGGGGGGCCGAGCTGATGGTGCTCCTGCTGGTGCTGATGCTGGCGAACGCGGCGTACGTGGCGGCGCTGCCGGCGCCCACCGTGTTTTATATCGGCAACGTGGTGCTGCACCTGGGGCTGGGCGCGGCGGTGGTGGTGTGGCTGGGCTATACGCGGCGGCGCAGCGCGAAGATCGTGCCGCTCGCGGCCGCGGCGGTGCTGGGCGCGTGGCTGATCGCGGTCGGCGCCACCACGGACCATCGCCTGGTGCTGTGGGCGCACGTGGCGCTGGCGGTGGTGGGGCTGGCGATTCTGCTGCCGCGCTGGTCGGCCGCGCTGGCCGTGCTCACCGTGCTGGCGGTGGCGCTACGCTTCGGCGCGCCCGCGCAGCGCATACGCAATCCGCAGGTGGTGCCGCTGGCGATGACCGAAGAGGGCGCGGGGCCGCGTTCGCCGTTCTGGCCCTCCTCGGCGCGCACCAACACGGGCGGCCTGATCCCGTCGGATTTCTTCATGGATTCCAAGCTGTGCGGCGAATGTCACAAAGACATTTACGAGCAGTGGAAGAGCTCCATGCACCATTTCGCGTCGTTCAACAACCGCTTCTACCGCCGCACCATCGAGCACATGCAGGAGTTGAGCGGCACGCAAGGCAGCAAGTGGTGCGCTGGCTGCCACGATCACGCCGTGTTCTTCAACGGCCGCTTCGAACGGCCCATCAAGGAGCAGGTGGATACGCCGGAAGCGCAGAACGGGCTGGGATGCGTCTCGTGCCACTCCATCGTGCACGTGGGCAGCTCCATGGGCAACGGCGATTTCACCATCATGTATCCGCCGCTGCACCGCATCGCTTCCAGCCACAACCCGTGGATCCGCAAGCTCGACGCGTTCCTGACCTACCTCAATCCCGAGCCGCACCGGCGCACTTTCATGAAGGCCTTCATGCGCCAGGATTCGCCGGAGTATTGCGCGGCGTGCCACAAAGTGCACCTGGACCAGCCGGTGAATCACTACCGCTGGCTGCGCGGCTTCAACGAATACGACAACTGGCAGGCCAGCGGCGTCTCGGGGCAGGGCGCGCGCTCGTTCTATTACCCGCCGAAGCCCTCGACCTGCTCGGAGTGCCATATGCCGCTGGTCGCTTCGCGCGATCCGGGGAATCGCAACGGCATGGTGCACTCGCACCGCTTCCCCGCGGCCAATACGGCGGTGGCGTTTGTGAACCACGACGGCGAGCAACTGCGCCAGGAAGAAAAGTTTCTGCAATCGGGGTTCATCACCGTGGACCTGTTCGCGGCCACGCCGGTGGAAGAGACCAAGGGGCAGACGGAGATGCGGCGGCGCGTCACCGATGCGCCCGCGCTGGCCTCGACCTTCGCCGTGGGCGAGGAGGCCGAGCAGTCGGGGCCGGTGGTGATCCGCGAGGTGGGCCGCCTGGCCGCGCCCATCGACGCGCCGGGCGTGCGGTTTCAGCCGGGCTCGACCGTGCGCGTGGACGCCGTGGTGCGCACGCGCAAGATCGGCCATTTTTTTCCCGCGGGCACGGTGGATGCCTTCGACGTGTGGCTGGAATTTCAGGCGTGCGATGCCCGCGGCAAGGTGCTCGCGTGGAGCGGCCGCGTGGAAGACGAAGGCCGTGGGCCGGTGGAGGCGGGCGCGCACTTCTACCGCTCGTACCAGATCGATGGCGAAGGCAACCCCATCAACAAACGCAACGCCTGGCAGACGCGCAGCGTGTTGTACGTGCGGCTGATCCCTCCGGGCGCGGCTGACACGGTGCATTTCCGGGTGGCGATTCCGCGCGACGCGGTGGGGCCCATCACGCTCGAGACGAAGCTGAACTACCGCAAGTTCGCTTACAACTACACGCGCTTCGCGTTTGCGGGCGTGGCCAAGCCGGGACCCGCGGGGCTCGCCTTCGACAGCCGCGAATACTCGTACGATTCCGCGCCGGTGCCCGTGCTGCCCATCGTGACGCTGGCGCACGCCACGGCGAAGATCGAGCTGGGCGAGCCGAACTGGGCGCCGGTGGTGCGCCAGCAGGATCGCGAGCGCTGGAACGATTGGGGCATCGGCCTGCTGTTGCAGGGCGACCTGAAGGGCGCGGAGTACGCCTTCCGGCGCGTGACCGAGGCCGAACCGCAGTATGCCGACGGATGGCTGAATGTGGCGCGCGCCCTGATTCAGGAGGGCGAGACCGAGGCGGCGCGCCCGTTCGTCGACAAGGCGCTGGCGCTGCAGCCGGACCTGGCGCGCGGGCACTTCTTTCTGGCGATGATTCAGAAAGCCGCCGGCGACTACGACGGCGCGCTCGCCAACCTGCGCGCCACCGAGCGGCAGTATCCGCGCGACCGCGTGACCACCAACCAGATTGGCCGGATTTTGTTTTTAGAGCGCAAGTACGCGGAGGCGGTGCGCGAGTTCGGGCAGACGCTGGCGGTGGACCCGGAGGACGTGCAGGCGCACTACAACCTGATGCTGTGCTACCGCGGGTTGGGGCAGCCGGAGCAGGCCCGGCGGGAGGAGAAGCTCTTTCTGCGGTTCAAGGCGGACGAAGCGTCGCAAGCGCTCACCGCGCGGCCGCGGCTATTGAGCCCCGAGGATAACAATGAGAGGCAGCCGATTCACGATCACGTTTCTGACCCTGTTGCTGGCCGCGGCGGCGATCTATCCAGTGCCCGCGGCCGATGAGCCGGTGCGGTTCACCGACGTCACCGCGGCCGCGGGTATCCACTTCACGCACAATTCGGGACGGGCGGGCAAGAAATGGCTGCCGGAGACGATGGGCTCCGGCTGCGCGTTTTTCGACGCCGATGGCGACGGCTGGCTCGACATCCTTCTGGTGAACGGCAAGGACTGGAAGCCGGGCGCGCGGCACACCACGGCCGCGCTCTACCGCAACAATCACGACGGCACGTTTACCGACATCACACGCGCCAGCGGCCTCGATATCGAAATCTACGGGCTGGGCGTGGCGATCGCGGACTACGACAACGACGGCCGCGACGACGTCTACATTACGGCGCTGGGCGGCGACCACCTGTTCCACAACGAGGGCGGCGGGAAGTTCCGCGACGTGACGCACGACTCGGGAATCCACAACGCGAGCTTCAGCGCGGGCGCCGCGTGGCTGGATTACGACCGCGACGGCAAGCTCGATTTATTCGTAGCCAACTACGTGCAGTGGACGGCGGAAGGCGACCTGTGGTGCTCGCTCGACGGCTCGACGAAATCCTACTGCACGCCGGAATCGTACAAAGGCACGCCGGCCAAGCTCTACCACAACCTGGGCGGCGGGAAATTCGAGGACGTGACCGAGAAGGCGGGCGTGGGCGATCCGACCAGCAAATCGCTGGGGGTGGTGGTGCTCGATTACAACAACGACGGGTGGCCGGACATCTTCGTGGCCAACGACACCCAGCCCAACAAGCTGTACCGCAATTTGCAAAACGGCCGCTTCCAGGAGGAAGGACTGGCCGCCGGGGTGGCCTTCGGCGAGGACGGCGTGGCGCGCGGCTCGATGGGCGTGGACGCGGGCGATTACGACCGCTCGGGGCGGCCGCACCTGATTGTGGGCAATTTTTCGAACCAGATGCTGGGGCTCTACCACAACGAAGGCAAGGGGCTGTTCGTGGATGAGGCGCCGCGCTCCACGGTGGGCCGCGCCAGCCTGCTGACGCTGACCTTCGGCTTGTTCTTTTTCGATTACGACCTGGATGGCTACCCCGATATTCTGGCCGCCAATGGGCACATCGAGGAAGAGATCGGGCGCGTGCAGCCGAAGATCCAGTATCGGGAGCTGCCGCTGCTGCTGCACAACGCCGGAGGCGGCAAATTCGACCCGGTGAACGCCTTCACGCAGGCCATGGTGGCGCGCGGCGCGGCGTACGGCGATTTCGACCGCGATGGCGACCTGGACGTGCTGTTGTCGACCAACAACGGACCCGCGTACCTCTATCGCAACGATGGCGGGAACCGCAACCACTGGCTGCAACTGAAGCTGGTGGGGACGAAGAGCAACCGCAGCGCAGTGGGCGCGGTGGCGCGCGTTTCAAGCGCGGGGGGCACGCAGTGGCAGATGGTGCACAGCGGGTCGAGCTACTGCTCGGCGAGCGACCTGGCGCTGACTTTCGGGCTGGGGAAGGACGCCACCGCCACCTCCGTTGAAATCGAGTGGCCCAGCGGGACAAAGCAGAAACTCGCGAACGTGGCGGCCAATCAGCACCTCACGATCAAAGAGCAATGACGGACCTGCTGTCGCTTTCCGGCGTGGCGCAGGGCCGGCTGATCCGCGAGGGCGCCATCTCTTCGGTAGAGCTGGTGCACGCGCACCTGGCGCGCATCGACGAGGTGAATCCCGCTCTGAACGCGGTGGTGGAGGTGCTGCGGGAGCCGGCGTTGCGCGCGGCGGAACTCGCGGACCGGCGCAGGAGAGAGGGCACTCCGCTGGGGCCGTTCGACGGCGTGCCGTTTTCGGTGAAGGATTCGATCGAGGTGGCGGGAGCGGTGGTGACCGCGGGGACGCTCGGCCGGCGCCACGCGCCGCCTGCCGGGCGCGACGCCACGCTGGTGGCGCGGCTGCGTACGGCGGGCGCCATCCCCATCGCCCGGACCAACCTGCCCGACCTGCTGTTCGCCTTCGAGAGCGACAACCTGATCCACGGACGCACCAACAACCCGTACGACGTTTCGCGGACGGCCGGGGGATCGAGCGGCGGCGAAGCGGCGCTGATTGCCGCCTGTGGGTCGCCCTTCGGTTTGGGCAGCGACGCGGCGGGCAGCGTGCGCCTGCCGGCGCACTTCTGCGGGATCGCGAGCATCAAGCCGACCTCGGGCCGCCTGCCGCGCACCGGGCACGTGCCGCCGGCGGGCGGCTGGATCGAAGCGCTGTGGCAGATTGGGCCGATGGCGCGGCGCGTGGAGGACCTGTGCGCGCTGATGCCGTTGCTCGTGGGCGCGGACGGCCAGGATCACAGCGTGGTGGAGATGCCGTATGCGGACCCGGCGCGCGTTTCGCTGCGGGATCTGCGCGTGGCGTTCTACACCGACAACGGAATTGCCGTGCCGGATGCGGAGACGGCTGCCGTGGTGCGCCGTGCCGCGCAGGCGCTGGCGGCGGAAGGGATCGCGGTTGCGGAGCGGAGGCCGCCGGCCATCGAGCAGAGCTACGACCTGGAGATGAAGCTGATCGGGCCGGACGGCGGCGACGGTCTGCGCGCCTACCTGGCGGCGATCGGCAGCACGGAAACGCATCCGCTGCTCGAAGGATGGCTGAAGAAGCTGGAGCCCTACCGCACGTCGGTCGCTGGGTTCGCGGAGTATTGGGTGGGTCTCGACCAGTTCCGCGCCGGCATGTTCGGGTTTCTGCAGGACTACGACGCGATCCTCTCGCCGGTGTGCGCTACTCCCGCGCTGCCGCACGGCATTTCCATCGAGGAGGCCAATTTCCGGGGCTTCAGCTACACGATGACCTACAACGTGACCGGCTGGCCGGCGGCGGTGGTGCGCTGCGGCGAATCGCCGGGCGGCCTGCCCATCGACGTGCAGATCGCGGCGCGGCCGTGGCGCGAGGACGTAGCATTAGCGCTGGCGCTGCGGTTGGAAGAGTCGTTAGGCGGATGGCGGCGCGGCGGCTAGATGCTAGCCCGTTACCGCACGGGCCCCGGCCTGCGGCTTGCCCTTGGCGTACCAGATGATAAAGTCCGTGAGCGGCGGTGTTACCCCGAGCACTCGCATGCGCGACGCATTTTGCCCCCTGTGGTGCTGGCTGTGCATCAACGCCTGCAGCAACAACACGCCGGCCGGCGCCTCAAAGGGTCCGTTCGGCCCGCGCGGCATCCTCACAATCTTGTCGGGATCGGCCGAGCCCAGCGTCGCCGCCAGGCCCTCGTGCGCTTTCGCCATGGCCGCCTCAAGGTCCGCCGGGGGCTCGCGGTCCTTCATGCGCGCCAGGTCCGGCGTCTCGCCGCGCGCCAGCATCTGCAGCATCTCCGACGCCTGCACCATATGGAGCAGGCGCTTGCGGATCTCCTCGTCTTCGAGCAGCGGCGGGTTGGCATGCATCGCCTTCCAGTGCTCGCCATCGGCCCACGCCTGATGCCGCGCCATCTCCTTCAACAGTTCCACATCCATATCGTCCCTCCAAAAATTCCGGCGGCCCGCCGTTCCCGCCTCATTCGCGCAGCCGCGGCCCGCTTCCCTTTAGCATCGCACGCGCGCAGTTGTAACCGGGCGCACCCATGACGCCGCCGCCGGGGTGGGCGCCGGAGCCGCATAGATACAGGCTCTCAATGGGGGTCCGGTAGCGTGCCCATCCGGCCACGGGGCGCATGACGAACATTTGGTCGAGGCTCATCTCGCCGTGGAAAATGTTGCCCCCGGTGATGCCGAAGCGGCGCTCCAGGTCGAGCGGCGTCAGCACCTGGCGGTGCTCGATGAGGGCGCCGAAATGGGGCGCATATTCTTCGATGAGCGAAATCACGCGGTCGCCAAACGGCTCGCGCAGCTCGTCCCAGGTGGCCTCGCGCAGCGTATAGGGCGCGTATTGCAGGAAGATGCCCATGATGTGTTTGCCCGCGGGCGCGAGCGACGGGTCGTACATGGTGGGGATGGTGAGTTCCAGCAGCGGGCGCGCCGAGGGGCGGCCGTACTTGGCGTCGTCCCAGGCGCGCTCCACGTACTCGATGCTGGGGCAGATATGCATGGTGGCGCGGTGATGCGGCCCGGGCGCGCCGGGGTAAGCGGTGAATTCGGGCAGACCCGAGAGCGCCAGGTTGATTTTGCAACTGGTGCCTTCGATGCGAAAGCGGCGGATGGCGGCCAGGAAATCCGCGTCGAGCGCGCGCTCCTCCACCAGGCGCAGGAAGGTGAGCTTGGGATCGAGGTTGGAAGCGATGGCGCCGCCTTCGATCTCTTCTCCGCCTTTGAGAACCACGGCATAAGCGCGCCCGCTGCGCACCATCACCTTGGCCACCGCCGCGTTGGTGCGGACGACGGCGCCCGACGCGCGCGCCGATGCCGCGATGGCTTCCGAGACCGCGCCCATGCCGCCGCGCACGAATCCCCACAGGCCGCGATGCCCGCCCACGCCGCCCATGCAATGGTGCAACAGGATGTAAGCCGTGCCGGGGGAGCGGGGACCGCCATTGGCGCCGATCACGCCATCGGTGGCGAGTGTCACCTTCACCTCTTCGGATTCGAACCACTCGTCCAGGAAATCGGCGGCGCTCTGCGTGAAGATTTTGACCAGCGCCACCATCTCCTTCGGGTTGAGCCCGCGCAGGCGGGCGGCGAGCTTCAGGTAGTCGAGGAAATCGCCCGCGCCGCGCGGCGGAAACTCCGGCGGGGTGGTCAGCAGCAGGCCCTCCACCACCTGCGAGAGACGCTCCAGTTCGTCCTCGTAGGCCGGATAGATGGCCGCGTCGCGCTGGGAAAACTTCGCGATTTCGGCGAGCGTGCGCGCGCGGTCCTGCCACATGAAGAAGTGGCGGCCGTCGGGAAAGGCGGAAAAGAAGGCGGGATCCTTGGCGTCCACCCGGTAGCCGTAGCGCTCCAGTTGCAGATCGCGGACGATGCGCTCCTGCAACAGGCTGGTCAGATACGCGGCGGTGGATACGCGGTAGCCGGGCCAGATCTCTTCGGTGACCGCGCAGCCGCCCACCAGCTCGCGGCGTTCCAGCACGAGCACCGTACGGCCGGCGCGCGCCAGGTAAGCGGCGCAGACCAGGCCGTTATGGCCGCCGCCGACGATGATGGCATCGTACTTGGGCATCTGCTCACCGCTTGCGGAACGCCACCACGGCCAGCGGCGGCAGCGTCACCGCGATGCTGTTCTGCCGGTTGTGCTTGGCAATGGGCCGCGAAGAGACCAGGCCGCCATTGCCCAGGTTCGATCCGCCGAACAGCTCGGAATCTGTGTTGAGGATCTCTTCGTAGAAGCCCTCTTCCGGCACGCCGAACTCGTAGCCCTTACGCGGCACGGGGGTGAAGTTGCAGCAGAACAGCACGAAATCGCTCGGGTCATCGGCGCGGCGGATAAATGAGATGACGGAGTTTTCCCAATCGTGGAAATCCACCCATTCGAAGCCCGTGTAATGAAAGTCCACCTGGTAAAGGGCGGGGTTCGCACGGTAGAGCCGGTTCAACTCGCGCGCCAGGGCCTGGAGCTTGCGGTGGTAATCGAACTCCAGCAACTCCCAGCGCACGCCCACCGCGGCGTTCCACTCCTCGCGCTGTCCGATCTCCTGGCCCATGAACAGCAGCTTCTTTCCCGGGTGCCCCCACATGTAGGCCAGAAACGCGCGCGCGTTGGCGAACATCCGCCATTCGTCGCCCGGCATTTTGCCCAGCAGCGAGCCCTTGCCGTGCACCACCTCGTCATGCGATATGGGCAGCACGAAGTTCTCGTGAAAGGCATAGAGCAGGCTGAAGGTGATGTTGTTGTGGTGGAACTTGCGGTAGATCGGGTCGTTCGAGAAATAGGCCAGCATGTCGTGCATCCAGCCCATGTTCCACTTCATGGTGAAGCCCAGGCCGTTGAGGTACACCGGTTTCGACACGCCGGGAAACGCGGTGGATTCCTCGGCCACGGTGAACGCGCCGGGAACCGTGTGGGCCAGCTCGTTGAAGCTGCGCAGGAAGGCGATGGCCTCCAGGTTTTCGTTTCCGCCGTACCGGTTGGGGATCCACTCGCCCGCCTTGCGCGAGTAATCGAGATAGAGCATGGAAGCCACGGCGTCCACGCGCAACCCCTCGATGTGGTATTCCTTCAGCCAGAACAGCGCATTGGAAATGAGGAAGGTGCGCACTTCGTTGCGGCCATAGTTGAACACCAGCGTGCCCCAGTCGCGCTGCTCGCCCTTGCGCGGGTCGGCATGCTCGTAGAGCGCGGTGCCGTCGAAGAAGGCCAGGCCGTGGGCGTCCTTGGGAAAATGCGCGGGCACCCAATCGACGATCACGCCGATCCCCGCCTGGTGGCAGCAATCGACGAAGTACCTGAAATCGTCGGGCGTGCCGAAACGCGAGGTGGGCGCAAAGTAGCCGATAATCTGGTAGCCCCACGAGCCCGAGTAGGGGTACTCCATGATGGGCAGCAGCTCGATGTGCGTGTAGCCCATCTGCTGCACATACTCCACCAGCTTCACCGCCAGGTCGCGGTAGGTGAGCGCCTGCCCCTGCGGACCCCGCAGCCAGGATTCCAGGTGCACCTCATAGATGGACACGGGCGACTTGAGCAGGTCGCGGTCCGCGCGCGCTTCCATCCAGGCGGAGTCGTTCCATTGATACCGTTCGATGTTCCACACCACCGACGCCGATTTCGGCGGCGTCTCGCAGCAGAACGCATAGGGGTCGGCCTTGAGCTGCTGGTAGCCGACGAATTGCGAACGGATGTTGTACTTGTACGTGGCGCCTTCGCCGAGTCCGGGGATGAAGAGCTCCCAGACGCCGCCGTCGCGCCGCCGCATGGGGTGGCGGCGGCTGTCCCAGTCGTTGAACTCCCCGGTCACGGTGACGCTCCCGGCATTCGGCGCCCACACGGCGAAGCGCACGCCGCGGACGCCCTCGGCCTCCACCACGTGTGCGCCGAGAGTGTGCCAGGCCTCGTGGAGCGTTCCCTCGCCGTGCAGGTAGAGATCCGACGAAGAGATCAGCGGTCCGAAGCGGTAGGGGTCTTCGAAATCGACTTCGCGGCCGTCCCCCAGGCGCGCGCGGATGAGGTACGGTTGCGGATCGCCGTTCAGCGCGGCGCAGAAGAAACCCTGCGCGTGCTGTTTGGACATGGCGAAGCGCTGCTCGCCCACCAGCACCTCGGCCGATTCGGCCTGCGGCAGGAAGGCGCGGACCTCCCAACGCCCCGGCGCGCCTTTCTTGCGCACGCCGTGGGGCCCGAGTATGCGAAAGGGGTCGCCATTGTATCCCCCGGCTATCGATTCGATCTCTTCGTCAGTCATGGGAATCTAATAGTCAAGTATGGACGATTTCGTACTCGCAATGCCCAAGGCGGAGCTGCACCTGCACCTGGAAGGCGCGGTCGAGCCGGAAACGCTTCATGACCTCGACCCCGCGACGCCCGTCGAAGAGTTCCGAGCGCTCTATTCCTACGCCGATTTCGACGCCTTCCTCAAAGCGTTCGGCGCCGTCGGGAAGCTGCTGCGCGGGCCCGCGGACTACGCGCTGGCCACGCGGCGCCTGCTGGAGCGGCTGGCGGAGCAAAATGTGCGCTACGCGGAGATCATGCTCGCGGCCGGCGTGGTGCTGTGGAAGGGACAGCAGTTCGCGCCCATTTTCGACGCCGTGTGCGAAGCGACCGCCGGCTCGCCCGTGGAGGTGCGCTGGATCCTGGATGCCGTGCGCCAGTTCGGCGCCGAGCAGGCCAGGGAGGTAGCGCAACTCGCGGCCGAACGGCTGGACCGCGGCGTGGTGGCGTTCGGCATCGGCGGCAGCGAAGAGCGCGGACCGGCCGCCTGGTTCACCGAGGTGTTCGCGTTTGCGAAGCACGCGGGACTGCGGCTCACCGCGCATGCCGGCGAAAGCATGGGCCCGGAATCGGTGTGGGCCGCGCTCGCGCTCGGCGCCGAGCGCATCGGCCACGGCATCGCGGCGGTCCACGACCCCGCGCTGATGCGCCATCTGCGCGAGCGCGACATCCCGCTTGAGATTTCAATCACCAGCAACCTGGTGACAGGCGTAGTCACGCGGCTGGAGGACCATCCCGTGCGGCGCCTGTTCGATGCCGGCGTGCCCATTGTGCTCAACACGGACGATCCCGCGATGTTCGGCTGCACGCTGGTGGGCGAATACCGCCTGGCCGCGCGCCATTTCGGTTTCAGCGAAGCGGAGCTGCGCGGCATCGCGGAGAACGGGTTTCGGTATGCGTTCCGGCAGTCTCAATAGTGGTATCGGCAGGCTGTTCCACCCACCAGGCAAGATCTTCAAACGCCGCTGCGTCAAATTCCAAGCTTCTCAACGACCGCCTCGAGAGAGAGACCTTTCTGGCGCAGGTTTCCTGCAAGAGCCGGCGCCTCATCGTTTCGGACTTGAGCGGATACGCGGTCTCCCGCTCCGATTCAATCTCACGCCAGAGTTCGATGGGCATGATCAATCGCTTGTAGTGCAGCCGCCGATTTTCGGAATCCGGCGGGAAAACCGGTATCGCGGCGGCTCGCCGCCGACCGAGCGGCCGCAATAGGCCACCAGCCGCCATGCTCGTCACGGATCGGAATCGCCAGCCTCCTGGCCATGATCCCTGGGCCAGCATGGTAACCAATCTCGAACCGAAAAGCCGTCTCCGGACTCAGTCCGCGTTCCGACACATAGGGGTGATTGGCAATCAAAGGAAGAGGAAAAGGAAGGACCGGATTCCCCTCTCTTTTTTCCGTAACCAGTTTGCCTTTCCCGGGCTCCGACGGTCGGGGCGCAGGCGCCAAGCCGCCCGCCCCATACCGCCGCTGCAAACGCAACGCCCCATCTTTCCGGCTGTACCGCTGCGGAAACCGGCGCCGCCGATAGGGCTTGGGCTTCACCTCCTCCCGGTACAGCGTCACCAATCGCGTGATCCCCCGGCTCAGTCCCGTCATCTTCGCCAGGTATCGCCGTACCAAACCCCGGTCCCTTCTCTTCAACTCCTCGTAGCGTTGCTGCCGCAACGTCAGGTTCACCCAACCGTATACCTCCGGTTCCGGCCTTCGAACCGCACCTCATCGCTTCCCTTCAAAAACGCCTGGATCTGTTCCCGGCTCAACTTCTCGGATGTTTGCGCGCAGATGAGACAAGACTCATACCCGCCCAAGTGCGACAGTCACGTTAGGATAGGAATGGTCCCATGAAGAAATCGGCAAGGGTCACGCTCACTGTGGTGGCAGCTATGGGTTTGGCAGGGTGCAGCCGCGGGCGCCGCGATCCCTGTGAGGCGGCCAGCTTCAACGAGCAGGCCTGCCAGGAGGCGACGCGCGCCGGCGGCTATTACTGGCGCGGCGCGTGGTTCCCCATGGTCTATCGCTATCCGTATCCCTACTATTATGATTCCTATCGCCGGTACACGTCCAGCGGACACACGGTGACCGGCGCGCCGGCGGGCGCTTACAGCCATCCGGCGGCGGCGCCAGGCACTGCGCCATCCGTGGAGCGGGGTGGTTTCGGAGCCACCGGAGCAGGCCACGGAGCGGGGGAATAAATGCGACGGATTGCTTCGGCGCCGCGGCCGGATTGGCAGAAGAAAGTGGAAGAGGCCGGCCTCACCTGGCACTCCGGCGACCAGCCCTACTGGAATGAAACCGCCTTCTACGAGTTCACGGCCCAAGAGGTGGATGTGCTGGAGGCCGCCACCAACGAACTCGAGAAGATGACGCTGGCGGCGGCGCAGCACGCCATCGATAACCGGCTATACGACAGGATGGGAATACCGGAAAGCGCCGTCCCGCTGATCGAAGCCTCCTGGGAAGCGGAGCCGCCCTCGCTCTACGGACGTTTCGATCTCGCCTACGATGGCGTGAATCCGCCGAAACTGCTGGAGTACAACGCAGACACCCCGACCTCGCTGCTGGAGGCGGCGGTGGTGCAGTGGTACTGGTTGCAGGACATGTTCCCCAAGCGCGATCAGTTCAATTCCCTGCACGAGCGTCTGATCGCTCTGTGGAAGGAACTGGCGCCGTGCCTGCCCGGGGGGCGCATCGACTTTTGTTCCATGGACGATGCCGAGGATGGCATGACCGTCACCTATCTACAGGACACGGCGCAGCAGGCGGGGCTCACCGCGTCGATATTCCCCATCGATGAAATCGGGTGGAACGGCAGTTCGTTCGTGGGGCCGGACGATGGGCCGCTGGGGGCGGTTTTCAAGCTCTACCCCTGGGAGTGGATGGTGCGCGAGGAATTCGGCAAACACCTCGCCGCGGCCGGCACCATCTGGATCGAGCCGCCGTGGAAAATGCTGTTGTCGAACAAGGGAATTCTGCCGGTATTGTGGAAGCTGTACCCGCGCCATCCCTACCTCCTGGAGGCGAGCTTCGATTCCCCCGGCCTGCTGATGTCCTGGGTGAAGAAGCCCCTGCTTGGCCGCGAGGGCGCCAATATCACTCTGCATCAGCCCGGCAAGGATATCGAAACCGGCGGCGATTATGGCGCAGAGGGGTTCATCTATCAGGACCTGGCGCCGCAACGGAGCTTCGACGGGATGTACCCGGTGGTAGGCAGTTGGGTAATCGGGCACGAGGAGGGCGCTGCCGCGGCCGGCGCGGGGATTCGCGAATCCGACTCGCCGGTCACGACCAACACCAGCCAGTTCGTGCCCCACCTGTTTGGCTGATCTCACCCCAGGAAATCAAACAGGCTGGTGTGGGGCATTTTTGCCCGCATCTGAAAGGAGGCCTGGAGCTGCGTATTAGCTTGGGTCAGCTCCAGCGCCGCGCTGGTCAGATCGGCATCTTCGGTCTGGCTAATCTCCGTCTGCAGCCGGATGCCGTAACTGTCGGCGAAATCGGCGGCGTTCTGAATGCGATTCTGCACCGTGCCGTAAAAAGCCTCCATGGAATTCAGATGGCTGGATGCCTGCTTGATCGAGGCGATCGCGCCGGTAACCTGCTGGGGATCTCCCGCGGCGAGCGCCGCTTGGAGACCGCTCAGCGCGGCGAACACGTTGTCCCCCGTGGCCGCGCCCCACTGGTCGCGCGCGTCGAAAATCTCCTGCGCCGTCTTGGCGGCGGCGAAGCTCCCTCCGGCCGGGTTTTCAATCTGCCGCGTGGCTTGCGTGCCGAGAAGCTGGGCGACTCCGTTTGCGGCCGCGGCATTGAGGGCGTAAGCCGGGCTGGCGTCCTGGTCGCCGCTGAAAATATAGCGGCCATCGACCGCCGTCTGGCTGTAAGCCACCATCTCCTCCAGAATCGCCTGCACGTTCGGGGCAAGGTTCTGAATGGTTTCCGGCGCCATGGTGGAGTTGGCTCCCTGGGCGGCGATGGAGAGCGCGCTATCCATGAGCTTGATGGCGGCGCTGAGCGCATTATCCGCGCCATCGGCATCCGCCTTGGCCAGGCCCAGATTGGACTGGATCTGGGTGTTGCGTTGGAGGTTGGACCGAAGCTGGAGCAGCGAGCCGATTTCATCCGGCGCGTCCGATGCCGACACGATCCTCTTGCCCGAGGAAACCTGGCTGTTGGCGGTCGCGATTCGCTGCTGAATCCGGTTGGCATCTGCCAGAAAGAGCTCGGCAGCGGGATCGAGGTTGGAAATCATGGGCCTTCCTTACGTTTGCAGAATGTTGATGGTGTCCTGGGTAAGCTGGTCCAGGATGGTAATCAGTTTCGAGTTGGCCTCGTAGGCCCGCTGAAACTGGATCAGAATGGCGGCCTCTTCGTCGAGCGAGACGCCGGACATCTGCTGGCGCATGTTTTTGGCTTGCGCCAACGCCGATTGCTGGACCGCCAGTTGATTGTTCGCATCGGCCAGTTTTCCGCCGACACTAGCCGCTATGCCCCCGTAGAATTCGTTGTAGCTGGCGCCGTTGATCCTGTCCGCGTCGTCCACCGGGCTGGCCAGCCGCGACAACGCCAGCGGAATCCCATTGGAGACGTAAGCAGGCGGCCCGGGATCGATGGCGGCCAACTGATCCGGCTGTACGGCGGGGTCCACCGCCAGCGTGCGCGCCGCCTGCGTGTCGTTGACCGCATCGAAAGTGAACAGCGCCGCGCCGGGAGTGCCGTCGGCAAGCTGGCCCGAGGTAAGCAGGCCGTTAACGCGTTCGGCGAACTGCTTGGCCATGGTGTTCAAGTCGCCGGCCTGATACGCATCGCCGATATAGGATGGCAGCACCTTGTTGCGCAGGTTCAGCAGGGTGCCAAGCTGGCCCCCCGTAACTTTGGCGGTGATGTCCGTGCCGTCGGCCGCGACAATCTGCGCGTGGGGCGGCGCGCCGGCAAAGACGGCCGGCGGGTTGTCCGGCTGATGGGCGTGGTACGCGAGGGTAAACTCCTTGTCTCCGATCACCAGCGGCGTTTGGCCGTTCAGCAGCACCGACATGGAGCCGTCGGGCTGGGGCATAGCCGTAACATCGATGTACTGGGACAGTTGCTCGAGGGCCGCGTGCACGCGCGCGTCCAACCCGGCATCGTTCCGCTCGCCCTGGAGGATTTGCCGATTGTACCCCTGTAGCTGTCCCAGCAGTTGGTTGACCTGCGTCACCGTCTGCTGCAATTGCTTTTCGGTGTCCTGCGACACGTTATCCAGCCCGGCGGCGGTTTGGTTGAAGGCGTTGGCCAAGTCCGTGGCACGCGCCATCACCGTCCGGCGCGCGGTGCTGTCTCCGGGCGTCTGTCCCCAGGCGGAAAAGCTCTGAAACAGACTATTGAGCGCGCTGGGGATCCCCGCGTTGCCGGAGATGTCAAACAAAGGTTGGAGTGCGGTAAAACTGCTTACGTTCTGCTGGGCGTCGCCGAGCAGCGCCGATTGCTGGCGGACGGCTTGCTCCGCGTATTCGTTCCTGGAGCTGACCATCTGGCTCGTCGTGATCCCGCCCGTAGCGCCCGTTGCGGGATCGAACGGCATGGCGACGATCTCCTGGCTTTGCCTGGCATAGCCCGGAGTCGACGCATTCGTAACGTTGTTCTGCGTGACGTCCAGAACCTGACTGTAGGCCTGTAGCGCCCCGGCCGATGTGATCAGCGACGAAAGGAGATTCGACATCCTGGTTCAACCTCGTAGGCAAACACGGCTGCGATGCACCACCGGCGCCGCGGCACCTTGCGCGGTGTATCCCGCGCTCATGGCGCCTAGTATTTGCGTCCAGTGGAGGTGGTAATCCGAAGCGTTCTGCAGCAGTTTGCGGGCGCGCATCACCGCCCCGCGCACACGGCACGCTTCGGCCAGCGCCAGCGGGTTCGCGCGGGCCTGGGGCAACCAGTCCGCGGTGCCCGCTAATTCCCCAGCCACCTGTGCCAGCACAGCCGAGCAGCGATCCAGCATCTCCGGCGAGGGCGAGACCAGCATATCGCACGCCCGGCCGAGTTCCGAGCGGGCCGCGGCCAGCCGCTCCGTTGCCTCCGCTGGCAGCATCTTACTTGCTGCCCGCGCTCAGAGCTTCGGCAATCATCCCCCGGCTGATGGCCAGAGAATCCGGCCGGTAGCTGCCGCTCTGGTATTGCGCCGCCAGAGACTGAACCCGGCTCGACCGTTCCGAGCCGTATCCCGATATCATTCGAGAAAGGCGCGCCAATGAGCTGGACAGCTCGACGCGGTCGCCCGAGCCGTCGGCCCCCGGCGAGGCCGCTCTGGCTCCCGCGTCACGGTCTAACTTCTGTGTTTCCTGGGCCCGTCCGGACTCAGCCGCCGGCCCGCCCGTCAGGTTTCGATCATAGACTCTCATACCGATTCGCCATCCTGTGGCTAAATGACATATCGACTGACCGGCCCGGCCGCTTTAGCGCCTTCCCGACAAAATTTTGCGGATTTCCTCTAAAGTTTGTCCGGGTTCAGCCGATTGCTCCTGTGTAATCGCCATGAGAGTCAAACAAGTCCTATGGATCGGCGGAACTGCCCCCCGGCTGGATAACGGACGGCCGGATCAGCGGGAAGCCTGGCATTTAGAGTGTCTGCTCCCGGAAATGGCCATCCAGTTGCTCGAGCAACGCGATTACGATGCCACAGTCCTGGATTTCCCTATACCCGGCTGGCTTCCGGCCCGGCTGCTGGCAGAAGTCCAGCGGGCCTCGCCCGGCACTCCAGTTCTGATCCGCGACCCCGGGGCTGCCCTGTCCGATGCCGTCCGTCTGGCCCGGCTGGGGGTCTACCAGTTCTTCACGTCAGGCGAGGAGGCCCTCGGCCATATCAACCAGGCGATTCAGGACCGCGGGGCGGGCGATCTGGCGCGCTTGGCCGCGAACATCGAGCGCGAAGAATGGGAGCGCTTGCTGGTTGGGGACAGCCGCGAGATGCGTCAGGTGGGCCACCTGATCCGCATGGTGGGCGGCCGCCGCTCCACCGTTCTCATTACCGGAGAAACCGGCACCGGCAAAGAAATTGCCGCTCGCGCCCTGCATCTGGCCGGTCCCCGCCGCCACGGTCCGTGGGTGGCGGTGAATTGCAGCGCCCTGCCGGAAAACCTCCTGGAGGCCGAACTCTTCGGCCACGTGAAAGGCGCGTTTACGGGAGCGTTTCAGAACCGCGTGGGCCGCTTCGAACAGGCCCAGGGCGGCACCTTATTCCTCGACGAAATCGGCGAATTGCCGCTGGACCTCCAGGCCAAGCTCCTGCGCGTGCTCCAGGAGCGCGAGTTCCAGAGGCTGGGAAGTTCCGAAACCATCCGCGCCGATGTCCGCGTGGTTGCGGCGGCCAACTGCGATCTGGTGGAGCGGATCGGGCAAGAAAAGTTCCGGGAAGACCTCTACTATCGTCTGAACGTAGTGCCCATCCATATGCCGCCCTTGCGGCAACGGTGCGGCGACGTACCGATGCTGGCCGCGCATTTCCTGGACAAGATCTGCCGGGCAGAAGAAATCCCGCGCAAGCAACTGTGCCCGGAAGCCGTGGAGCGCCTGGTCGCCTATTCCTGGCCGGGAAATGTCCGGCAACTGGAGAACGCCGTGGAAATGGCCGTAGCTCTGAGCGGCGATCATACGATACTGGAGCCCGCCGATTTTCCCCTGCCCGTACGTGCGCCCTCGCGCGCGGCGTCGGCGGCCGCAGTCCCGTTCGTGCCGGTGCCCGATGACGGTCTGGATTACGAGCAGACCATGGCGCTCATCGAGCGGGGCATCCTCGAGCAGGCGCTGCGCAAGACCGGCGGCAACAAGAAAGCCGCGGCGGAGATGCTGCACCTCAAGCGCACCACGCTCTCGGCCAAGGTCCGGAGCCTGGCGGCGGGCCGATGGCACGCCATTGGCGGTGCCGGCCTGGATGACTCGTCCCGAGCCCGCGCACGCGAAGATTGTCTCCACTGCGCGCCTGCCGGTTCGCAATCACAAGCCCACGCTCAAAATTCGCCCCATCCCCTCAACTACTTGCCGCCTTCCCCCGCTTCTCCGCCTCCGCTCGCCAGTTATCCTCTTATTGAAACAGATCGTCTCCAAACCCATGGCTACTCCTCTGCAAATCTCTGCGAATCGCCGTAATTCGCAAAAATCGGGGTACCCTCTGGGTCGCCCCCGCTCCGTTGAGGGCAAGGCCGCCGTCCGCTTCAATGCCCTCAAAACCGGCATCGACGCCCAGTCCCACATCATCCCCGGCGAAGACCCCGACGCCCTCACCACCCTCAACGCCGAATACCATCAGCGCTTCCAGCCCGCCAATCCCGACGAGCGCGCCCTCGTCGACCTCCTCGTCTCCACCGAGTGGCAGCTCCGCCGCTTCCGCACCGTCGAGGCCCACCTCTGGACCGCCAAAATCCAGGACACCTACAAACTCGACGAGGACGCCCCGCTCGGCACTGTCTTCGCCAGCTCCAGCAATACCTTCGTCCGCTTGCAGCGCCTCATCGACTCCGCCCAGCGCTCCTATCTCCGCACGCTCAAGGAGCTGCGCCACGCGCAGGAGCTGTCCGCCCAGGCGCCGCCCGACCCCGATCCGCCCGCCCTCTCGCCGCCTCCCCCCGCCCTCCTCGCCGCGCCCGATCCCCCGCCAAATCAATCGCCGCGCCCCCAAATTGGCTTTGTTCCCGACAATCGCCCCGAGCCCCGGCCCCTGGTCCCCAATCCCCCGTCCCCGGCCCCCGATCCCCGGCCCCCCATGGCCACCCCCGTTTGACACCCCGATTTCGGTGCTGGTAGCCTGAATTTTCATGCCCGCCGCATCTTCGCTCCGCACCACTCCGCTGAATTCCGTCCACCGCGCCCTCGGAGCCAAAATGGTCGACTTCGGCGGTTGGGACATGCCCGTCCAGTATTCCGGGATCATCGATGAGCACCGCGCCGTGCGTACCGCCGTCGGGGTCTTCGATGTGAGCCACATGGGCGAAATCGAAATTCGCGGCCCGCAAGCCGCCGCGCTCGCCGATTTCGTCACCACCAACAATGTGCGTAAACTCAGCCTCGGCCAGGCCCACTACTCCGGGCTGCTCTACCCGCACGGCGGCTTCGTCGACGATATCCTGGTCCACAAGGTGGCCGACGACCATTACTTTCTCTGCGTCAACGCCTCCAACCAGGAGAAGGATTTCGAACACATCCGCGCCATGAACCGCTTCGACGCCGAAGTGGAATTCGCGGGCGAGCGCTACGCCCAGCTTGCCATCCAGGGTCCGCAGGCGCACGCCACCTTGCAGAAGCTCACGCCCGTCTCGCTCGCCGCCATCAAGTATTATTGGTTCACCGATGGCCAAGTGTCCGGCACCCCGGCGCGCATCGCCCACACCGGATACACCGGCGAGGACGGCTTCGAAATCTACGTGCCGCCCGCCGAAGCCGAACGCATGTGGCATGAGGTCATGAAGGCCGGCGTCGAATTCGGCATCAAACCCTGCGGCCTGGGCGCGCGCAACACCCTCCGCCTGGAAGCCAAAATGGCCCTCTACGGCCATGAAATCGATGCCTCGATTTCCCCGCTCGAAGCCGATCTCGCCTGGATCGTCAAGCTCGACAAGGGCGACTTCGTCGGCCGCGACGTGCTCCTCAAACAGAAGGAGAGCGGCGTGAAGCGCAAGCTGGTGGGCTTCGAAATGCTTGGCCGCGGCATCGCGCGCGAGGGCTACGAAGTGCTCCTCGACGCCGCCCCCGCCGGATGGGTCACCAGCGGCTCGCCCTCTCCAACCTTGAACAAGAACATCGGGCTCTGCTACCTGCCCACCGCCCATGCGCGGCCGGGCGTGGCCATCCAGATCGTGGTCCGCGGCCAGCCCGTGGATGCGGTCACCGTCGAAACTCCGTTCTACAAACGAGCAAAATAAAAATGTACCCAGAAAACTTTCGCTACACGAAGGAACACGAATGGGTCCTGGTGGTCGGGGACACCGGCACCGTCGGCATCACCGATCATGCCCAACAGGAGCTCGGCGACATCGTCTATGTGGACCTGCCCAAGCCCGGCGCGCGAATCGAGCAGGGGAAGTCGCTCGGCTCGGTCGAGTCGGTCAAGGCGGTCTCCGATGTCTACGCGCCGGTCTCGGGGGAGGTGCTCGAAATCAACCCGGCGCTCGCCGATGCCCCGGAAACCCTGAATAGCGACCCCCACGGCGCGGCTTGGCTGGTGAAGATCCGCCTCAGCACGCCCGACGAGCTCGCGAGCCTGATGTCGGCGGCCGATTACCAGGCCTATGTAGGAGCGGAGAAGTAGTTGCGCTACCTTCCGAAATCCGATTCCGAGCGCCGCCGGATGCTCGAAGTGTGCGGCGTCGCCTCCCCCGAGGAGCTGTTCGCACACCTGCCCGAGGCCGTCCGCCTCGCTCGTCCGCTCGCTCTCGCGCCGGGCATCTCCGAATACGAGATCGTCGACTACTTCCGCGAGCGCGCCGCCGAGAACCTCGAGGGCTACACCTCGTTCCTGGGCGCCGGCGTGTACCGCCATTTCCGGCCGGTCCTGGTCGATACCGTGGTCTCGCGCGGCGAGTTCCTCACCTCTTATACTCCGTACCAGGCCGAAATCGCCCAGGGCACGCTCACCGCCATCTTCGAATTCCAGACCATGATCTGCCAGCTCACCGGCATGGATGTGGCCAACGCCTCCATGTACGACGGCTCCACCGCCGTCCCCGAGGCCGCCATGATGGCCGCGCGCGCCACCGGCAAAGGGCGCGCCCTGATCGCCCGCTCCGTGCATCCCGAGTACCGCGAGGTGTTGCGCACCTACGCCCGCTACCAGGGCATGCCCGTCGAGGAGTTTGGCTACCTGCCCGATACCGGCGCCATCGACCTCGAAGATCTCGAGCGGAAGATGGACGACCTCACCGGCGCCGTCATCATTCAATCGCCCAACTTCTTTGGCATCGTGGACCAGGTGAAGGCTGCTGCCGAAATCGCGCACCGGCGCGGCGCGCTGCTCGTGGTCGTCTTCACCGAAGCCGTCTCCCTGGGCATCCTCGAGCCGCCCGCCGAAGCCGATATCGTCGCCGGCGAGTTGCAGTCCTTCGCCATCTCTCCCAGCTACGGCGGACCCTACGCCGGCATCATCGCCACCAAAGAAAAGTTCATCCGGCAGATGCCCGGACGCCTGGTGGGCCAGACCACCGATTCCCGCGGCAACCGCGCCTTCTGCCTCACCCTCGCCACCCGCGAGCAGCACATCCGCCGCGAGAAGGCCACCTCCAACATCTGCACCAACCAGGCGCTCATCGCCCTCATGGCCACGGTTTTCATGACCGTCTACGGCAAGCAGGGCCTGCGCGAGTTGGCCGAGCAGAACCTCGCCAAAGCGCATTACCTCGCCGCGAAGTTCCAGCCCCGCTTTCAGGGAAAGTTTTTCAACGAATTCGTGGCGCGCGTGGCAGGCCGCACGCCCGAAGAGTTGAACCGCGCCCTGCTCAAGCGCAAGATCATCGGCGGCCTCCCCCTCGGCCGTTTCTACCCCGAGCTGGCCGATTCCATGCTGCTGTGCGCCACCGAAATGTCGCGCCGCGCCGACATGGACGCGCTGGTGGCGCAGGCCGCCGGCCAGCCCGCCGGCAAGGAGGTGCTGGCGTGATCACCAAGGTTCGCAACCACCTCTCGCAGAATGAAGCCCTGCTGTTCGAGCGCAGCTCGCCCGGCAAGAAGGCCTTCCAGCTTCCCGCGCTCGACGTTCCGCCCGTCGATGCCGCCGAAGCGCTGGGCGCGGGCAACGTGCGCGCCGCCATCGAAGGCTTCCCCGAGGTCAGCGAGGTCGAGGCCATCCGCCACTTCACCCGCCTCTCCACCTGGAACTACGCCATCGACCACGGCATGTATCCGCTGGGCTCCTGCACCATGAAGTACAATCCGCGCATCAACGAGCTGGTGGCCCGCATCGACGGGCTCGCGTGGGCCCATCCCTACCAGCCGGAGTCCCTGGCGCAAGGCTCCATGGAAGTGATGGCGCGCGTCGAGGCTGCCCTCGCCGAAATCACCGGCATGGACGCGGTGACGCTCCAGCCCGCCGCGGGCGCGCATGGCGAGCTCACCGGCATCCTCCTGATTCGCGCCCTGCTCGAAAAGCGCGGCAATCCGCGCAAGAAGATTCTCATCCCCGATTCCGCCCACGGCACCAACCCGGCCACCGCCGCCATCGCCGGATACATGGTGCAGAATATCAAGTCGAGCGACACCGGCGTGCTGGATGTCAGCGCGCTCGCCCAGCTCGTCGACCAGGACGTGGCCGCCCTCATGGTGACCAACCCCAACACGCTGGGCGTCTTCGAGCACAACATCATTCAGGCCGCCGAAATCCTCCATAAGAAGGGCGCCATGCTCTATATGGATGGCGCCAACATGAACGCGCTGGTGGGCATCGCGCGGCCCGGCGATTTCGGCGTCGACGTGATGCACCTCAACCTGCACAAGACCTTCTCCACCCCGCACGGCGGCGGCGGACCCGGCGCCGGACCGGTAGCCGTGAAGAAGCCGCTCGAGCCGTTCCTGCCCGCGCCGCGCCTGAAGCACTCCGCCAGGAAGTGGACCTGGGACTACAAGCGCAAGCACTCCATCGGCCGCGTCAAGGCCTTCTACGGCAACTTCGGCGTGCTGGTGCGCGCCCTCGCCTACATCCTGGCGCACGGCGGCGAGGGACTGCGCAACGCCACCGTCGACGCCGTGCTCAACGCCGTCTACATCCGCAAGCAACTCGAGCCCTACTTCGATCTGCCCTACTCCTCGCCCAACATGCATGAGGTGGTGTTCAGCGACCACCGCCAGGCCGCGCTCGGCGTGCACACCGGCGATATCGCCAAGCGCCTCATCGACTACGGCTTCCATCCGTACACCGTGAGCTTCCCGCTGATCGTGCACGGCGCGCTCATGATCGAGCCCACCGAGACGGAAGGAAAACTGGAGCTCGACCAGTTCATCGAGGCCATGATCTCGATTGCCAAAGAGGTCGAGACCGACCCGCATACGGTCAAGAACGCGCCCTACGGGACGCGGACCAGCCGGGTCGACGAAGTGACCGCCGCGCGCAAGCCGGTGTTGCGATGGAAGCCGGCCTAGCCGGGGGCCAGGGGTCGGGGATCGGGGGCCGGGGGCTTTGGCTCGTGCTGGGCGTAGTTCTCCTTCTCCGCCTCCCGTTTCTCAACCAGGCCATCCTGGGCGACGATCACATCTACCTCAGCGAAGCGGCGCACGCCCTCATCGACCCCCTGCATCCCGACAATACCGGGTACGTATTTCAGGGCAGGGAAGTGGACCTGCGGGGGCAGCCGCATCCGCCGCTGGATGCGTGGGTGCTGGCCGGCCTCATCTCTCTCGCCGGCGATGTGAAGGAGATTCCGTTCCATGCCGCGTATATCGTGTTTTCGCTCATCGCCGCCGCGGCCATGTGGTCGCTGGCACGCCGCTTCTCGCCGCGGCCCCTGTGGGCGGCGCTGCTGTTCTTCGCGGTCCCGGCCTTTGTGGTGAACGGCAACTCGCTCGAAACCGATCTGCCCTTCCTGGCGTTCTGGATGGCGGCCGTTGCCCTGTTCTGCGGCGGCCGCCTGACGCTCTCCGCACTGGCCATGGCGCTGGCCGCCATGACGGCCTATCAAGCCGTATTCCTCACGCCCATTCTGGCGGTCTACGTGTGGCTCTATCACCGCCGCGACCGTGCCCGCTGGCCGGCAATCCTGGCGCCCCCCGTCACCATTGCCGCCTGGCAGATCTTCGAGCGCCTCTCAACCGGCGCGGCGCCCGCGGCCGCGGTCACCGGCTACTTTTCCATCTACCAGACGCTCGAAGCCAAGCTGTCCAACGCGCTGGCGCTGGCCATTCACTCCTGGTTCATCGTGTTCCCGGCGCTCGTACCGGGGGCGCTCGTGCTCGCCTGGCGCAAACGGCGCGAACCAGAGACGCTGTTCCTGCTCGCGTGGATCGCCATCTTCTTCGCTGGCGCGGTCGCGGTGTTCTTCGCGGGGTCGGCGCGCTACCTGCTGCCTATAGCCGCGCCGGTCGCGCTACTGGCGTCGCGCCTGCGCCCGCGCTGGCTCGCGCTCGGCTTCGCCGCACAGATGGCGCTCGGCATGGGCCTCGCCGTAGTCAATTATCGGCACTGGGATGCTTACCGCCGCTTCGCACAGTCGCTCGCCGTTCCCGCCGGCCATCGCCTGTGGATCGATGGCGAATGGGGCCTGCGCCACTACCTCGAAGCGCAAGGCGGCCTGCCGCTGCGCCAGACCGAGCGTCTGCGCGCCGGCGACACCGTGGTCTCGAGCGCGCTCAGCCACTCGGTGGACATCCACGGACCGCATTCGCCCTTCGCGCCGCCGCTCGAGATCCGTCCGGCGATTCCCCTGCGCCTCATCGGCCTCGAAACTCATTCGGGATACTCCAGCGCGTCGCTGAGTCACTTGTGGCCCTTCGGTATCTCCGCCGGCGTGATCGACCGCGTGAGCGCCAGTATCATGGCGGAACGCCATCCGGCGCTCTCCTGGCTGCCTATGAACGCACCCGAGGCGAAGGACCAGATCGTGACCGGCATCTACGATCTGGAGAGCGGCAGCTACCGCTGGATGTCGCGGAGCGCGGTGGTGGCGCTGAAGAGTCCGCCGGCCGCCGCGCCGCTGATGGTGTCGTTCACCATCCCGGAGAGCGCGCCCGCGCGCCGCGTGACCCTGCTGCTCGACGGCCGCGAGGTCGCCGCGCAGACTTACTCCGCGCCCGGCGCGTACACGCTGGAATCCCCGCTTGTTCGCGGCGCCGGCGCCGAAGCCCTCCTCGAGATCCGCATCGACCGCAGCTTTTCCGCGCCGCCCGACCGGCGCGAGCTGGGCATCGTCCTCACTGCGGTGGGTTTTCGCTAAAGGGGCAGGCCGGGAGGCCTACCCCACTGGTATCCTGGACTGAGGAGATCCAACCAATGAGCTGCGGCAGCGGGGGCTTCAACCGCATTGAAAACGCCATCCCGGCGGGAGCGCACAAGGTCTTTTGCGTGAAGTTCCAGCGCGAGATGGAAGGGCTCGAAGAGGTGCCGTTCGAGGGCCATCCGCTGGGACAGAAGATCTACGAGAGCGTTTCCAAGGAAGCCTGGAAAATGTGGGTCGAGCACATGAAGATGATCATGAACGAATACCGGCTCAACCTCGGCACCAAAGAGGCCCAGGAATTCCTGATCCAGCAGATGGACAATTACTTCTTCGGCGAAGGCGCCGCGCTGCCTCCCGATTTTGTGCCGCCTAAGACGAAGGCTTGAAGGTTTCGAGCGCCGTCGCGATCTGGAAGCGCAGTTCCCCGTGCGCCCGGCGCAGTGCCGCTTCCACTTCCTCCGCCCGATCGGACCGCGCGAAGATGAACCCCAGGTAGCTGGCGCTTTCGGGCAGCGGAACCAGCCGCTGTCCTTCTTTCGCCGTGATGACCACGTCTTCGATCGCCGCCACGGCCTGCGCGCGCTCCACGCCCTCTACCGATTCGAAGACGCCGTCTTTCGGGATGGGGATCATCATCACGCCGGCAGCCGCCTGCTCGCGGCGCGCGCCCGAAACATCCTCGCCCAGCGCGTGCCGGATGATGAGTTCCTCGAGCGGCATGCCGTCCGCGAAGCGCAAGGCCCGCGCGCACAACCCGCCGATCGGCCGCGCCGCCGTTTCCAACATCCACGCTCCCTCGCGGTTCCAGCGCAGTTCCGCATGCACCGGCCCGTGCCACAATCCCAAGGCGCGCACCGCGCAGGCTGCCGCTTCGAGTAGCGCCCGCTGCACCTCGCCCGGTTCGCGCGACGGCGTCACGTAGATGGTCTCCTCGAAGAACGGCCCTTCGAGCGGGTCCGGCTTATCGAAGATCGCCAGCGCCTGGAAACATCCCTTCGCGACCAGACCTTCCACGGCGAACTCCCGCCCGTCGATGTAGCTCTCCACCTGGATCTTCCGCTCGCCCATCCGGGAGATGCGCGCGAAGGCCGCCAGAAACTCGGCCTGGTTGTTGGCGCGGATCACGCCACGGCTGGCCGATAGCCCGAGCGGCTTCAACACGCACGGATAGCTGGCGCGCGCCGCCGCCGCGCCAGGGTCCTCGCCCGGCGCCACGCGGAAGAAGTCCGGCACGCGCATCCCCGCCGCCTGGTAGAGTTGCCGCGCGCGATACTTGTCGTGGCAGGCGCGCGCCGCCCGCGGCGGATGGAACGGAATGCCGAGCGCGGCGGCAGCCTCGGCCGCCAGCACGGCAGGCTGGTCGCCAACCGCCGCCACACCGTCGAACCGCAGGCCGCGCAGGGCATCCACCGATTCCGCCACGCGGTCGAACTTCACCGCCACCGCGCGATCGCCCCAGGGATCCTCCATCACGTGGCAGCGGTCGGTCGCGAGCGTCAGGTCCACGCCGAGCCGCCGCGCCGCGTCGGCGAACACGCGGATCTGGTAACCGGTGGTGGCAGCGAAGAGAAGAAGGCGTTTGCTCACTGCTTCTATTCTGCCGCAGCGGCGGGCGGAGCCGCGGCTCCGGAATCCGCTATCGTAGTGTATGTGAAGGCACTGGTGAAGAGCAGGCGGGAGCCGGGTCTCTGGCTCGAAGACGTGGAGGAACCGAAGATCGGCATCAACGACGTGCTGATCCAGGTGCTGCGGACGGGGATCTGCGGCACCGACGTGCACATCTACAAGTGGGATGACTGGGCGCAGGCCACCATCCCCGTGCCCATGGCCATCGGGCACGAGTTCGTCGGGAAGATCGTCGAGGTCGGCGCCAATGTGACGGACTTCTTTCCCGGCGAGATCGTCAGCGGCGAAGGGCATGTGGTCTGCGGCCGCTGCCGCAACTGCCTGGCCGGCCGCCGCCATCTGTGCGCCCACACCATGGGCGTCGGCGTGAACCGGCCGGGTGCTTTCGCCGAATACATTGCCCTGCCCATGAGCAACATCTGGCACCACCATGAGGCGATCCCGCTCGATATCGCCGCCATTTTCGATCCCTTCGGCAACGCCGTCCACACCGCCCTGCAATTCCCCGTGCTGGGCGAGGACGTCCTGGTCACCGGCGCCGGCCCCATCGGCATCATGGCCGCGGCCGTGGCCGTGCATGCCGGTGCGCGCTACACGGTGATCACCGACGTCAACCCCTACCGCCTCGGCCTCGCGCGGAAGATGGGCGTGACCCGCGCGGTCGATGTGCGCGAGGCCAAGCTCGCCGACGTCCAGAAAGAGCTCGGCATGACGGAAGGCTTCGATGTGGGCCTGGAGATGTCCGGTAACCCGGCCGCGTTCCGCGACATGATCGCCAACATGAGCCACGGCGCCAAAATCGCCATGCTCGGTATCCCTTCCGAAGAGATGACCATCGACTGGCACACCGTCATCTTCAACATGCTGACCATCCGCGGCATCTACGGCCGCGAGATGTACGAAACCTGGTACAAGATGACCGTGATGCTCCAATCCGGCCTGGACATCACTCCCATCATCACTCACCGCTTCCCCTACACCGAATTCGAGAAGGGCTTCGAAGCCATGATTTCCGGCTGCTCCGGCAAGGTAGTGTTGAGCTGGGATTAATCCCGCTACCCCAGATACCGTTGCAGATCGTCCATGCGGAAGCAGTGCGCGAACGCCGTCTCGCGCGTGATGTGGCCCGCCCGCACCAGCTCCGCCAGAGACTGCTCCATGGTCATCATGCCGTCCGCGCGGCCCACCGAAATCTGCGAGCGGAGCTGGTGGTCCTCGCCCTTGCGTACCAGCGCGCGCACCGCATCGGTGGCCACCATGATTTCCGTCGCCGGCCAGCGCATGACGCCATCGGCGCCCGGCACCAGTTGCTGCGCGATCACCGCCGCCAGCGCGAGGGAAAGCTGCTGCCGGATCTGCGGCTGGTTGCCCGCGGGGAAGGAATCGAGGATGCGCGAGACCGCCTGGATGGCGTCGTTGGTGTGCAAGGTCGAGAGCACCAGGTGGCCGGTCTCCGCGGCCGAAAGCGCCGTGGCCATGGTCTCGGCATCGCGCATTTCGCCCACCAGGATCACGTCCGGGGTCTGCCGCATGATGCTGCGCAAGGTCACCGCGAAATCGGGGGTGTCGCGCCCCACTTCGATCTGTTCGATGATGGCGCTGCGGTTGGCGTGCTGGTATTCCACCGGGTCCTCTATGGTCACCACGTGCGCCGCGCGCCGCGTGTTGACGATGTCGATGAGCGCCGCCAGCGTGGACGTCTTGCCGCAGCCGGTGGGGCCCGTCACCAGCACCAGCCCCTGCCTGCGCTCCGCCAGTTTCCCCAGCGACGGCGGCAGGTGCAGCGATTCGAGCGACGGGATGCGCGCCGGCAGCAGCCGGATGGAGGCCGCCAGCGTCCCCCGCTGATGGTGGATGTTCACGCGGAAGCGCCCGATGCCCTCGCGCACAAAACTGAGGTCCACCGATTTCTTCCTGTGCAGCTCCTCCGCCTGCTCCGGCTCCAGCAGCGGCAGCATCAGGCTGCGCACGTCCTCCGGCTCCAGCGGAGCGCCCGCGGCCGCCGCCAGGTTCCCGGTGATGCGCAGCATGGCCGGCGCGCCCGCAATCAGGATGATGTCGGACGCGTCGCGGCTCTGCGCGTGGTGCAGCAACTGGTCGAGCGAGGCCGTCGCTTGCGGCCCTCGCGCCGCGGCCGTCTTCTGGCTCGGCGCCGCGCGGTTCAGCTCCGCCACGATCTTCGACAGCTCGTTATCGTACTCGCCCATCGTTCGCGCGCCCGCCCCCGGCCTCCTCCTCGCCTCAGTATACCGGTCCGGGGTGGGTATAACTCGGGTTATACTTTGAGCATGAAGACCGCCGTCTCGGTACCCGACGACCTTTTCCGCATGGCCGAAGCCGCTGCCCGCCGCCTAAGAGTTTCGAGAAGTCAATTGTACGCTACCGCGATTTCGGAGTTCCTGAACCGGCATCAGAGCAGTGCCGTCACCCAACGCCTGAATGAAGTGTATTCCCGCCGGCCCGCGAAGGTGGATACCGCATTGCACCGTGCCCAACTGAAATCCCTCGAAAAGGACTCCTGGTAGAAATGGACGAGATTCAACGGGGAGAGATCTGGTGGGCCGACCTCCCCGAACCTCGCCGCTCCGAGCCTGGATATCGGCGGCCGGTGCTGGTGGTCCAGGCAGACTCCTTCAACCGCAGCCGCATTCAAACTGTAATGGTGGCTGTGATCACCAGTAACCTGGAACTTGCCGATGCCCCAGGGAATGTCCTGGTGCCGGCGCGTTCGGCGGGCCTCCCGCGCGACTCCGTCGTCAATGTCTCCCAACTTCTGACCCTCGACCGCAGTTTCCTTACCGAGCACGCGGGCACGCTTCCGCCGCGCCTGCAAGGCTCCGTCGATGAAGGACTGCGCACTGTTCTGCAACTCTAGCCCAGCGAGGCTTTCCTACCAGGCGTTCAGGCGGCCGTTGTCCGCGATGGCGACTCGCGGCGAAGTACCTCAGACCTTATAGATGCCCACATCCGGCGACCGGCTAGGCCTCACCACGCTTGGATTCAGCGCCAACGGACCTTGGAGTCAGGCGGAATTGTCGCACCGCATTCGCCACACACCCATTCGCCGCAGAGAAGACAAACGTGGACATGAACATCGACGTGTTTGCAGTTGGGGCACATCCGTGATTCCGGGAGGTGAAGAATCTGGAAATCGGTCGCATAGTCCGGGAGTCCCGGCCATAACTTAGCGCGTCGTTCCTCGGCGTAGTCGATCAGAGCTGACGTGAGTCTCTGGATTCCGAGTTCCGGGTTCGAAATGCTAGCCAAAAATATTTGCAATTTTGACTGCCCGAACCATACGCATCCCAGGGCAAGTCGCGACATTTCGTTGCTGTAGCCCAAAGGGAACGAAACCTGCGGTTTCTTTCCCTTTGGAATCCCTTTCTTCCCTTGGCCGCCTCTCTCTCCGAAGCCACATTTGACTCCACCGGATACTTCGCCGATGATTTTGTTGCTGACACAAAATC
>JAIQEX010000044.1 GCA_020073615.1 Terriglobia bacterium
GTACCGGTGCGGCTTGCCGTCTTTGATCCGCGTATTGCTGCGCAGAAACATGCTCCATTGCAGAATGCCAGAATCCTGCCCGGCTGCATAGAGGGTAGGTCTCCACTACAAGCACTTGCGAAAATGTTTTACTCACCGCGAAGGGCTTACCTCGCCGATCCGCCCGAATTTAGTGTGAAACTCGGCTCAACTGCGAAGGTTCGGCTAAACTTACCCCTCCGGACCAGTCCCTGGATGTGATTGGCGCCATCGGCGAACTGGCGCGCCTGGGCAAGACCAACACCACCGCGGCGCTGGCGAAACGCACCGGCGGCACTACTTTCGCGTTCATCCAGCAGAAGGAGCTCGAAGCAACCATCGAAAAGCTGGGAGCCGAACTGCACAGCCAGTACGTGGTCAGTTTTGCGCCCGAAGCGCCGGCGCCGGGATATCACACGCTCGAAGTGCGCCTCGCCCGCCCCGGCGAGTTCCGCATCCGTGCGCGCCCGGGTTATTGGGCGAACTGAGACCAGTGGGGCAGCTTGACAAGCTGCGGCCGATTGTCAATCGGCCAACCCCCGCGCAGGCTGTTACAATCAGGTCTCAAAGACATTCAATCCCATGTTTGACCTGGTAGAGGCATTTCATCGCCCATCGAGCATCCGCGAAGCATTGCGCCTGCTCCACGCCGGAGGCCGCCGCGCGCGCATTGTGGCCGGCGGAACCGACGTCGTCGTGCGGGCAGACCCGGAGATTCGGTCGCTCGTGGACATCACCCGGCTGGGCCTGACGTACATCAAGCGCTCCGGCGGCGCGTGGGCCATCGGCGCCACCACCACCATGGCGCAAATCGAGCATTCGGCGGCCCTGCGCGCGCTCGCCGGAGGCATCCTGGTCGAAGCGGCGAAGGGATGCGGCAGCGTGCAACTGCGCAACATGGCGACCCTGGGCGGCAACCTGGCCAACGCTTCGCCGGCCGCCGATACCGCCGCGCCGCTGCTGGTGCTCGACGCCCAAGTGGTCGTGGCGGGCGAACGCAGCCGGCGCACACTGGCGCTGGCCGATTTTTTCCTCAAGCCGGGTGAAACCGCGCTGGGCAAAGCGCTGCTGGTGGAGATTCTGATTCCCGCGCCACCGCGCGGCGCGCGCACGGCGTGGTCGTTCCAGAAACTCGGCCGCACGGAAAGCGATATCTCGGTGGTCAACGCGGCGGCCGGCCTGCAAGTGGATGGCAAGGGCGTATGCAAGTGGTGCCGCATCGCGCTGGGCGCGGTCGCCCCGGTGCCGTTGCGCGCGCGCGCGGCGGAGGCGCTCGTCACCGGCCGCAAGCTGGACGGCAGCCTGGTGGAACAGGCGGCCGCGGAGGCGGCGCGCGAGGCCAGCCCCATCACCGATATCCGCGCCACTGCGGAATATCGCCGCGAGATGTGCCGCGTGCTGGTAAAGCGGGCGCTGGCGGAATGCGCGGCACGAGCGGGGTGCTCATTATGAAAACGATGCAACTACGGCTCACCGTGAACGGCGAAACGCGCCAGTGGACTATCGCCCCCGGCGACCTGCTGCTCGATGTGCTGCGCCGCGAAGGCTGCTACGGCGTGAAGCGCGGCTGCGAAAAAGGAGAATGCGGCGCCTGCACGGTGCTGCTCGACGGCAAGCCCATCAACTCCTGCCTGATGTTCGCGGCCCAGGCCGAAGGGTGCGACATCCTGACCATTGAAGGCCTGGCCGTGGGCGATGTTCTCGATCCGCTCCAGGAAGCGTTTCTCGATCACGGCGCGGTGCAGTGCGGCTACTGCACGCCGGGCATGATTCTGAACGCCAAGGCGCTGCTGGCGCGCAATCCGCACCCCAGCGAAGCCGAAGTGCGCGAGACCATGGCCGGAAATTATTGCCGCTGCACCGGCTACCTGAAGCCCGTGGAAGCAGTGCTGGCCGCGGCCGGGCGCGCGCCGGCGCCGGCGAGGAGCGGCCGGAAGGCGGTGAAGCGATGAGTGGCGATCGCGCCGTAGTCGGGCAGAATCTGCGCAAGGTGGACGGCGTCAAGCTGGTAACCGGGCGTCCCGCCTTCACCGACGATATCCACCTGCCAGGCATGCTGATCGGCAAGATCCTGCCCAGTCCGCACGCCCATGCGCGCATCAAGCGGATCGATACCGGCAAAGCGCGGGCGCTCCCCGGCGTCCACGCGGTCCTTACATATAAGGATGTGCCGCGCGTGCCCCACACCACCGCCGGCCAGGCGTGGCCCGAGCCGTCGCCCTACGACACCTACCTGCTGGACAACAAGGTGCGCTTCGTGGGCGACCGCGTGGCGGCGGTGGCGGCCGAAACGCGCGCCATCGCCGAAAAGGCGCTGCGGCTGATCGAAGTGGAATACGAGGTGCTGCCCGCCGTGCTGGAGATCGAGCAGGCCATGGCGTCGGGCGTGGCGGTGATCCACGACGAGCCGGATTCCACGAAAATATTCGACCGCGAGCACAACATCGCCGGCTATATTCTGCGCGAGATCGGCAATGTCGAGGAGGGATTCCGCGCATCCGACCTGATATTCGAGCGGGAATTCCGCACCGGGCGCCAGCAGCACTGCCCGCTCGAGCCGCACGTCGCCATCGCGTGGCTGGATGCCGACCAGCGCCTGGTGATCCGCACCAGCACGCAGGTGCCGTACCACGCGCGCCGCCAAGTGGCAATGATCCTGCAGATCCCGGTGAGCCGCGTGCACGTCATCAAGCCGCGCATCGGCGGCGGCTTCGGCGGCAAGCAGGAAATGCTGCTCGAAGACATCACCGGCGCGCTGGCGCTGGCCACCAAGCGGCCGGTGAAAATCGAATTCACGCGCGAGGAAGAGTTCTACATGGCGCGCAGCCGCCATCCGCAGATCCTGCGCATGAAGATGGGCGTCAAGCGCGACGGCACCATCGTCGCCAGCCAGTTGACCGTGCTCGCGACCACGGGCGCGTACGGCAGCCACTCCACCACCGTGCAGGGCAACACGGGCAGCAAAGTGCTGCCGCTCTACCGCGCGGAGCACATGCGCTTCGAGTGCCACGTGGTCTACACCAACACGCCGGTGGCGGGCGCCTTCCGCGGCTACGGATGCCCGCAGGGCTTCTTCGCCCAGGAGACACTGGTGGACGAAATCGCGGAGGAGTTGGGCCGCGACCCGGTCGAGTTCCGCCGCCAGAACATGATCCGCCTGGGCGATATCGACAAGCTCTCCGCGCAGTTGGGCGAGGGCAAGGAGGGCCTGCCGCGCCACATTCGCAGTTGCGGCTTGCCCGAGTGTCTCGACCGCGCGGCGGCGGCCGTCGATTGGGACGGCAAGCGCAACGCGGCGGGCGGCCCGGCGCACCTGAAGCGCGGCGTGGGCATGGCCGCCACCATGCAGGGCAGCGGAATTGCGGGCGTCGACTGGGCTTCGGCCTTCCTCAAAATGA
This sequence comes from Terriglobia bacterium, assembly GCA_020073615.1. GTDB lineage: Bacteria > Acidobacteriota > Terriglobia > Bryobacterales > Bryobacteraceae > JADGNR01. Next base: position 3,417 of record JAIQEX010000044.1, read on the forward strand.
ACGAGGATGGCTCGTTCTTTCTCCAGGTGGGCGCTGCCGACGTCGGCGCGGGCGCCGATACCGTGCTGGCGCAGATCGCCGCCGAGACCCTGGGCGTGAGCCTCGACAAGGTCGTCATCACCTCGGGCGACACCGATATCACGCCCTTCGACGTGGGCGCTTACGCTTCGAGCACGACTATCATCTCCGGCGGCGCGGTGCGCAAGGCCGCGGAAAAGGTGCGAGCGCACGTGCTCGACATGGCCGCGAAGATGCTTGACGCGCCGGTGGACAAGCTGGAGTGCGGCGACAACCAGGTCTACACCATCTGCGAATGCCGCAAGGCGGTGAGCATGGCCGAGCTCGCCATGCACGCCATGTACAAGGAGAAGACGCAGATCATGGACGGCGCGTCGCACTTCAACACCGACAGCCCGCCGCCCTTCTGCGTGACCTTCGCCGAAGTGGAAGTGGATACCGAAACCGGCAAGGTGCGCGTGCTGCACCTGGTGACTGCGGTCGACCCCGGAACGGCCATCAACCCCATGCAGGCCGAGGGGCAGGTGGAAGGCGCGGTGGCCCAGGGGCTGGGCTATGCGCTGATCGAGGAACTGCTGCTCGACGGCCAGGGCCGGCCGCGCAATGCGAGTTTTCTCGACTACAAGATTTTCAGTGCGAAGGACATGCCCCGCCTCACCACCATCCTGGTGGAGACCGACGAGCCGCTGGGACCATTCGGCGCGAAGTCGATTTCCGAGGTCCCCATCAACGGCCCGGCGCCGGCGATTGCCAACGCCATTTATCACGCCGTCGGAATCCGGCTGCGCAAGCTGCCCATTCGGCCGGAAGATGTATTGCGCGAACTGCGCGAGAAGTTACCAACCCTATGACATCCACCATCACACTCGACCGCCGGCGCCTGGCCGCCCTGGCGCAATCCTACGAAGCCGACATCGTGCAATTCCTGCGCGACCTGATCGCCATCCCCGCCGAGAGCAGCCACGAAGGCCCGGTGATCGCGCGCATCCGCCAGGAGATGGAGAAGGTCGGCTTCGACGAAGTCCGCATCGATCCCATGGGCAACATTCTGGGGCGCATCGGCTCGGGCAAGAGCGTCATCATGATGGATTCGCACACCGACACGGTCGGCGTGGGCGACCCCAAGGAATGGGCCTGGGACCCGTACCGCGGCAAGGTGGAGGACGGCTACATCTACGGACGCGGCGCCTGCGATCAGCGCGCCGGCATGGCCAGCATGGTCTACGCCGGCAAGCTCATCAAGGAACTCGGCCTGGCCGGCGACTACACGCTCTACGTGGTCGGCTCGGTGCAGGAAGAGGATTGCGATGGCCTGCCGTGGCTCTACATCTTGAAGGAGGACGGCATTCGCCCCGATTGCGTGGTGATCACCGAGCCGAGCAGCCTGCGCATCTACCGCGGCCATCGCGGACGCATGGAGATCGAAGTGCACCTGCGCGGCAAATCGTGCCACGCGAGCGCGCCCGAGCGTGGCGACAACCCGGTCTACAAGATGAGCCGCCTGGTGGCGGAGGTCGAAAAGCTGAACACGCGCTTGCGCGAAGACCCGTTCCTGGGGCGCGGCACCATCGCGGTCACCGAAATTCGCTCGCTCTCGCCCTCGTTGTGCGCCGTGCCGGGCGCCTGTTCCATCCATCTCGACCGCCGGCTCACCGCGGGCGAGACCAAGGAGAGCGCGCTGGCCGAAGTGAAAGCGCTCGCCGGCGCGGAAGACGCCGAAATCGAAATCCTCAACTACGAAACGCCGAGCTACACCGGCCTGCGCTACCCGATGGAGAAATACTATCCCACCTGGGTGCTGGAGGAGTCGCACCCGCTGGCGCTGGCGGCTGTGGCTACGTATGAAACGCTTTGGCAGAAGCCGCCGGTGGTGGACAAGTGGACCTTCAGCACCAACGGCGTGGGCTCCATGGGCTTGATGGGCGTGCCCACCATCGGCTTCGGGCCGGGCGAGGAGGAAGTGGCCCACAGCGTGGTGGAGCGCGTGCCCATACGGCACCTGGTGGAGGCGGCACAATTCTACGCGGCGTTTCCGCTGATTTTCTCCGAGCGCCAGGTAGGACCACGCAAAGGCAATGGCTGAGCTGGTTCCCGTTCCGCTGCCCCTGCTGTTGCGGCGCGCCTTCCTCGAGTACCAGCGGGAAGGCAAGATCTTCGACCTGCCGAAGTCGAAGTTTTTCCGCGGCATTCCGGGCCTGGATTTTTCGGTCTCGTTCCACGGCCACCGCGCCTCCACGCCGCTCGGGCCGGCCGCCGGACCGCATGGCCAACTGGCGCAGAACATCGTGCTCTCCTGGCTGGGCGGCTCGCGCATCATCGAGCTGAAGACCATCCAGATCCTCGACGAGCTCGCCATTCCGCGGCCCTGCATCGATGCCGCCAACGTGGGCTACAACGTCGAGTGGTCGCAGGAGCTGAAGCTCGAGCAGTCCTTGCGCGAGTACGTGGGCGCGGCCATGTTTCTCGAAATTCTGCAGGCGTCGCGCCTGCTGGGCGAGGATTTTCCGGCGGGCGAGACGATCTTCGACATGAGCGCCGGCTACAACCTGGAGGGTATACGCTCGGCGCGCGTGCGCGCGTGGATCGAGTCGATGATGAACGCCCGGCCGGTGATCGACGAGCTGCGCGCGACGCTCGACGGACCGTTGGCGCGCTATCGCGATCTTCCCTTCCCCACGCAAATCAGCGACACCATCAGCCTCTCGACGTTCCACGGATGTCCGGCGGGCGAGATCGAAGGCATAGTCGGTTTCCTGATCGAGGAGATGGGCTGCCACGTCTGCGTCAAGATGAACCCCACGCTGCTCGGGTACGAAGAGGTGGACCACTTACTGCACGAGGTGCTCGGCTACCACGAGATCCAGCTTCACCGCCAGGCGTTTGACAACGATCTCAGATTCGACGAAGCGCTGGACCTGGTGCCGCGTTTGCAGCGCCGGGCGCAGGCGTGCGGCAAGAGCGTATCGGTGAAATTCAGCAACACCCTGGTGGTGAAGAATCACAAGCAGGTTTTCAGCGATGAGCTGATGTACATGTCCGGTCCGCCGCTCCACGTGCTGGCGCTGAACCTGATCCGGAAATTCCGCGAGCGGATGAAGGAGAGCGTCCCGATCTCTTTTTCGGGTGGCCTGGACGCGCAAAACGTGGCGAACGCCGTGGCGCTGAACCTCATCCCGGTGACCACTTGCACCGACCTGCTCCGTCCCGGCGGCTACGCGCGCCTGGTCCGCTATCTGGAGAACCTGGGCGCGAGAATGACTGCACATGGCGTGACCAACATCCCCGATTTCATCGCGCGCCACGCGGGCCAGGAAGCGGCGCTGGTGGAAGCGGCGACGGCCGATCCCCGCTACCGCTGGGAGCGCAACAAGGGCACCCCGCGCAAGATCGCCTCCAAGCTCTGGCTCTACGACTGCATCAACTGCGACAAGTGCGTGCCGGACTGCCCCAACGACGCCAACTTCGTATACGAGACCGCCCCCGCCGCCATCGAGTACGACAACTTCGAGCTGCTTCCGGAGGGCATCCGGCGCGTGCCCGGAGGCGTGCTGCGGATCGTGAAAGCGCACCAGTTGGCCAACTACGCCGACGTGTGCAATGAGTGCGGCAACTGCGATATTTTCTGCCCCGAGGATGGCGGACCGTACAAAGAGAAGCCGCGGTTTTTCGGCACCCTGGAGACATACCGCAAACACGCCGGCGCCAACGGATTCTTCATGGACCACGCAGCCGGCGCCATCTATGGCACGATTTCGGGCGAGGCATATGAACTGACACTCGATCGCGCGGCGGATCGCGCACGCTTCGCCACCCCCGCCGCAGAAGTCGAAATCCGCCTCAGCGACAACGAGGTGCTCAGTGGGGTAGGCCTCCTGGCCTGCCCACAAGGCATTCTCCTCGACTTACTCCCCTATCTCAAACTCAAGCTGCTGTACGAAGCGATCCGCGATCCGCGCCACGTGCATTTCGCCAACGTCGCGGGCCTTCAGGAGGTCAATGGTGGAAACGAAGAAAGCGCTCTATAAGGGCCGGGACTGGATCACCACGGAGGAATGGAGCGCCGCCGAGCTGGACGTCATGCTTGACGTGGCCGGCGATCTCAAACGGAAATTCAAGGGGCACATTCCCCACCGCTACCTGCCCGACCAGACCATCTTTCTGATGTTCTTCGACAAGTCCACGCGCACGCGCAACTCGTTCGAAGCGGGGATGACGCAGCTTGGCGGCCACGCCCATTTCCTCACCGCCGACGTGATGCAGGTCTCGCATGGCGAGAGCCCCAAGGACACCGGCATCATTCTCTCCAGCTACGGGCACGCCATCGCCATCCGCCACGACCTGATCCCCGGCGAAGGCAACGCCTACATGCGCGAAGTGGCGAAGTGGGCCGCGGCTCCGGTCATCAACATGCAATGCGATGTGGACCACCCCTGCCAGACGCTGGCCGACCTGATGACCATCCGCGAGCTGCGCGGCCGGGACCTGCGCGGCCTCAAGATCGCGGTCTCGTGGGCCTACGCGCCCAGTTACGCCAAGCCGCTCTCCGTGCCGCAGGGGCTCATCATGTTGATGCCTCGCTTCGGCATGGATGTGGTGCTGGCGCACCCGCCGGAGTACGCGCTGATGCCGGAGACCATGCAGGCGGCGCACGCCAACGCCGCACGCGGTGGCGGCAAATTCCGCGTCGTGGACAATATGGACGAAGCGTTCCGCGACGCCGACGTAGTGATTCCCAAAAGCTGGGGATGCCTCGATACCATGGGCAGCAAGCCCGAGGAATCGCTGCGCATCGCGCGGCAGTACACCAACTGGATCTGCCACGCCGAACGGATGGCGCTGGCCAAAAAGGACGTGCTGTACATGCATCCGCTGCCCGCCGACCGCGGCAACGAAGTGACCGACGATGTGATCGACGGGCCCAATTCCGTGGTCTACCAGGAAGCGGAGAACCGCCTGCACACGGCCAAAGCGATCATGGCGCTGACCATGGCCGATCGCGAAATCGAGTACGAGGCCGAGTAAGTGCCGGAGACGCTGGTCATCGCCCTCGGCGGCAATGCCATCACCCGGCCGGGCGAGCCCGGCACGATTCCCCAGCAGTTCGAGCATACCGCCGAGACGCTGGATCACTTGCTGCCGCTCTTCCGCAGCGACTGCGGCCTAGTCATCACCCACGGCAACGGCCCGCAGATCGGCAACATCCTGATCCGCAGCGAAGAGGGCGAGCGGCGCGTGCCCCGCCTGCCGCTCGATACCTGCGTGAGCGATTCGCAGGGCGGCATGGGGTACATGATCCAGCGGCTGGCCTGCGAGATGTTCTGCCGCGAAGGCATCCGCCGCACCGCGGCCACGGTGATCACGCAGGTGCTGGTGGACCGCGCGGACCCCGATTTCGCACATCCCAGCAAGCCCATCGGCTCGTTCTACGACCGCGCGGAGGCGGCGCGCATCGCCGCGGAAAGGCCCCACTGGATGATGCGCGAGATTGAGCCTGGGCGGTTTCGCCGCGTGGTGCCCTCGCCGCGGCCTATCAGCATTCTGGAAGAGGAAGCCATCGCCCGGCTGGTGGCAGCGAGCGTGGTGGTGATCGCCTGCGGCGGCGGCGGCATCCCCGTAACCTGGGAGGGCGACCGGCTCGTCGGCGTGGAGGGAGTCATCGACAAGGATTTCGCCTCCGGCCTGCTGGCCACGCGCATACGGGCACACAAGCTGATCATCGTGACCTCCATCGAGCAGGCGGCCATACGCTTCGGCCGGCCCGATCAGCAGTGGCTCGGAACCGTCACCGTGGACGAAGCGCGGGCGTACCTCGCCGCGGGCGAGTTTCCCGCCGGATCGATGGGGCCCAAGATCGAAGCGGGCATCGATTTCGTCGCGCGCGGCGGCGGGGAGTGCATCATCACCTCCACCGAGCACGTGGCGGCCGCGCTCGAAGGCCGCGCCGGCACGCACATCGTGGGAGCGCGCCCGTGATCATTACCAACGCGCGCGTACTGACGTTTGACGCGGAGAATCGCGTGCTCGACAGCGCCAGCGTCCAGATTCGCGATGACGGCACGATTGGCGAGGTAGGCGAGGCCGCTGCGGACGGCGGGGAGCGAATCGACGCGCAGGGCCGGCTGCTGATGCCCGCGCTCATCAACTGCCACACCCACCTCTACAGCACGCTCGCGCGCGGGATGCCGCTCGCCGGTCCCGCGCCGCGGAACTTCCCCGAGATTCTCAAGAAGGTGTGGTGGCGCCTCGATCGCGCCCTGAACCCGGACGACGTCTACTACAGCGCCCTGGTGGGTCTGATCGATTCCGCCAAGTGCGGCGTCGGCACCCTGCTCGATCATCACTCCAGCCCCAACGCCTGCGCGGGCAGCCTGGACCGGATTGCGCAGGCATTCGCGGAAACCGGACTGCGCGGGGCGCTGTGCTATGAGACTTCCGACCGCGACGGCCCACGCAAAGCGCAAGACGGCCTGCGCGAAAATATCCGCTTCATTGAGCGGACGCGCCCCACGAACGATGGCCTGATCCACGCCAGCTTCGGCCTGCATGCCTCGTTCACTCTCGGCGACCGCACGCTGCGACGCGCCGTCGAGGCCAACCGGTCGCTGGGCACCGGCTTTCACGTTCACGTGGCCGAGGACCGCTCCGACGCCGGCGCAGTCGCGCGCCTGCGCGATTTCGGCGTGCTCGACCAACGGACGCTGGCCGTCCACTGCCTGCATGTCACCGCGGCGGAGATGGGCATGCTGGCGAAGAGCGGCGCTAACGCCATCCACAACCCGCAATCCAATTGCAACAACGCCGTCGGCGTGGCCAAACTGCCGGAACTGATGCGGCGCGGCGTGCTGGTGGGTCTGGGCTCCGACGGCTATACCGCGCGCATGTGGGACGAATTCAAGACTGCCTTCCACCTGCAGAAACTGCGCGCGCGCGACCCCCGCGCGGCCGGTGCCGAAGCCTATGCCGCTGCCTTTCTGAATAACCGCGAGATTGTCCGCAAGATCTGGGGGCTGGAGATCGGCCGCATCGCCACCGGCGCGCGCGCGGACCTCATGCTGGTGGATTATTTCCCGCCCACGCCGCTCCATAGCGGCAACCTGTTCAGCCACCTGCTGTTCGGCATCTCCAACGCGCCCGTCGATACCCTGATCGTAAACGGACGCACCATCGTGCGCGACAAGCGCTGCGTCACCGTGGACGAGCGCAAAATAGCGGAGAAAGCCGCCGCCCAGGCCAAGTCACTTTGGAAAAGACTAGGAGCGAAATGAAGCCGTTGATTCCCGGACCGACTTACCACGAGATGCTGCATCCCGAGACGCTGCCGGAGCCCTTCCGCGCGCGGGCCGCGGCAGCGCTTACCAACGAACTGGACCCCGCCAATCTGTTCAATATCACGTGGCGCAAGCCCGATGGCGGCATACGGTACGTCGTTCTGCCCAAGGAATTGACCGGCGTCGAGGCCAACATTCTGGTGCTCACCGCGCGGTGGTTCCCTTCCGGCAGCCACAAAGTAGGACCGGCTTACTCGACGCTGATGGAAGGCGAGCTTGCTGGGGAAATCTCACCCGGCGCCAATGTTATCATCGGCCCATCCACGGGTAACTTCGGCATCGGGACGGCGTATGTTGCACACCTCAAGGGTTACTCCGCGGTGGTAATTATGCCCGAGCAGATGAGCGCCGAACGCTACCAGCGCATCCGCCAGTACGGCGGCGAGCTGGATCTGACTCCCGGCTCGGAGAGCGACGTCATCCTGGTGCTGGAGCGGACCGAGGCATATAAGAAGGACCCGCGCAACAAAATCCTGGCGCAGTTCGAGTTACTTCCCAATTACCGCTTCCACCGCTATGTTACCGGCCGCAGCGCGCTCGAAGCGGCGCAGGCGCACGGCAACGGACACGTAGCGGCCTTCGTGGCGGCTCCCGGTTCGGCCGGAACGCTGGCCGCGGGCGACGAAATCAAGGCGCGGTTTCCCGATGCCGTGGTCTGTGCGCTCGAACCCAAAGAGTGCTCCACGCTGTTCAACTGCGGCCGGGGCACGCACCGCATCGAGGGCATCGGCGACAAGATGGTGACCCTCATCCACAACGTGCTCACCACCGACTACGTCGAGCTGATCCACGACGACGACTGCGTGATGGGCCTCGACCTTCTGGAATGCCGCCAGCCGCTGGTGGAGCGCACGCTCGGCATAAGCGACGGATCGCTCGGCGGCCTGCGCGGCCTGTTCGGCATCTCGGGCATCTGCAACATCCTGGGCGCCGTTCGCATGGCGCGCTTCCTCGGCCTCGGTCCCGACGACAACGTGGTGACTATCGCCACTGACGGCTTCGACCGCTATCCCTCCGTCCTGGCCAACCTGGCGGAGCGGGCCGGAACGCCTGACGACGCCGGCCTGAACAGCCGCTTCGAGAAGATCTTCCGCGGCGGCGGCGACGCAGCGGAGATTCTGGATGTGCGCCCGCGCGAGCAGAAGGACCGCCTCTTCGGCTACAAGGAAGAGGTGTGGACCGCGTTCCATTATTCCCGTCCTTACCTGGAGAGCATGAAATCGCAGTCCTTCTGGGACGCGGAGTACGACCGTGTGGGCGCCATCGACGCCGCGCTGGCCCGGGCTCGGCACGAATAGCCGGGCTCCGGAGTCACTGCCCCGCCCCGCGGCCGCCCCCTACTCCACCAGCGCAGCGCGGCCGGCGATCACCTTCTCACCGACCAGCCAGCCAGAGGCCAGCACTGCCGAATCGGGGTAGCGGGCCACCACCGGCAATTGCGTATCCCACGCGGGGCTGTGCTCGCTCCACGGCGGTCGCGACGGCCAGGCCCCTGCGGCAAAGCTACTCTGACAGGCGGGTCTCGACCGCGCGAATTAACGTTTCGAAATTCGAGCCGCGGTGCTGCTCCGGCGTGAGGGCGTTCATGTCACCGAGAATGTTCACTATTTTCGCGATAGTAGCGCGGATCTTTGAGAACAGGTCGATCTCCTCCCGGATTCCGTCCAGGTCTGCGCCCCCGACGGTCTTCATCTTGGAATCCAGGTCGTGCAACTGGTCCTCCCAGTGCTTTATGTAGTCTAGCTGGTCCGTTGCGTTGTGTACGTTCGCGTCCGCCAGGATGACCGGGAAGACGCGGTCGCGAATGTCGCCACGGTCGGCGATTTCGGTCAACTCGAACATGCAGCTCTTGGATTGCAGGTATGCCTTGGAAAGGACGACAACGATGCTCTTGCCGCGGCCGATGCGCAGCATGAATTCCCGAATGGATTCTCGGTACTTCAACTCACTCTTGTCCCGAACGAAAGCGATGCCGCAGCCCTCAAAGCCTTTCTGAAGCTGATCGACCACGGCGGTGCTCTCATCCGTCCAGGCGTAAGAGACAAACACTTCCTTAAGAACTTCGGGGGCTGGAGATGCGGCTTCATCGGACATGACGAGCTCAAGCCGGTCGAGCCGGCTCCAGGCGGGGAACAGATCCCGGATCAACTCGGCGGCGTCCACAAGTCTGCGACCGGAGCGGCACTGGATGAGGTCGCCGGCCTGGGCGAAATCCTTCAACTCCTCGAGCGGAAACATGTACGGCTCCTTGCGGGTCCGGCAGACCGCGCAGTTGCAAGGCAGGAACCGGTCGTACTTCAGGCGGTTGAACGAGCGGTGGATGCGCTCCAACTGGTCGTCGACGATGGCCAGCAGCCCACGCGAATCCGTGCCCTCCACGCGGACCGAAATTCTACGGTGCGAATAATCCTCTACGACTTCCGCGCGCGTATCGTTTCGTTCGAGAATGACGCCGTTCTTCCAGACCAGGTCCTGGTCCGCAATCAGGTGATTCAGCGCGACAATGAATCGCGTCACCAGACCCTTGGGCATGAACTCGTACTCGTAACGCACCACTACGTTCCCGCTTCCGTCCCAGGAGTAAGAGGGTTGGCTCGGGGTGAGAAGCTGCGGCGAAATATAGGCATCGCCCCCCGGCAATTCGTAGCAGAGCTGGAATTTCATCATGAGCCGAATCAATTCCTGCCGCATCGCCGCGTATTGCTCTTCCGCCCAGATCTGGGCCAAGTCCGCGGAGTCGAACCGTCCCCGGTGCTCCATGACCGCCGGATCGTCGAGCACACGGTAGACGGCGTCGGTGCCCCACCGGGGTTTCAGGATGACCGTGTGTTTCAGCACGGGGTCGTCCTGAAAGTGCAGGCAAATGCCCAGGTCGTGGAGGTACCCACTCAGTTGCCGGCTGTCTTCGCGACGTGTGAAGCCATGCTGACTGCAGATGGCGAGGTATTCCTCAATGCCGATGTAGTCGCGCGGGTCTTTCTCCAGCACTGCGCGCACGCGTTTCCAGGTTGCTGGTAAAGCTACCCCAATGTGACCCAGCCCCTCCAGTTCGCGTTCGAGCGCCTTGACGAGATCATCCAGTCCGCGGTTATCGGCGAGATTGATTCGGTGCGCATCCTTGAGATTCGCGAACCTAGCGCGTAGGCTGCCCAGGTCGACATCGCGCCGTCGGTCCTGTCTCTCGTTTTGGACGATCAGCAGCGGGCTGTCGCCGCCAAGCAACTCGACCACCTGCAACCAGTAGTTGAAATCGGTGTCCTCCTTGCGGGCGTCTGCGACCAGCGCGTAAACGGAACGTCGGGTCAGAAAGAACTGGTGAGTAGCATGATAAACCTCCTGCCCGCCGAAATCCCAAACATTGACCTGGAAATCGCGCTGCAGCACCTTCTCGTGATCATCCTGTTTGATCCGGATTGCGGCGGGGAATCCCCAGTGGGTGATCTCGATTCCTTCTGTCGAGGTTTCGCCCGACCTGAGTTCGTACCCCCGGTCCTGAATCTTTCTTGCAAGCGATGTCTTGCCTGAGCCGGCCTCACCGAGGATCAGCAACTTGGCTTCGCAGAGGTAGTCGATTCCGGCTTCCTGACGCTGGCGCCAGTAGTTCTTGATCGCCAGCACCCCGCCCTTGACCACCGCCAGTGGCGGGGATTCAATGGGGTGCCCTCCGACATCAAAGGTTTGGAGCATTGGCAAATGCAGGATCTCTGCTGGTATCTGCTTGATCCGGCCTTCATAGCCAACATCCGCCAATACACCCAGCGCGACTTCGGTGAGCGATCTAATCCGGAAGATTCACCTCGGGGACGCGGCCAAACCGATTGTTCGAAACCGTCAAAGTGGTTAAGGGCAGGGCGCCCAGAGATTCCGGCAACCAGCCCAATTCGTTGTGCCTCAAGTTCAACCATTGGAGCTCAGTGAGCTCACTGAGCCAATCCGGGGTCTCATTCATCCCAATACCAGTCAGCGAGAGCCGGCGCAGCCTCTTCAACTTCCGGATCCCGGTCGGCGCCTCACCGAGCAGAATGCCGATCACGGTAAGATCCTCGAGTGACAGGAATTCTCCGAGGGAATCGATTAGTTGAGCGACGGATCCGGTCGGTGGCCGAAAGCCCAACGGATTCCTGACTGTGACCGAACGCAATCCGATTCTGAGCTCTCGGAGGAGCGGCAAGCTCTTGAGCTCCGGGAGCAGCAGGGAGGCGTCTGGCACCTCCTTTTCTTGTCCTTGCTCCTCGCCAGTAAATACCTGAATGCCCGCGATGCATTCACGTGACAGAGCCGAGCGGCATCGGAGGTGGGCGTCCCAGTCCAGCACTAAGCCGGCGACACTTGGCACCTTCTGAATTGGGTTGTAAGTAAGGTCCAGGCGCTTCAACCTCCCCAGGCCACGAATCTGCTCCTGAACGATCTTGATTTGGTTGCGAGATAGGTTTAGCTCTTCAAGGCCGCGAAGAGAGAAAACTGTGCTTGGGATCTCTCGCAGGTCACACGTGGAAAGGTCAAGCTTTGTGCTTGGCTTGTCGCGGAACTCGCGGATTCGCTGTTCGACTCTCCCAGAATTGGCCAAGGGGCCTCCACCCGCGCCGTGGGCTGCTTACATCAGCCTATATTATCCCTTCGCCTGCCCCCCTACTCCACCAACGCATTAAAGAACATCTTGAACGTCAGGTAGCTTTGTGCGCGGTATTGCGGGCGCATGCCGAACAGGATTACGTGGCCAGTGCCCATGGGGGCGTCGATCAGCGCGGCGCGGCCCGCGATCACCTTTTCCCCAACCAGCCAGCCTGAGGCCAATACTCCCGTCTCGGGATAGCGGGCTACCACCGGCAATTGCGTGTCCCACGCGGGGCTGTGCTCGCTCCAGATGGCGATCTCGGCGGGCACGCCGTAGGCCAGCGGGCTGCGCGTATCCAGTCTCACGTTCAACAGGGAGCCGGGGGAGTAGAACTCGCTGGTGTTGGCGGCCTGTCCGCGCGGCGTCACCGTCTTGGCGGCCACGCCCAGGCGCGTGATGGCGTAGTCGGTGGCGCCGTTGAGGAACACCAGCGTGCCGCCGGCAATGGCGAATTCGCGCAGAGCGTCGGCGCCGGCTTTGCCCAGGCCGCCGGTATACTCCTCGGGCATTGCGTCGCCCGCAAAGCCGTTCTCCATCGCCGCGGCGCCCTGGTCGGCAAATACGATCGCGTCGAACTTCTGCCGCAGTCCGCCCGACTGGATATCGCGGTTGCGCACGCCGGTGTAGGCGAAACCGAACTGCTCCAGCAGCCAGCGCGTCCAGCCCTCGTCCATGTTGGGCATCCAGGGCTGATACAACGCCACCCGCGGCTGCTTCAGCTCCTTCCAGCCGGCGCGCGCGGCGAGCGAAAAATCGCCGGTCGCGGAATCGCGCCAGACCGGCTTGCCGTCGTGCCATGCGCGATTCACAGCCATCCACGAATCGGTATCCGCGGCTGCCAGCAGCGGTCCGGAGGCCGGCGGCGGCGCGGCCCAGTCGCCGCCCCCCAGCGCGATCGGCTTATCCAGCGCCTTCACCTCCACGCCCATCAGCAGGGGTAGGGTGTTGGCGGTCACGTCGTACGGGCGCTTGGGCGGGCCGCCCGGATACAAGCGGTCTTCGGGATATCGCTGCCGCTCCAGCAGCGTCTTGGCCCACCCGCTATACGGCTGCTGCATGGGGACCACCGCGCTTCCGCCCGCGCCGCGCCTCACCTCCACCATGCCGAAGCGCAGCGTGTCGATCAGTTTACGCGTGGCGCCTGGGTCGCGCTGGCCGGCTGCAATCTCGAAGCCCCACGGCTCCTCCCGCGCCGCCTGCCGCTGGCCGACGCGGTAGAAGTTGCGCAGCAGCTCCTCGCGGTGCAGCGCCGCGTTGTAGAGCAGAGACTCCCAGGCGATCGTCTGGTAATCGACGATGTCGCGCAGCCGCCACGTGCCGCCCAGCCATGGCTCGAGGTAATTCCACGAGCGTTCGCGCGGGTTGTAGCCCAGCGCGGTTTCGGCGATCTGGCTGGGCCCGAGAGTCAACGGCGATGCGATCCGCGCGCTGGCCGATTCCGTCAGGATACGCAGCCCGCCGTGAAACGCCTGGTAGTGCCGCGACGGCGTCCAGAAATCGTAGACCCCGTGGATGGCGATGCCGGTCTTGCCCGCCGCGGTCAGGTCCGCGGCCATGGCCGTGCCGTACATGTTCATCTCCTGCATCAGGATGGGGTCGATGTTGGGCTCCGTGGGGTCGAGCCACGGCGGCACGAACAGGCGCGCGCCGTTGGCCCCCATCTGGTGGACGTCGTACACGATCTCGGGATGCCACACGTTGTGCAGCTTGGCGATCGTGAGCCGCGTTTCAGCCTGCGAGAAGATGTACCAGTCGCGGTTGTTGTCGTGCCCGGTGTAGTGGTGATAGAGCTCCGGCGGCGCCGTGCCTTCGAACGGCGTGCCCAGCGTCTTGCGGTACCAGCGCGTCACGATGTCCACGCCATCGGGGTTGAGCGAGGGCACCAGCAGCAGGATCGTCTCTTTCAGGATCGCGCGATGGTGCGGCGTGTCTTCCGTGAGCAGCCGGTAAGCGAACTCCACGGCAGTGTGCGTCGAGGCGATCTCGGTGGCGTGGATCGAGCAGGTGATCAGCACCACCGCCTTGCCTTCAAGGAACAGCTTTTCGGCCTCCGCGGCGGTGGTTTTGCGCGGGTCGGCGAGCCGCTGCTGAATGGCGATGTAGCGGTCCAGGTGGCGCAGTGTCTCCGCGTCGGCGATGGTGGCGGCGAGGAACGGGCGGCCCTCGGTGCTCTTGCCCAACTCCTCCACGCGGATGCGGTCGCTCGATTGCGCCAGGGTCTGGAAGTAGCCCACCACCTTGTCCCAATCGAGCACGGTGCGGTCGGCGCCCATCTCGTGGCCGAAGTAGCTTCGGGGAGTGGGAACGGCGGCGAAGGCGGACCATGCCGCCAGAAGGGCTGAAATAATCCGAATCACGGCAGCTCCGCCAGAAATCGGTCGATATCGGCGGGGCTGATGTAGAAATGGGGCGAGGTCCGGATCCAACCGGCGCGTGGCGCGGTGGCAATGCCGGCGGCGCGCAGTCGGCGGACCGTTTCAGCGGCGTCAACGCCCGGTTTGCGGAAGCTGACTATGCCTGCGCCGCTTTCCGGGGTGCGGGGGCACATGACTTCGTAGCCCCTGGCCTCGACCCCCGCCGCGATGCGGTCGCCCAGATTTTGGACAACGGGGGCTATTACTCCTGGGCCGACTTCAAGTAAAAACTCAATCGCAGCACGCAAACCAAAGCAACCAATGGTGTTTAATGTCCCGCATTCGTAGCGCCCGGCATCGGGCCGGAGGGTCATGTCGCGGGATGCGTAGTCGTTGTAGCCGGCGACATTGGTCCAGCCGAACTCCACGGGCTCCACCCGGTCCTGAAGTGCCTGACTTGTGTAGAGGATGCCGCATCCTTCGGGCCCCAGGAGCCACTTGTGCCCGTCGGCCGCCAGGGCATCCACACCCCAGGCCCGCACATCCACCGGAAAAGCGCCCAGGCCCTGAATCGCATCCAGCATATAAATGCAGCGATTACGCCGGCAAATTTCACCAATCGCTTGACAGGGAGCCCGATATCCGCTGAGAAATTGCACGAAGCTGATGGAGAGCAGGCGCGCTCCGCGGCAGGCCTGGTCGATGCGGTCCAGCGGGTCGGTGACCGAGAGCCAGGTTACGGCCACGCCTTTTTGTTCGAGCCGCTTCCAGGGGTAAAGATTGGCCGGAAACTCCTCGCGGAACGCCACCATGCGGTCTCCGGGCTTCCAATCGAGGCCGATGGCGACGGTGGCGATGCCCTCGGAGGTGTTCTTGACGAGGGCGATTTCGCCGCGGTCCGCCCCGATCAGTTTCGCGGCGGCGACGCGCAATCCTTCGTACGCGTCCAGCCATTCGTCATAGTGCAGGCTGCCGAAGCGCGTGCAATCCTCCGCGAGCTGTTTCATGGCATCTGCCGCCGGCCGGCAGAGCGGAGCCACGGCGGCATGGTTCAGATAGATCAACCGCTCACGCACCGGAAACCGGCCGGCATAACGTTCCCACAAACTCGGCGCGGCGGAAGATTTTGCATCCACAAGGAAACCCATTCCCTATACAATACGTTATGAGGGCCAAGGGAGGCACCCCATGAGATTTCTGCCGGCCGCCATTCTGGGCGTGGCGCTGCTTGCGGCCACGGCGCACGCGGGCGACAAGAAGAAGGACGACCCCAGCCAGATCGGCAACCGGGATGTGGCCAAGGGCGTCAATTTCTACTCTCTCGAACGGGAGATGGCCCTGGGCAAGCAGTTGGCCGAGGAAGTCCAGCGGCAGGCCAAGATGGTGGACGATCCGCTGATTTCCGAGTACGTCAACCGCTTGGGCCAGAACCTGGCGCGGAACTCGGATGCCAAGGTGCCGTTCACGTTCCGCGTGATCCAAGGCGACGCCCTGAACGCGTTCGCGCTGCCGGGCGGCTACGTGTTCGTCTATTCCGGGCTGATCAAGGTGGCGGATGAAGAGGACGAGTTCGCCGGCGCCGTGGCGCACGAGATTGCCCACGTGGCCGCGCGCCACATGACGCGGCAGGCAACCAAGGCCCAGTTGGCGGATATCTTGACTGCGCCGCTGGGTGCGGTCCTGGGTGGCTGGGCGGGCTACGGCGCACGGCAAGCCGCCGGCCTCGCTATACCGATGACCTTTCTGAGCTTCAGCCGCCACGACGAGACTGAGGCCGATTACCTGGGCGTGCAGTACATGTACGCCGCCGGGTACGATCCCAACGGCGCGGTCAGCATTTTCGAAAAGATGGAATCGCTCGAGCGCAAGAAGCCGGGCGCCATCGCCAAGGTCTTCTCCACGCACCCCATGGATGCCGACCGCATCAGCCGGACGCAGCAGGAAATCGACCGCATTCTGCCCTCCAAGCCGGAGTACGTGGTGACCACCTCGGATTACCGCAACATGCGCGAGCGCCTGATGGACCTGGAAAACCGGCGTCCGGGCGTGGGAGAGGACGGCCGGCCGCGGCTGCGAGTGAATCCCGGAGCGGGAAAGGCCGGTGACCAGACCGATACCGGCGACCGCCCCACCATCCATCGCCGCGATCTGGTCGAATAGCGGTCGTTTCGCAAGCGAATTCCATCAGGCGCGGCTCCCCCCGGAGTCACGGCTTCACGGCCACCACCAGCAGGTTGCTGCGCAATCCCTGCCAGGCGGCCCTTTCCAGCAGTCTCAGGTACAGCAGCTCGATCACCGCCAGAGGACCCAGGAAAGCCGTCACCGCCGAGCTCGAAGCCGCCTGCAGCCGCGCGACGCGAAAGCCGCTCGAACGCAGGAGCCGATCGATCTCCTCGCGAGAATTCAAGCGGTAAAACGCGGGAAACACGTCTTCGTCTTTCCGTTTTTCCAGAAGCCGGATCAGCGCCCTCTTGGGGCCGTCCGGGACCCTGCGAGCGAGCCGTATCGGCAGACTGCGGCGGTTCGGCGTGTGGAAGATGAAGCTGCCTCCGGGGCGGAGAACGCGCTTTACTTCATCGAGCACGCGCTGCGGCCGTTCCAGATGTTCCACCACCATGTTGGCCGTGATCACATCGAAGCTGCCCGCGGGAAACGGCAGGTGTTCCAGGCTTCCCAGCACCCGGCCGGTCACGGCGGCGTTGCGGCGCATGCCCTCCAGATCGAGGTCGATGCCCACCAGCCGGGAAGCGCGGCTCGCCAGTTCCCGCTCTTCCCCGGTCATCCAGCCGGCAAACATCTGGTGACCGCACCCCAGGTCGAGCCAGGAACAGCCCTCCGGGACAAACGCCTTCAGCAGGTCGTAGTAATGATACTGGGAGTAGCGTAGCGCGGGGGTGATCCGTTTCTCGAGCCACCAGTATGTCTTGACCAGGATTCCCACTTGGGCTTATTATGGGCGCCTTACCGTTCGATGCCCAGGGAGTTGGCCACCCGCTCGAGAGTCGTCACCAGGCGGTCGACATGCTTCTCGGTGTGCGCGGCGGTGCAGGAAATGCGCAGCAGGTTCTGCGCGGCGGCCGGGCGGAGCACCGGATTGATGTAGATGCCCTCCTGGAGGAGGGCTTTGCACAGGCGGCAGAGGTCCACTTCTTCCTGGATGACCACGGGGACGATGGCGGTCTCGCCGGGCAGCACGGAGAAACCGCGCCCGGCCAGCTCGTCGCGCAGCAGTTGCGCGATGCGCAGCAGGTGGAGGCGGCGCTCGGGCTCCTTCTTCATGATTTGCAGGGCGGCGGCGACGGCGCCCACCGAGGCGGGCGGCAGGCTGGCGGAGAAGACGAACGGACGGGCGGTGTGCTTGAGATAATCGACCACCGCGCGCTCGGCGGCGATAAAACCGCCCACCGAGGCCAGCGATTTGCTGAACGTGCCCATCACGATATCGACTTCATCGAGTACCCCGAGGTGCTCGGCGGCGCCGGCGCCGGTGGCGCCCAGCACGCCGATGCCATGCGCCTCGTCCACGTAGACGCGCGCGCCGTAGGGCTTGGCCAGTTTCAGGATGCCGCGCAGGTCGGCGATATCGCCTTCCATGCTGAAGACGCCTTCGGAAACGATGAAGATCTTCTCTTCCGGCGGGCAGTTCTCCAGGCAGCGCTCGAAGTGGTCCAGGTCGTTATGCCGGAAGCGCATGGTGCGGGCGGGCGAGCGGAGCGCTCCTTCCACCAGGCTGGCGTGCAGGTTGTGGTCGCAAATCATCACGTCGCCCTTCTCGGTGAGCGCCGAGAGGGTGGCGTAATTCGCCTGAAAACCGGTGCCGAAAATAATAGCGGCTTCCTTGTGCGCGAAAGCGGCCAGTTCCTCCTCGAGCTTGACGTGGATATCGAGCGTACCATTGAGCAGCCGCGAGCCGCTGCATCCGCTGCCGTACTTCTTGATGGCCTGGATGGCGGCTTCCTTCACCTTGGGATGGGTAATCAGGTCGAGATAATCGTTCGACCCGAACATCAGCACCTTACGCCGTCCTATGCGGACTTCGCCCGGCCCGCATCCGTCGCGCTCTCCGAAGACCTCGAAGTACATGTAGAGTCCAGCGGATTGCAGATCACTCGGACGAGTGAAGTTACGGCATTTCTCGAAAATGTCGTTCGATGCGCTGCCCTTGTTTTTGCTGGTGATGTCGCTACTCGATAAGCGCATGGTCCTCAGTTCCATTCGTAGATTCGAT
The DNA here is from genome assembly GCA_020073615.1 of Terriglobia bacterium. Taxonomy (GTDB): domain Bacteria; phylum Acidobacteriota; class Terriglobia; order Bryobacterales; family Bryobacteraceae; genus JADGNR01. Next base: position 21,960 of record JAIQEX010000044.1, read on the forward strand.
ATGTCTTGTACCGTTTTGCCCCCATCACCTCGAGGGAGCGATTCATCAGTACGTTGTCTTCCAGTATCCAGGACATTTCGCAGTCGCCGAAGCCCAGCTTCCGGGCGTTGCGGACCAGCATGGCATAAAAGCCCGCCGCCAGGCCGGAGGCGCGGTACTCCTCCACCACCCCCAGTGCAACCACCCTCACATTTTTGATCAAACGTTGATAATACAGGATTTTGAGCAGTCCTGTGGGAAACAACCGGCCCCCCGCCGGTTTCAGGGCCTGGTTGATATCGGGCAAAGCGAGAGCAAACCCGACTACCCGGCCGCCCACTTCGCCAAGGAGCACCAGCTCGGGCTTGAGAATCTGCTTCATCTCCTTGCCCATCAGGACAAACTCTTCTTTCGACATGGGAATGTAGCCCCAGTTGCGCGCCCACGCCGCCGAATAGACCTCCCACACGCGCGCCACTTCGGCGTCGAAGTTCTTCATGTCGATAGGACGTACGTGAACGCCCGCGGTCGCCAGGGCGCGGTCGGCCACGCGCCCGATTTTTTTCAAGTCGATGGTGTGGGCGTTGCTCAGGTAGGCGTACAGGTCCTTGGCTTTGCGCAGACCGGCGCGCTCCATCAGGGTGGGATAGTAGGGCGGATTGTAGGTCATCATCACCATGGGGCTGGAATCGAAACCCTCAATCAGCATGCCGCACTCATAGTTCGTCGACGGGCTCACGGGACCGCGCATCACCTGCGCCCCGCGGTCGAAGACCCACTGGCGCGCCCGCCGCAGCAACGCCTCGGCCACGGCGGCATCGTTCACGCTTTCGAAGAACCCGAAGAAGCCGGCGTTCTCCTCGTGGAACCGGTTATGGGCCCGGTTGAGGATGGCGGCCAAGCGGCCAACCACGCGCCCCCCGGAGAGCGCCAGGTAAAATTCCGCCTGGGCATTCGCGTAAAACGGATGCTTCCCGCGATCGAGAAGTTCCTTGACCGCGATCCGCAAGGGTGGCACCCAATGCCGGTCGTCGCGATACAGCGTGTAAGGCAGTTCCACGAACTGTTTCAGCGCTTTCTTGTTGTCAACAGCGACGACTTCAATTCCTCCCAATGGTCAGGCTCCTTGCTGCCAGTTGCCGGTAAATTGCCGGGGTAGCCAGGATCAGTACGGTTGCCAACACGGCCCCGCCAAGCAGATCGACCGTGTAGTGGTATCGAAGATAAACTGTAGCAAAAATGAGGGGCGGAGTGTAGGCAAAATAGCCCCGGAACAACCGTTTCGATACCAGCCTCGCGCCCCACCACGCCAGGATGGTGAGCTCCGTGTGGCCGCTCGGAAAACAGTCGTAGTGCGCCGATTCCAGCCGGTCGAGAGTGGTTTGCATGCCGTGAAACAGCCACAATCCGCGCAGTGGGATGGTTTGCAAGTCGCTTAGCAGGAAGCGCGGGCCGCGCGCGGGAACCAGCACGTATCCCACGTAGGAGGTCAGGAAGCCCAGCGCAATTAAAAAACTATAATATTGGAACTTCGCGTACTCGCGTCTTTTCCACAGCAGGACGGCGACGAATAGTACCGCTGGTACGAAAAGCGTGTACACCCACTGCAGGAACTCGGTGAAGACGGGCGTGTGGATGCGTTCCAGCCATACCGTGGGATGCGCGCCCCAGATGCGAAAATCCACCTGCGCCAGCCAGCGGTCGGCATCGCCGTGGCGCACCGCGGGAATCAGCACGGCCATCTCCTTGTAACAGGAGCCTACGTAAACAATGGCGTACCAGTTCCGAAACCACCAGCTTGTAGGATTGGGCCGCTTGACTTCGAAGACCAGCAGCGCGCAGGCGAGCGCGTGCCCGGCCAGGCGCGCGGCGGCGTCCGGCACCGTGCTCCACCAGCCCAGAATCAGCACCGTGGTGAAGGCGAAGTAGGCCAGAACCACTTTGTCGATCGGCCAGAAGCGCGCGTCCGGGCGGTTCAGTATTTCAGCCAACCGGCCTCCTTATACCAGGCCAGGGTGAGGGCGAGGCCGCTGGTGAGCGGAGTCGGCGCCGCATAGGCGAGCTCGCGGGCGGCGCGCGTGGTGTCGCAGGTCCAGCACGCGCACCGCGCCTCGGCCACTTTTTCGCGGGAGACGATGCCCGGGACGCCGGTGATGCGCGCCCACACTTCGGCGCCATAGCCCACGGCCAGCGCCAGCGGGACCGGCACTTCGATCACGCGCGCTTTGCGGCCCATGATGCCCGCGGCCGTGGCCGCCAGTTCGCTCCACGAGACCGGCTTGGGGTGCGCCAGAAAGTAGGTGCGGCCGCGTGCCTGTGGGCTTCGTGCCGCGGCGATGAGTCCGTCCACCAGGTCGGCCACGTAGATGGCGCTGAACCAGCGCTCGCCGCCCGCAATGGCCAGCGCCCACCCGCGGGAGATGGATCGGAGCATTTGAAAAACGTCGGTATCGCGCGGGCCGTAGACCACCGGCGGACGCACGATCACCGCCTCCGGCGCCGCGGCGCGCACCATGCGCTCGGCCTCCAGTTTCGCTCTTCCGTAGTTGGTGAGCGGATGGGGTTCGGCATCCTCGGCGACGGGGGCGCCGTCGCGGCTGGGGCCGATGGCGGCCAGGCTGCTGACATGCACCAGGTGGATGGCGCGCCCGCCCAGCGCGCGCAGCAGCGTCTCGGTGGCGCCTGCGTTGCCGGCATAGTAGTCGGCGGGGCGGAGCGCCTTGGTGACACCCGCGAGGTGGATTGCCGTATCCACACCTTCGAGCGCTTCCGCCAAGCCCTCGCCGGTGGCCAGATCGCCCGAGGCAGCTTCCACGCCCGCGGGCAGGAGCCGCGGGGCGGCCTTCGGCCGCGCCAGGCAGCGCACCGGCTCACCGAGCGAGCGCAGTTTCTCCAGCAGATGGCCGCCGATGAAGCCCGTGCCGCCCGTCACCAAAATCACTGCGGGGTACTGCGAAAGGCGACTTCGCCGAAGTAACTCTCGGCAACGGTGCCGGTGTGCTGGGAGTTGATCTGGATGCGCAATCCTTTGACGTGCGGCGCGGGCCTGCCATAGATCCGTTCGTAGTCCGCAGCCACATTGCGGCTTTCCGCGATCCACCGGTTGGCTTCCGAAGCCCCCGAGCGGCATACGACGGCGTAGATATGCACCAGGGGAATGGCGCTGGCGTTCTGCACCGTGCCCTGGGGCGCCGTGGTATCCCAGACATAGGCGATGATACGCCGGTCGGCGAAGGCCACCATGAGCTGCGCCGCCTGATCGTCGGTGGCGGCATGCCGGAAATCGCCGTTGGCGGGCAGTTGCGTAACTTTCCAGCGCCACGCCAGAAAAGGCATCTGGGCGGCGTCCACATCCACGCCCCGTTCCAGCGCAAAGGACGCTTTGACGCTCTTGAGGTGCAGGCACGGCTGGTCGTTTTCCGCGCAGACGGATATCACCGGCTTGCCGTGATTCACCTTGATTTGCCAATTCGATGGCAGCCGTCCCGCATCCCACCCGGCCGTATTCAAAACGATGAAGGCCAACGGGGAAGTGCGCGCCTGAAAAACGAACAGAAAGACGGTGCAAACAAGCAGAAACTTCTTCAAATAACCTCTCCGAACCCTGGGCGCCCTACTCCTAATAATATCGCATGATTGCGCGGAATTTGGCAAAGCGCGCGAGCTCACTGCGCGGGCTGGCGCGAGCGGATCGCCTGGGCGGTGAGGGCGGCCTGACTGCGGATGGCCTCGGGCATGCCGGGCACGGGGCGGAGATAGCGCTCGACGTCTTCCAGATCGGCCGGTTGGCCCACCAGGTAGAGGGCGCGCAGGGCTTCCCAGACGTGGTGCTGGTCGGGCGCGAGCGATGCCAGGGGATCGCCGGGCGCGGCCGCGACGCCGTCGCGCCGCTCGAGCGCGCGTACCTCGCCGGGCACGGGCGAACGCACCTCGACCGCGCCGATGTGCGCCACCAGCGTATCGGGGTTTACGTAATCGCCGGGCTTGAGCCGGTACTTCAGGGTGCCCGCGGCCGGCGCGGCAATGGTGTACGGCCGCAGCATGGCCACCAACTCGGGGCGCGCCGCCCCGTCGCCATAGCCGGCGAGCGCGAGGGCGGCATTGCGGCGCACCATGGGCTGCGGATCGCGAACCAGGCGCGCGAGCGCGTCGTGAAAAGGCTCGTAGCGGCGGTCCTGCCCCATCACCCACGCCGCAGTCTCGCGCAGCTTCGGATCGGAATTGGCCGCCTGTTGGAGCACGTTGGGATACCAGCGCGAGACCTCCTGGCGCAGTTCGAGGCGCTTGCTCAATTGCACGAGGGCATGCTGCGCGTGCCGCGGCCTGCTCTGGTCGGCGAAATACTGATCGAGCTGGGCGTCGGTCAGCTTGCGGCCGAACCAGGTCTGGTACCAGAACAGAAAGGGAATGACAACCAGCAGCAGCGCGAAGAGCGTAATGAGGAGGTATGCTCTGCGCCCGGGGCGATGGGTCACTCGAACAGGTCCCTTACCGGCACCACGATCTCCGGATTTTCGGTCCGCAATTCCTTGACCTCGAACATGCCCCCGGCCGTGCAACGCCAAACCTTGCGGCTCCACGGATCGAGAATCCATACGTAGGGAACTCCAAACGCCACGTAATCGTCCACGCGCACCTGCATGCGCGACATGCGGTCCTCCGGAGAGAGGATCTCGATACAGATGAACGGAGGCGTGGTGAACACCTGTTCGGTGGGTTCCCCGCCCGCCACGACACACACATCGGGCACGCGGTAGCGCGTCCGCGAAACTCTCACCCGCTGTTCCGGAAAAACGTGGATTCCCAATTCCTTGCGCCGGTTGTGGAGCCAAGCGCTCACCGCCATCTGCAGTTCCGCATGATTCCGTTCGCCAAAATTCCGCTCCTCGACCACCCCGTCTACGTAATCGCAGTCCGGGCGGTAGGAGGTCGAAAGATACTCTTCCACGCTGATCAGCACGCCGGTAGACATAAGCGATCCGGCCTCCGCGCCCGCGCGGCGCCGCTCCCGATTTCAAATATAACAGTTCCGGCGGCCCCCCTCCGAAACACCGCATCAAAAAAACCCGGCCCGGAGGGCCGCACCTTCCCCCGGTCCCTGGCCCCTGGCCCCGCGGCCCCCTCCCCGGAAACACCGCATCGGAAAAAGCCGGCCCGAAGGGCCGCACCTTCCCCCGGCCCCCGGCCCCCGGTCCCCGCTCCACTACTGCTGCAGCAGTTGCATGTACGCTCGTTGTGCGTCGGGGTCGGGGCGGCCCTCGTAGGGATGATCGAGGTAGAGGGCGAGTGAGCGGCGGGCGCGCGCACGGTCCCCCGAGCGAATGAAGAAATCGCCCAGCGTACGGGCGCACAACGAGAATTCGGGGTCGCGCTCGATGCGCAGGCGGCACTCCGCTTCGAGATGGTCGACAATGCGGCTCTTATCGAGCACGGGAACTCCGGCAGGGACCTCGCGCAGGAAGACCAGCGCCTGCGGCTCGTCGTAGACCAGCTTCCAATCGGCCGCTTCGGGCTGGGTGAGGGCGCCTACCAGGGGATACATTTCGCCCGAATAATACTGGAAGGCGTTCATCACGATAGCGCCGATGCCGTAGCGGGCTAGCGCACGATAGCGCGCGGCGTCGGCCGGCGGGGCGCCGAGGATCTGGCGATAATCGCCGAACACCGTCTCGCTCAGCGCGCGTCCGTCAATGAAGACCCGCTCGCCCTTCCAGATGAGGTAGCCGCCGTATTCGTAGGTGTTGAAGAGCGGCGCGGAAACTTTGGCCTGGCGCAGGAAGGCGGCGGCGCCGGCGGGAAATCGCCACTCGGCGGCGCGCAACTGGAAAAACGCGCCGCTGGCCGTGCCCCAGCCGACCGCCGCCACCAGCGCACCGGCGAAGGCATAAGCGAACGGCACGGGCAGGCGCCGCTTCCACGGGAAGTACGCGGCAATCAGGACGGGCGCCAGGATGCCGATCAGCATCTCGTTGCGGAAGGCGGTGAGCGAGGCCGCCGCAAACGCCGCAAACAGCAGCCAGTCGGCCGGGCGCACGCGCTTCCAGTTAAGGAGCAGCGCCAGGGCCGCGGCGTAGAGCAGAATATCGAAGGCCCAGGGAGGCCCCCAGAGATCGGCGCGCGCCCATTCGATGAGCGTGCTTTGCAGCGGGCTCTGGCGGTAGCGCAACACGGTGGCAAGCGCCGCGAAGCCGTTGGGATTGACGCCGGAGACCAGCACGGCGAGGCCGCTTGCGAGCAGCATCCGGCGTGCCTCCGGAGCGCGCCGGACGAGCGCTTCGGCGCAGTAGGCGGCGCACACCACCCAGCCCAGGAAGAAGCCGCCATGGCAGTTGGCCCAAACCAGCGCCAGCACCGGCAGCAGCCACAGGCGGCGGCGCTGTTCGCAAATGAGCAGGAACGCCGCGGTGAAGACGTAGCTCAGGATGCCTGGGCGGTCGTGGGCAAACTCGATGGCCAGCGCGGCGGCGGCCAGCGCGGCGGCGATGCCCCACAGCCAGGAACCGGTGCGCAGGCGCGCCAGCAAGCCCACCATCCCGCACAGCACCGTGAGCAGGAGCGCCTTCCACAGGACCACGGCAGGGAAGCCGCCCACCCGCCAGACCAGGTACCACACCGCCTGCGCCAGCCACTCGTGCGTGAGGTTGAAGCGGCGCGTGACCTCCTCGCCGGGGTAAGCGGGCGCGGCGCCGGCCGTGGTGTAGGCGAACGGATCGGGCGTGGGCAGCCTGTGGTGCTCGACGATGTATTCGCCGGTCTTGAGGTGCCACCAGAAGTCGGGATCGACGATTTCGGTGGAGAACCAGCCGAGGAGCACGAGCGCGGCGAGGAAGAGCAGGACGGGGATGACCCACCGCGCGGGCGAGGTTGGCACCGGAGAAACTGGCTTACGCAAGCTTCGAGGATAGCATTGGGGGCGGAACGGGGCGGCGATCCGGTACCGGCTACTGTTGGGGTAGCTGGCCTTTCAGTTCCGCGACCCGGACGTAGAGATCGTCGATGGCCCGCTGCTGGGCCGCCAGGGTAGCGGCCGTGGTGCTGTCGATGCGCTCCCCCTCGGTCAGCGACTTGCTCAATGGGCCGCCGTGGTCATCAGGAACGCGCTCATGTTGATCTCCGTGCGCTCCACGCGCCGTTCGATGCGCTCCAGGCGCACGGTGAGCTCCAGCCGCAGGTCGGACAGACTGGTGGTGAGGGCTTCGACCGCGCGCTCCAGGCGGGCGCTCATGCGCGCCTCGCTTTCGGTAACCGCGCGCTCCAGGCGGGCGCCCCTGCGCGCCTCGCTTTCGGTAACGATGGCGCGAATTTGCCCCAGGTCTTCCGGTGTCATGGCGACCGTGTCTACTCTCGATGATACTCCGGGGTTGCTTGCGAAGAAAGGACGACACAGACAAAAACAGCCGCCGGCACTCGCGCTGGCGAATGACCGGCGGCTCGCGATTCGTGTTGCGGTTACCTACTCCGCCAGGGTTCCCTCCCCCGTATCTTCGGGCAGGCCGCCGGCGTATTGCAGCCGCGTCTCTTCGTCGTAGCCCGGGATGGCGTCGAGCGCGACCTCGGACACGGGCTCTTCCACCACGTCCTCGCCTGCGATCTTCACCTGGCGGTAATACTCCAGGCCGGTTCCGGCCGGGACCAGCCGGCCCATGATCACGTTCTCCTTCAGGCCGCGCAGATAGTCCACCTTCCCGTTGATGGCGGCCTCGGTGAGCACGCGCGTGGTCTCCTGGAAGCTGGCCGCGGAGATGAACGAATCGGTGGATAGCGAGGCCTTGGTGATGCCCAGCAGCACCGCTTTACCCTGCGCCGGACGCCCGCCCGCCTCGACCACCTTCAGGTTCTCGCCGCGGAACTTGAACTTGTCCACCACTTCTTCGGGGAGGAATTCGGTATCTCCGATGTCCTCCACCTTCACCCAGCGCATCATCTGGCGCGAGATGGTTTCGAGGTGCTTGTCGTTGATATTGACGCCCTGCAGCCGGTAGACTTCCTGAATCTCGTTGACCAGGTACTTCTGCAGCTCCTTTTCCCCGAGCACCGCCAGAATGTCGTGCGGATCGCGGGGGCCGTCCATGAGCGGCTCGCCGGCTTTGACCCGCTCGCCCTCCTGAACGTTGATGTGTACGCCGCGCGGCAGCGCGTACTCGCGCTGTTCGCCATCGTCGCCGATCACGAAGATCTTGCGCTGGCCCTTGGTCACCTCGCCGTATTTGACCACGCCGTTGATCTCCGCGATGATGGCCGTCTCGCGCGGCTTGCGCGCCTCGAACAGCTCCACCACGCGCGGCAGACCGCCGGTGATGTCCTTGGTCTTGGTGGTCTCGCGCGGAATCTTGGCCAGCACGTCGCCCGAGTGCACCTCCTCGCCGTCGTGCACCATCAGGTGGGCGTGCGTGGGCATCAGGTATTTCTTGGCTTCGGAACGCGAGCCGCCCGCGCCTTCGGGCCGCACCACCACCTGCGGCTGCCGCTTCTCGTCGGGAGAATCGGTGACCACGAGCTGCGACATGCCGGTGACTTCGTCCACCTGCTCCTGCAGCGTGAGGCCGTCCACCAGGTCCTTGAAGTGCACCGTGCCCGAAACCTCGGTCAGGATGGAGAAGGTGTACGGATCCCACTCGAGCAGGACCTGGTTGCTCTTCACGGGAGCGCCGTCTTCCACCAGCACGCGCGCGCCGTAGACCGCCTGGTAGCGTTCCTTTTCGCGGCCCTTGTCGTCCACCACCGAGATGATGCCGTTGCGGTTCATGGCGATCAGCTCGCCCACCTTGCTGCGCACGGTCTGGATTCCGATGTACCGCGCGAAGCCGTCCGACTTGGCGTCCTGGGTGGACTGCTCGTTGATCCGGCTGGCGGTGCCGCCGATGTGGAACGTGCGCATGGTCAACTGCGTGCCGGGTTCGCCGATGGATTGCGCCGCGATCACGCCCACCGCCTCGCCGCGCTCCACCAGCCGCCCCGTCGCCAGGTTGCGGCCGTAGCACATCACGCAGACGCCGCGCTTGGATTCGCAGGTCAGCACCGAGCGGATCTTGACGCGCTCGATGCCCGCCGCCTGAATGGCCGCCGCCAGGTCTTCGGTGATCTCCTGGTTGACGCCCACGATCACGTTGCCTTCGTAGTCCTTCTGGTCCTCCAGCGCCACGCGGCCCACGATGCGGTCGCGCAAGGGCTCGATAATCTCGCCCGATTCGATGATGGGCTCCACGTAGATGCCTTCGCCGGTGCCGCAATCGTTCTCGCTCACGATCACGTCCTGCGCCACGTCCACCAGGCGCCGCGTCAGGTAGCCGGAATCGGCCGTCTTCAGCGCCGTGTCGGCCAGCCCCTTGCGCGCGCCGTGCGTGGAGATGAAGTACTGCAGCACGTTGAGGCCCTCGCGGAAGTTGGCCGTGATGGGGGTTTCGATGATCTCGCCCGAAGGCTTGGCCATCAGGCCGCGCATGCCCGAAAGCTGGCGGATCTGCTGTTTCGAGCCGCGCGCGCCGGAATCGGCCATGATGTAAATCGGATTCAGGTAGCGGCCCGTGCGGTCGTCCTCTTCCATGGCCGCCATCATTTCGTCGGAAACGCGCTCCGTGACTTTGGACCAGATTTCGATGATCTTGTTGTAGCGTTCGCCGTGGGTGATGGCGCCGTCCTGGTACTGGCTTTCGACGGCCACCACTTCCTTCTCGGCCTCGCGCACCAGGCCGGCCTTCTCCGCCGGAACCACCATGTCGTCGATGCCGATGGAAATGCCCGCGCGCGTGGCGTAGAGGAAGCCCAGCGCCTTCACCTCGTCCAGCATGTGCACGGTCACCTGCAAGCCGAACTTCAGGTAGCAGTACTGCACCAGCTGGCCCAGACCTTTTTTCTTGAGCAGACCGTTGATGAACGGCATGTCCCGCGGCAGGTTGTCGTTGAGGATCACCCGGCCCACGGTGGTTTCCATGTACTGCTTGTTGAACTCGATGGGCTCGGTGTGCAGAATGTTCTGGTTGTCGAACGCGTGCACCAGGTCGATGACGCGGCCGGTGTGGCGCAGCTTGATGGGGGTAAGCGTTTCCACCTCCCCCATTTCGAGCGCGATCAGCACATCGTCGGTGGAAGCGAAGGTGCGGCCCTCGCCCTTGGCGCCGGGACGCGCCTTGGTCAGGTAATAGCAGCCCAGCACCATATCCTGCGTGGGCACGGCGATCGGGCTGCCGTGCGCCGGCGACAGAATGTTGTTGGACGAGAGCATGAGCGTGGAGGCCTCGATCTGCGCTTCGGGCGAGAGTGGAATGTGGACGGCCATCTGGTCGCCGTCGAAATCGGCGTTGAACGCCGTGCACACCAGGGGGTGAATCTTGATGGCCTTGCCTTCCACCAGCACCGGCTCGAAGGCCTGGATCCCCAGGCGGTGCAGCGTGGGAGCGCGGTTCAGCAGAATGGGGTGGTCCTTGATGACTTCCTCGAGGATGTCCCACACCACCGGGTCCTGCTGCTCCACCAGCTCCTTGGCCTGCTTGATGGTGGTGCAGTGGCCGCGCTGCTCCAGGCGGTGATAGATGAACGGCTTGAAAAGCTCGAGCGCCATCTTCTTGGGAAGACCGCACTGGTTCAGGCGCAGCTCGGGACCCACCACGATCACCGAACGGCCGGAGTAATCCACGCGCTTGCCCAGCAGGTTCTGGCGGAAGCGGCCCTGCTTGCCCTTGAGCGTATCGGAGAGCGACTTGAGCGGGCGGTTGTTGGCCCCGCGCAGCACGCGGCCGCGGCGGCCGTTGTCGAACAGCGCGTCCACCGCCTCCTGCAGCATGCGCTTCTCGTTGCGCACGATCACATCCGGCGCGTGCAGCTCGATCAGCTTCTTCAGGCGGTTGTTGCGGTTGATCACGCGGCGGTAGAGATCGTTCAGGTCCGAGGTGGCGAAGCGCCCGCCATCGAGCGGCACCAGCGGCCGCAGCTCCGGCGGGATCACCGGAATCACGTCCAGAATCATCCACTCCGGCTTGTTGCCCGATTTGCGGAACGACTCCACCACGCGCAGCCGCTTGGCGAACTTCAGCTTCTTCTGCACCGACTGCTCGGTCTTCATTTTTTCGCGGATCTCTTCGCTCAGAGCCTCCACGTCGACCTTCTTGAGCAGTTCCTTGATGCCCTCGGCGCCCATCATGGCCACGAACTTGCCAGGCGCCTCCTGGTCGAGCGCCCGCTTCCTCTCGTCGGTGATGACCTCGCTCCCCGACAGCCCCTCGACCTCGCCCGGATCCACCACCACGTAGGCTTCAAAGTAAAGCACGCGCTCCAGCTCGCGCAGGGTGATGTCCAGCAGGTGTCCGATGCGGCTGGGCAGGCCCTTGAAGAACCACACGTGCGAGCACGGGCTGGCCAGCTCGATATGCCCCAGGCGCTCGCGGCGCACGCGCGCCAGGGTGACTTCCACGCCGCACTTGTCGCAGATCACGCCGCGGTGCTTCATGCGCTTGTACTTGCCGCACAAGCATTCCCAGTCCTGCGTGGGACCGAAAATGCGCGCGCAGAACAGCCCGTCGCGCTCCGGCTTGAAGGTGCGGTAGTTGATGGTCTCCGGCTTGGTGACTTCGCCGTGGGACCAGCTCCGGATTTTTTCCGGAGACGCCAGAGAAATGCGGATGGAATCGAAATCCGCGATCATATTCGCCCGATCGTACGGAGAAGACCTCAAAATTGCCTCCAGTTCCAAAGCTCTTGGGGGCCGGGGGCTGGGGGCCGGGGACCGGGGGAAGGAAACTCGCTGCGCTCGCGTCTTTTCCAGAACGCTGCGAGCGAAGCGAGCCGCCTTCCCCTGGCCCCTGGCCCCTGGCCCCCGGCCCCTGTTCTCAGTCTGCCGCCAGCGCCGTATCCAGCACTTCGCGCGGCTTCTTCATCAATTCCACGTCGAGACACAACGACTGCAGCTCGCGGATCAGCACGTTGAAGCTCTCGGGCACGCCCGGCTCGATGGCGGCTTCGCCCTTTACGATCGCCTCGTAGATCTTGGCGCGGCCATATACGTCGTCCGACTTGGCCGTCAGCAGCTCCTGCAGAATGTAAGCGGCGCCGTATGCTTCGAGCGCCCAGACCTCCATCTCGCCGAAACGCTGCCCGCCGAATTGCGCCTTGCCGCCCAGCGGCTGCTGCGTGATCAGCGAGTACGGGCCGATGGAGCGGGCGTGAATCTTGTCGTCCACCAGGTGCGAAAGCTTCATCATGTAGATGTAGCCGACGGTCACCGGCTGCTCGAACTGCGTGCCCGTCATGCCGTCGTATAGTGTGGTCTTGCCGCTGGTGGGCAGCTTGGCGTCGGTCAGCGCCTTCTTGATCTCGCGCTCCGTGGCGCCGTCGAACACCGGCGTCGCGAATTGCACCCCCAGCGCTTGTGCCGCCCACCCGAGGTGCGTCTCCAGAATCTGGCCCACGTTCATGCGCGAGGGCACGCCCAGGGGGTTGAGCACGATCTCGACCGGCGTTCCGTCGGGCAGGTACGGCATGTCCTCGTCCGGCAGGATGCGCGCGATCACGCCCTTGTTGCCGTGGCGGCCGGCCATCTTGTCGCCCACCGAAAGCTTGCGCTTCATGGCGATGTACACCTTCACCAGCTTGATCACGCCCGGCGGCAGCTCGTCGCCCTTGCGCAGCTTGCCCACCTTCTCGTCGGTAATCTTCTCCAGCACCGCGATCTGGCGCGAGGTCATCTCTTCAATTTCGTCGATCTGCTCGTTCAGCCGCGGATCCTTGTTGGCTAGGCGCATGCGCTTCAGGTCGCGCGATTTCACCTTCTCGATGATGTCGCGCGTCAGCTCGGTGTCTTTTGAAAGCAGGCGCTTGTTGGTCTTTTCGTCGTGCAGGTCGGCCAGCAGCTTCTTGCCTTCCAGCAGGCCGCCCAGACGCTTGGCGCGCTCGTCGGTCAAAATGCGAATTTCGTCCAGCAGGTTGCGCTGCAGCCGCTGGATCTGCGTTTCCTCGATGGATTTCGAGCGCTCGTCCTTTTCCTGCCCCTTGCGCGAAAAAATCTTGCAGTCGACGATGGTGCCCTCGATTCCCGGCGGGCAGTACAGCGAAGCGTCCTTCACGTCCCCGGCCTTTTCGCCGAAGATGGCGCGCAGCAGCTTCTCTTCCGGAGTGAGCTGCGTTTCCCCCTTGGGCGTCACCTTGCCCACCAGGATGTCGCCCGGCTTGACCGTGGCGCCGATGCGGATGATGCCGCTTTCGTCCAGGTTCCGCAGGAACGAATCCGCGATGTTGGGAATGTCGCGCGTGATCTCCTCCGGGCCCAGCTTGGTGTCGCGCGCTTCGATTTCGAACTCCTCGATGTGGATCGAGGTGTAGTAGTCGTCCTTGACCAGCTTCTCGCTCACCAGGATGGCGTCTTCGAAGTTGTACCCGCGCCAGGGCATGAAGGCCACCAGCACGTTGCGCCCCAGCGCCAGTTCGCCCAGGTCGGTGCAGGGACCGTCGGCCAGCACCGTGCCCTTGGGGACGCGCTGCCCCACGCGCACGATCGGCTTCTGGTTGATGCACGTGTTCTGGTTGCTCCGCTTGAACTTGGTGAGCTGGTAGATGTCCGCGCCCACCTCGCGCGAAAGCTGCCCCTCGTGAGCGGCGCCTTCCACGCGCACGATGATGCGCTCGGAATCCACCGAATCCACCACGCCGGGCCGCTTGCACAACACCACCGCGCCCGAATCCCGCGCCGTCACGTGTTCCATGCCTGTGCCCACGTAGGGGGCGTCGGCGCGCAGCAGGGGCACCGCCTGGCGCTGCATGTTCGAGCCCATCAGCGCGCGGTTGGCGTCGTCGTTCTCGAGGAACGGAATCAGGCTCGCCGCCACCGAGACCAGTTGCTTGGGGCTGACGTCGATGTACTCGATCTCATCGCGCGATTTGAGCACGAAGTTGCCGGCCTGGCGCGCGTTGGAAAGATCGGGCACGATGCGCCCCTTCTCGTCCAGCTCCACGTTGGCCTGGGCCACCGTCCACTTGTCTTCTTCCCACGCCGAAAGGTACTCGCAGTGGGCTTCGAACTCGGCCGCCTGCTTCTTGGAACCGAGCTTGCGATTGGTCTCCTCGGCTTCGCCGCGGCGCACGATGTCGCCCACCTTGAAGTCGGCGTCGCCCGGATTCACGATGCGCACCTCGTCGATCACCACGCCCTTCTGGACTTTGCGGTACGGGCTCTCGATGAAGCCGTATTCGTTGATGCGCGCGAAGCAGGAGAGCGACGAAATCAGGCCGATGTTGGGGCCTTCCGGCGTCTCGATGGGGCAGATGCGGCCGTAGTGCGTGGGGTGCACGTCGCGCACCTCGAAGCCGGCGCGCTCGCGGCTCAACCCGCCTGGGCCGAGTGCCGAAAGACGCCGCTTGTGGGTGATCTCCGACAGCGGATTGGTCTGGTCCATGAACTGCGAAAGCTGGCTCGACCCGAAGAACTCGCGGATGGCGGCCATCACCGGCTTGGCGTTCACCAGGTCGTGCGGCATGGCCGTCGACATTTCCTGGTACACCGACATCTTCTCCTTGATGGCCCGCTCCATGCGCACCAGGCCGATGCGGAACTGGTTTTCCAGCAGCTCGCCCACGGCGCGCACGCGGCGGTTGCCCAAATGGTCGATATCGTCCACCGCGCCGATGCCCTTGCGCAGCCGCAGCAGGTACTTGATGGTGGCCTGGAAGTCCGCCGAATCGAGCGTGCGCTTGTCCAGCCCGGTGGCGTCGCTCTTGTCGTGCAGCTTGATGTTGAACTTCATGCGGCCCACGCGCGAGAAATCGTACTTGCGCGGGTCGAAGAACATGCCCTGGAAAAGCTGCGTGGCGGTGTCGAGCGTGGGCGGATCGCCGGGGCGCAGCTTGCGGTAGATCTCGATCAGCGCTTCGTTCTGCGTTTTGACCGGGTCCTTGCGAATGGTGGCCGAAATCACCGTGCCCACATCGTCGCGCTCCGGGAAGAAAACCTCGAACTCGCCGATGCCCGTCTCCAGCAGCTTCGCCAGCGCCGTCGTGGTCAGCTCGCTGTTGGCGTCGATCAGCACTTCCCCGGTGGTCATGTCCACCACGTCGGCCACCACGTAGGCGCCTTCCAGATCGTTGGCCGCCACCTCCGCCTGCTGGATCTTGGCCTTCTGAATCTCCTTGTACAGCGAAGGCGTGATCTTCTTGCCCTGCCCCACCACGGTCTCGCCGCCCTTGCCCGTAATGGCGTAGGACAGCTTGAGGCCGGTGAGCCCTTCATCCACGTTCCACAGCAGCTTCTTGTCCTTGACCGTGATCCTGCTGACGCGGTAGAACGCGCGCAGGATCTGCTCGTCGCTCTTGTATCCCAGGGCCCGCAGGAACACCGATCCGAAGAATTTGCGCTTGCGGTCGATCCGCACGTACAGGATGTTCTTGGTGTCGTACTCGAATTCCACCCAGCTTCCCCGGTACGGGATGATCTTGCCCAGGAAGTATCCCTGCGCCGGAACGCGCTCGAAGAAAACCCCCGGCGAACGGTGCAACTGCGAGACGATCACCCGCTCGGTGCCGTTGATGATGAACGTTCCGTTATCCGTCATGAGCGGGATTTCGCCGAAGAACACCTCCTGCTCCTTGATGTCGCGAACGCTCTTCTTCTGGGTTTCCGGATCTTTGGAATAAACCGTCAGGCGGATGGTGACCTTCAGGGGCGCCGCGTACGTCATGCCGCGCTCCTGGCACTCCTGCATGTCGTACTTCAATTGCAGCCCCACCGGATCGCCGCACTTGTTGCAGAACGTGACCACGTTCTTATTGAAGGTTCCGCAATGATGGCACAGGATGTCGCCGGCGTGAAACGGGTCGGTGCGGATGGTGGCGCCGCAGTTGCGGCAGGTGGAGCGAAGGTGATGCAGCCCTTTCAGGTTGCCGCACTTGCATTCCCAGTTGCCGATGGCGTAATCGACGAACTCCAGATCGCTGACCCCGCGGAAATCCGAGATGGGAAATACCGAGTTGAAAACGGTCTGCAGCCCGATGTCCTCGCGCTCGTTGGGCAGAAGGTCCATTTGCAGGAACCGCTCGTAGGATGTCTTCTGCACCTCGATCAGGTTGGGGATCGGAATGGAGGTCTTGATTTTGGAAAAATCGACCCTCTCGGGGGCAGCGCCGTTATGTTGATGATTCATTCGTAAATACTCCTGACGAGCCGAACCGGCAACGCGGGAAACGTCGCCTAACAGTACCTAGCCAACGGCGCCGCAAAAGAGGCCGGCGCCGAACGATTAAACAGGGGCAGGAGGCGAACTGCCGGGGACCCGCCAACCGGAGGTTCCGCGGCAAGATTCGCGAAGAGAACGCGACTGATGGAAGCGCGGGCGCAGGAATTCCGCAAGATCCCTGGGGGAACACAGACGCACAGAAATCCCCTCTCTGCAGTTGCGCCGGAACTGCAATTGAAGTACCAGGATTTGGGAATCAAGGTCACCAATTGGGATCGAATCCGCTGATCGAAAGCCCAACTACCAATACTACCAGGGCTTACGCCCTTCGTCAAACCGCCAAAAAAACACGCCCTCCCGCCGGCCCTCGCCCGCGGGCCAGGGGGATGGCTGCGGCTATTTCACTTCCACGGTGGCGCCGGCGTCGGTGAACTTCTTCCGGATGGCCTCCGCCTCGTCCTTGCTGACGCCTTCCTTGATGGGCTTCGGGGCGCCGTCCACCAGGTCCTTGGCTTCCTTCAGCCCGAGGCTGGTCACTTCGCGTACCGCCTTGATCACGTTGATCTTGTTGGCGCCGGTCACGGTCAACACGACGGTAAACTCGGTTTTCTCCTCCGCCGCCGGGGCCGCTGCCGCGGGGCCGCCTGCCACTGCCACCGGAGCCGCCGCCGCCGCCGAAACTCCCAGCTTCTCCTCGAGCAGCTTCACCAGTTGCGAAGCCTCGAGCAGCGTCAATCCT
Organism: Terriglobia bacterium; assembly: GCA_020073615.1. Classification (GTDB taxonomy): domain Bacteria; phylum Acidobacteriota; class Terriglobia; order Bryobacterales; family Bryobacteraceae; genus JADGNR01. The sequence continues at coordinate 38,832 of JAIQEX010000044.1, forward strand.
TGAATCTGATCCGCAATTGCGTTTATGTCCGCCATTTTAAAACTCCTTAAATTCTTGCGCTATCGGCTTTCAGCTCTTCAGCCTTCCGCCTGGAACTTGTTCTCTTTCACGCCCTGGTCCACAACCACCGCCAGATTGCGGCCCACGGCGCCTATGGCCGTCGCCAGCCGCTGCGCCGGTGCGTTGATCAGGTACAGCAGCTTGGCGAAGATCTCGTCCTTCGACGGCATGGTGGCGAGATCCTGGATTGCCCGGATGTCGATCACGCGGCCTTCCACCAACCCCGCTTTGAAGGTGAAGGTGGGATTAGCCTTGGCATAAGCCGTCAGCGCCTTGGCCAGCGCCACCGGATCTTCGCTGGTGTAGGCCACCGAGGTCATGCCGCGCAGCCCCTTGAGGATGGGCGCCGCGGCGGTGCCTTCCGACGCAATCTCCGCCAGGTTGTTCTTGACCACGCGATACTTGCCGCCCGCCGCCCGCACCGCTTTGCGCAACTCGAAATCCTGCCCCACCTTGAGCTTCTCGTAGCCGGTGACAAACAGGTTCCGCAGCCGCGCCAGGTCCTGGCGCAACGCGTCGATATCCTTCTTCTTGTCGTCCTTGTTTTTCATGGAAACTTCCCTGTGTGTCTAGCTGGCCGCCGCCTTGACGCTGAACGGCGTGGTATCCACGGCCACCCCCGGGCTCATCGTGGAGCAGATGGTGGCGCTGCGCACGTACTTGCCCTTGGCCACCGCCGGCTTGGCCTTGATCACCGCCGAGATCAGGGTGGCCGCGTTTTCCACCAGCTTGCCCGCCTCGAAGCTGATCTTGCCCACCGGAGCGTGAATGATGCCCGTCTTATCGACGCGGAATTCCACTTTGCCGGCCTTGATCTCGCGGATGGCCTTCACCACGTCCACCGTCACCGTGCCCGTCTTGGGGTTGGGCATGAGCCCGCGCGGGCCCAGCACTTTCCCCAGCTTGCCGACCGAGCGCATCATGTCCGGGGTGGCGATCACCGCGTCGAAATCGGTCCAGCCTTCCGACTGGATCTTGTTCACCATGTCGTCGCCGCCCACAAAATCGGCGCCCGCTTCCGACGCCTCCCGCTGCTTGTCGCCGCTGGCAATGACCAGCACCTTCTTGGACTTTCCCAGCCCGTTGGGCATCACCACCGTGCCCCGCACCATCTGGTCGGCATGCTTGGGATCAACCCCGAGACGCATATGGATCTCCACCGTCTCGTCGAACTTGGCGTACTTGATTTTCTTGAGAAGCGGAACGGCCTCTTCGAGCTGGTACTCCCTGCCCTCGACCTGCTTCTTTGCTGTTTGGTATTGTTTACCGGGATTGCGTGCCATGTTTCCTCATTGGTGCAAGCGGTCCGTTCCCAAACAGGCAAACGAACCTCCCACTGAGCATTTTTCAAAAAGGGACAGCAACTAATCTACCAGATCGCGGCGGGTGGTGTCTAGCGGGAGTCGCAAGCGGTGAAAACGCCTGCCCCACGCCACAACGTGGGACAGGCGCTTTTCATCAACGGTCTACGCGCAATTCCGGCCCCTACGCCCGCTTGCGGCGGCGGAGCGAGCCCACAACCAGCAGCGCGCCTACGGCGAGCGCGGCCGTGCCGGGTTCGGGCGTTTGCGACGCCAGGCTGACGTTGTCGATGTAAAACCCATGGTCCAAGGTAGCTGGCGCCGCGGCTCCCCCCGCACGGAACAGCAGCGAGTTCACCGGCGAAAGTCCACCCCCGCCGCCGTCGGACGTCGGCCCGAACCTATAGAAGTCCTCCCACGTGGTGCCGGTAGCCACAGTCGTGCCGTCGAGAACGAGTTTGACCACGTCGTTGCCCGGACCGTCGAGGAACGACACCGTCAGATCGACGCTATGCCAGGTGGCGTAATCGAGATGGGTGGCTACCTGTTGGTATTGAAAACCCCCGTCCAGACTCCAGTCGTAAAAGCCCAGATTCAGCCCGTTGACCGCGTCGTCGCCCATTCCCACCCACGTCATGCGCGCGCCCGCGCCGTTATCGGCGCTGACGCTGATGAACAGACCGTCCTGCAGCCCTCCCGTTGCCGACTTGAAGGACCAGGACGCTTCGAACGTATCGAGCGCCCCGGCAATCGACGATTCGCCGGCCGGCGTCGCCAGGTGCTGCGTGAAGGTCTGGTCGCCGAAAGAGCCGCTCGTAATCCCGCTCGAAATGCGCAGGCTCTGGTCGCCGCCGAGCGCCGCACCGTTGCTCACCACGGCGTCGTAATTACCGCTCTTCGACCATCCCTGCTGTCCGTTGATATTCCCCACCGTAAAGGCCGGCTGTTCGAATCCGAAGACCACTTGATCGGCCCTTGCGGCACCGGCCGAAACCACGGCAAAAAGCAGTGCGGAATGCAATAAACGTCTGGAATGAAGCAATTTGAGTTCTCCTTTTTCGAGTAAAGTAAAACTGGAGCCATTTGGCCGGGTGCTTCGGGGAAATCCGTACAAAGCCCGGCCAAATCCTATATCAGGTTTTTGGGGATATTAATGTCTGAAATACTAGTATGAAACGACGGCCCAAGCTTGTAAAGTCCGCTTAGTACTGCTGGTAACAGACGCGGCCAAACGTGTCACAGTGCGCCGGCGCGGCAGGCGGCGCGGATGATGCTGCCTCCCTCGGCCGGCGGTTCAGACAAGTACGTTTTCAGATGATTGCTGAGAATTCTTTCGGAGGAAAGCAGCCCATAAATGCGCGTCCCGCCGGCTTCCGGCAGAGCGCCAGGGCTTGCGGGAGGGCGTTACTTGGCGTACCGCCGGCGCAGGAGAAGCAGGCCGGCGATTCCGCCGCACATCATGGCCAGGGTGGCCGGCTCGGGTTGGTCGGCCAGCCGGTAGTTGGTCACATTGACCCCGTTCCTGGTGGAGCCGCCTGCGTAGATGACGCCTGCCTCGCCGATTCCCTGCTGGTTCAGAGCGCCCATCTGGGGCAGCGGCGGCGCGTTGATCTGCTCGATGAAGCTCAGATTGGCCAGCGCTACCGGATCCAGGGCGCTGTTCGAGTTAGCGGCGGTGGAGTGCCGGAAGAGATCCCCCACAACCGTCAGTAAGCCGGTCGAGGAAAGGGTATAGTTGAAGTCCAGGCGATACCACGTACCGGCGGCGATATTGGCGTTGTTGGTCAGCCGGACGCTCGCTATAGGGCCGTTTCCCAAGGCATTGCCGGTTTGGCTGATCAGATACAGCGCCAGGGTGGTCACCGCGTTGGTCGTGCCCGCTGTGCCGTTGCCTTGATGGTCCACCGTCATCGCCAGGCCCACTTGCCCGGTCCCCTCATTGAACATCCCCAGCAGTCCCACCAGCTTTTCCGTCAGGCCGGTTTGCCCGGTCGCGTTGTTGAAGTCCGCCATCTCGAAATCCAGGGACTCGGTCACATGCTTGGTGGTCAACAGATCCGCCGGCGCCAACGACGGGCTCGTATCGTAGAGCGTCCAGTCGGCCGTGGGCCCGCCGGTCACCCCCGCGAAGGTCAAGCCCGACGTATTGAAGGTCCCGGTGGTGATGGTTCCCCTGTTGATCGAGCTGTTATTCAGAAAATCGCGGAATATTCCGGAGGTCTGGCTCGCATTATTGCTGTAGTCGGTGGTTGTGAAGGTGGAAAAGACAGCCGTGCTTGCCTGCGCGGCGATATTCAATACGAAAACGCCAATAAATACCGCCCCGATTGTCGAATATGTTTTTTTGGCCGCCATAGCATTAACCGATTAATAGACCCTGTACTATTATTAGCGTTTGGGTCTAACCAGTCAATGACTACCAGGACTAAGAGTCCTGGGTACTGGTCCCTAGTACCTAAGTTCCGGAGCTGTCGCCTTCCAGGACGCAAATATCGTCCAGATTGCGGTATTTTTCGGCATAGTCGAGGCCGTACCCCACGACGAACTGGTCCGGAATGGCGAATCCGACATAGTTCACGTGCACCGGACGCAGCCGCCGCTCGGGCTTGTCCAGCAGCGCCGCGATGCGGATCGATTTCGGCCGCCGCTGCTCCAGCAGGTGCATCAGGTAGTTCAAGGTGACGCCGCTATCGACGATGTCCTCTACAATCAGCACATCGGCGCCCTCGAGCGAAGCGTCCAGGTCCTTGGTCACCTTCACCTCCCCCGAGCTGGTCTTCCCCTTCCCATAGGTGGAGATGCCCATAAAGTCGACATAAACGTCGCGCTGCAAGGCGCGCGCCAAGTCCGTGAGGAAGAAACAGGCGCCCTTGAGGATGCAGATCAGGTGCAGGGTGCCCTCGGGGAAGTCGCGCGAGATCTGCTCGCCCAACTCGCGTATGCGGGCCTGAATCTTCTCCGAAGAGATCAACACCCGCAGCTTGGGATCGACCATGGTTGATTATTATCCGCCCAAAGCCAGGTGCGTGCTCATGGGCCCGAGGTGAATGTGCGCCCCGGTGGCTTTCCCGGCTACGGCCTGGCGGAAGGCAAAGAAGGGAATGCGCTTTTCCGTGAGGTACCGGCGCAGCCAGACGCCTTCGGGCTGGTCGGGATTCAGGGCCACGTCGACGCGCCCGCGGTGGTCGAACCCCAGCGCGCGGTGCACCGCGGTTTCGCCCAGGGCGCTCACCGGAAGCGGCTTGCCGAAGCGCTCTTCGAAGGCCGTCTCCACGCGCGAAAAGGTTCCCGCGGTAAAGACACCGTCGCCGTCGAACCGCTCGGCAATGGCGCGAGCTTCGCCCGGTGCCAGCGCCAGTTTGCGGTCCAGCGCCTCCTCGGCGCGGGCCATCTCGCCGGCCTCGCGCGTCACGCGGGCCCGTGACTCGGCCAGGTCGCACTCCTGGCGCGCCAAGTCGAGATCCTGGAGAAACGTCCCCAGCGAAAGTTCGGCCGCCACGCCCGCGTCCACCAGCTTTTGGGCTTCGTCGAACGCCTTCTTGCGGCGCTCGAAACGGCGCGCAGCAGCGGCAATCATGTCATCCGCCTGCTCGACGGTCAAATCCTGCCCGTAAACGGTCTTGCGAAGGATGGCGGCGTCGCGGGCATCGGCCAGCGCATCCTCGGCCTTCCCCAGCCGCACGCGCGGCACCGCCCCGGCCTCCACCAGGGCGCGCAGTTTCGCGATATCCGCTCTGGCATGCGCCACTTCCGGCTCCTCCGCCGTCTGCGCGCACACCAAACGCGCGCACACCAGCAGGATCAGTCCGGGAAAAAACCGCATCTTCTTCATCGTAATACGGATGAGCTCTTGGAAAGGCAGGCGCTCGTCTCCCCCGGCGGGTTACCCGCCGCCCGCCGAATCCGCGCTCCTGTATCATTCAACTACTGTCAACGCCAAGTAGAAATGTCCTATTCTCTGCCAAGTAGAAATGTCCTGTTTTGACGGGCCGACTGGAGGGTGCGTGGTAGGGTGGATTCGATTCTTCGGGAAGTCGCGTTCCTGGGGAAGATCCAAAGCCGATGCGACGGGGCTGGCTCCGCAGCAGACGGCACCAAGCCCCCAGTCAAACCGGGCCTGATGTGCCCGTTCTGGG
>JAIQEX010000204.1 GCA_020073615.1 Terriglobia bacterium
CAGCCCAACGTCTCCACCATCGGCAACACCAACTGCACGGCAGGGTTCCCCTCGGCGGCCATTCGCTCCAGCCGCTTCACTGCTTGTTGCGATTCAATCTGATATGGTTTCTTCATGGCGACTCTCCTTTTTCTCTGCAAAGAAATTTGCTCTCAGCCTATCAAAAGGCTTTGAGCGGAGAGTCGCTACTTTCTACGATCTACCGGGCATCCCCGCGTGAACCAGTTAGCCAAACATCTCGGAATCGGAGCCGCGCGGCTGAACGAAGTCGTCCGCGACCGCCGCGGCATCACCGCCGATACCGCCCTCCGGTTGGCCCGTTACTTCGGGACCAGCGCCGAGTTCTGGATGGGCCTGCAAGCCATGAATGACCTGCGTACCGCTGATCGCAGAGCCTGGACCGCATCCGGCGCGAAGTGAAGCCCCAATCCAAAGTGGCCTAAGGGTGCAACGTTGCACCCGCACCGGCGGCCTGTTTCCCGTCGCACTCGCCCTGCGCGATCCATCGCTCGATATTGGCCCGCGACCAAACCACGGCCGAGCGCAGGGAGCCCAGCGGCGTGGAGGGTTCGATCAGCGTTACCTCGAGGGCGGCTGTCGGCCGGCGCGCCCGCATGACCTTGTGGAGCACCCGGAACGGAAGCGTATTGAGCGCATTCACGGCGATGGCCCGCGTCGCGCCCATCTCCTCGGCGGCCCACAGCGGCAGCGCGCCCAGCAGTCCGCCATCGACATACTGCTTACCGCCGATGCGCACCGGCGGAAAGCCGAAGGGGATGGAACAGGCCGCCGCCAGGTGCTGCCAGGTGATCTCCCGATCGCGCACCAGGCACGGCCGCAGCCGGGGGACCTCGGCCAAGGTCAGCCCGAACGGAATGCGCGGCTGAAAGCGGCGGAAGAGAGAGCGCGCCCGTTCGTGCAGCATCCCCGGCCGCAGAACGCCAAAGCGATGGAGCCCCGGCTGCATGATCTGGGCGGTGTGCGGGTCCATCCACTCCGCGACCAGTTCTTCGATGGTGCAGCCGCCGGCGATGGACCATCCGTTCCACGCGCCGGCCGAGGCGCCCACGATGAGGTCCGGCTGGAAGCGCTCGCTGAGCGCCTTCCACACGCCCACCTCCCAGGCGCCGAACATGCCGCCCGCCGAAAGCACCAGTGCGACGCTCATTCCCGCGGCCCGATGCCCAGCGTCTTCATCTTGCGGTACAGGTTGCTGCGCTCCAGGCCCAGCAGCTCGGCCGTGCGCGTCACGTTGCCGCTGGTCTCTTCCAGCTTTTTGAGGATGTACTCGCGCTCGGCCGCTTCGCGCACCTCCTGCAGGCTGCCGAAACGGTCGAGCGGACGGTCCGCCTGCCGCCGCGCTCCATAGAGCGGGATGTGGCGCGCATCCACGCGCACCTGCGGGTTCAGAATCACGATGCGCTCGATCAGGTTCTTCAGCTCGCGCACGTTGCCGGGCCAGTGATACTCCCCCAGCGCCCGGTACGCTTCCGCGGTCAACTCCTTCGCCTTGCGCCCGTAGGCGGTGGTGAATTCGCGCAGGAAATGCTCCGCCAGCAGCGGGATGTCCTCGCGGCGGTCGCGCAGCGGTGGCACGAAAAACGGAATCACGTTGAGGCGGTAGAACAGGTCCTCGCGAAAATTGCCGCGCTCGATCTCCTCTTCGAGGTTCTTGTTGGTGGCCGCCACCACGCGCACGTCCACCTGCATGGATTGGGCGGCGCCCACCGGCTCGAAACGCTGCTCTTCGAGCACGCGCAACACTTTGGCCTGCGTGCGCAGGCTCATGTCGCCCACTTCGTCCAGAAACAGGGTGCCCGCGTCGGCCTTCTGAAACTTGCCAATTTTGGTTTCGTGCGCGCCCGTGAAGCTACCTTTGTTATGCCCGAACAGCTCGCTTTCGATGAGCTCTTCGGGAATGGCCGCGCAGTTCACCTCCACGAACGGCTCGCCCGCGCGCGGGCTCAGGGCGTGTAGCGCGTGCGCCACCAGCTCCTTGCCGGTGCCGCTTTCGCCGAAGATCAGCACGCGGCCGTTGGTGCCCGCCATCAGGCTGAGCTGCTGGCGCAGCGCCTTCATGGGCACGCTCTCGCCGATGATGCGGTAACGCGCGCCGGTGTCGGCCTTGAGGCGGCTGTTCTCGATGGCCAGGCTGCGGTGCGCGAGGGCGTTCTTTACCACCACCGAGACTTTCTCGATGGAAAGCGGCTTCTCCAGGAAGTCGAAGGCGCCCAGCTTGGTGGCCTTGACCGCGGCCTCCACGCTGCCATGGCCGGAAATCACCACCACCACCGGCCGCTCGCCGAAGGGCATCTCCTGAATGCGCGCCAGCACCTCCATGCCGTCGATGCCCGGCAGCCAGATGTCCAGCAGCGCCAGCTCGAAGCCGGAACCGGGCAGCGCCGCCAGGCAGGCTTCGCCGCTCTCCACGGCCTCCACCGCGTAGCCCTCGTCCTCGAGCACGCCGCTCAGGGACTGGCGGATGCCGGGCTCGTCGTCCACCACCAGAATGTGCCGCTGCTTCATACGCTGGCGGCGGCCGGACGGCTCGCGCCCGGCCCCGTCTTGTCGGCGGTCTCGGGCTCCAGCAGCGCCGGAATCTCGACGGTGAAGCGCGCGCCCGTGGGCTGGTTATCCTCCACGCGGATCTGCGCGAGGTGTTCCGCCACGATGTGGCTCACGATGGCCAGGCCCAGACCGGTCCCGCGATTCTTGGTGGAAAAGTAGGGCAGGAAGAGTTTCTCTTTATCGTCGGGGCTGACACCGCAGCCGGAATCGGCCACCACCAGCTCGACGGTTTCCGCGGCGCCCGCCTGGGTGGCGATGTAGAGCTTCTTCACCAGCGAATCCTGCATGGCTTCGGCCGCGTTGTCCACCAGGTTGACCACCACCCGCTGAAACTGCTCGCGGTCCAGATTCACCGGCGGCAGGGCCGGCGCGAAACTGGTCTGCATGGCAATGCCGTCCAGCCGGTCCTTGAACACCTCCAGAGCTTCGCGCACCACTTCGTTCAGATCCGAGCGCACGGGTTGCGCCGAGGGGAAGCGCGCGAACTGCGCGAACTCGTCCACCAGGGCTTTCACCGACTCCACCGATTTCGAAATGGTGGCGGCGCATTCGCGCAGAATGCGCGTGTTGGCCGGCGGCAAATCCACGCGGTCGAGCTGCCGCTCGATGCGCTCCGCGGAAAGCGCAATGGGCGTCAGCGGGTTCTTGAGCTCGTGGGCCACGCGCCGCGCCACCTCGTGCCAGGCCGCCGCTTTCTGCGCGCGCAGCAACTCGCTGGTGTCTTCCAGCACGAGGACGAATCCGGAGGTCAGCTTCTCTTCGAGCGCGGAAACGGTGACCGCCAGGTGCAGCTTGCGTTCCGCGGTGCGCAGCTCCAGCTCGCGCGTGGCCACGCCGGTGCGCCGCGCGCGCTTCATGAGGTAGCGGATTTCGGCCGCATCCTCGCGCGAAAACAGATCCTCCAGGCGCGTGGCGCGGGCCGCCTGCTCGGCGGGAAAAATCTTCGCCAGCGCGTGGTTCACCCGCTGGATGGAGCCATCGGCGGCGAGCGAGATCACGCCCGTGGGGATGCTCTCCAGGATCGCCTCGGTGAAGCGGCGCCGGCGGTCCAGCTCCTGCCCGCTCGATTCCAGCTCCTCGGTCATGCGGTTGAAGCCGCGCACCAGCGAGCCCAGCTCATCCACCGCCCGCACCTGCACGCGGTGGCGGAGGTTGCCGCCGCGCACTTCGCTGGCCGCCTCCAGCAGGGCGGTGATGGGCACGCTGATCTGTTTGGCCAGGAACAGCGCCATCCAGGTGGCCAGGAACAGCACGAACAGGGTGATGAGGGCCATGAGCATGATGTAATTGCTGCGCACCTGCTTGCGGCTGTCGTAAAGCTGGAACCACTGGTCCGACGATTTCTTGATTTCCGCCTTCTTTTCGGCGACGTCGAGGGGCACGAGCGCGGTGAGCGCCACCGCGCCGGGCGTGTCCGGCACGGGCAACTCCACCCGGATGCGGCGTTCGCCGGGCGCGGCGGTGTACGGGCCCCAGGTATCGAGCGGTGGCCAGCCCGGCCCCGCCAGGATGGCCGCCGATTCCAACTCCTGTTCGCCGCAGAACCGTTGCAGAAACCCGGGGGACGGCGCGCCGCCGGCCAGCAGCCGGCGGGTCTCCGGCTGCGCGGCCAGCAGCGCGGCCTGCGCCATGGTCTCGTCCTGCATCTCCTTGTTGAGCATGTTAGCCACGCCGGCGAACAGGTCGATCTGGTCCTTGGTCGGCTGCGTGAACCACGCCATCATGTTTTTGCTGAGCACTTCGTAGCTGAACCACACCAGGAAGAAGACCGGGACGACGCTCAGCGTCAGCGCACCCACCACCAGCTTGGTCTTGATGCGCGAGCCCTCGCGGTTGCTCTGCCGCTCGACGTACAGCTTGACGCCCTCGCGGAAGAGGATGAACCCGAGCGTCACGATGAGGATGAAGATGAGGCTCGAGATGGCCCAGAAAATGAGCGTCTGCTGCGGATTGGCGGGGCCGAACTGTCCCAGCCGGAAGGAGCCCTGCCACACCACCAGCAACACGGCGAGCGCCAGCATGACCAGGGCGAACCCGTAAAACAGGCGCTTTTTCATGGAATGGACCTTCCCCTCGATTATACGGGGTGAGAGGGCGCGGGGCTGGTTTCGGGGAGGAGGAAAGCAACGGGCCGGACGTGCCGGCCCGCGGCGGAAATTACATCTTGACGTCTTCTACGGTGATGGTGTCGCCATCCATCTTGCCGGTAACGGTCACTTTGTGGCCGGCGTGGGCCTTCACCTTGTCCTGGTTGGCGATCTTGTAAACCTTGCCATCGTTATCCACGAGTACGGCTGGGGAGCCCCCTTTGATGCACCGCTCGGCACAGGCGGCGTTGTCCCGCATCTTGGGATTGCCCGAGCATTTCTCGTCCATGATGGTCCCGGACCACTCCGCGGCGAAGGCGGAGATGGCAGCCAACCCGAACACGACAAATAGTTTCTTCACGTTATTCCTCCTCTGAGTTAGTCCTGGATTGCAACTGACTATACTACACTACGGAGTTGCGCCCGCCTTGGATGTTGCGGGCATTTTACAAGTGTAAAGTACCCTGCCGTACGCCCCTCACTCGGCGCGCATGGACTCCACGGGATCAATAGCCGCCGCGCGTCTGGCGGGAACCAGCGCCGCCAGTATGGCGACCGCGAACAGCAGCGCCGCCGCGCCCGCCAGGCTTACCGCGTCCAGCGGGCTCACGTCGAAGATGACGGCGCGCAAGGCGGGCCGCAGAGCGAAGGTGAGGCCCACACCCACGGCCATGCCGGCGGCGATCAATCGCGCCGCGCCGACCACCACCGAGCGCAAGATCCGACCGGGGGCCGCGCCGAGCGCCATGCGCACGCCCATCTCGCGTCGGCGCGCGTTCACCACCTGGGTCACCAGCCCGTAGAGCCCCACCGCGGCCAGCGCCAGGGCCGCCAGCGCGAACAGGGCCAGCAGGCGCGCCTGCGAGCGCGGCCGGTCGAGCGTGGCATCGAGCGTCTCTTCGAGGCTTGCGACGCCGAAGATCGCGCGCCCGGGAGCGACGCTGCGCACCACCTGGCGGATGGCGTTGGCGGCCGTGAGCGGATCGCCCGCGATGCGGACGAGGTATTCGGGATCGGGCCAGCTTCCGCCGCGCGCGCAATCGTACACATAGGGATAGGCCGGCGCGGACAGCGAGTCCTCCTTCATATCGCCGATCACGCCAATGATTTCCGTCTGCGGCAGGTCCGGGCCGTACCCGACGAAACCGACGTGCCGGCCGATGACGCTGTTCCCGCGGCCGTACACCTCGGCGAAGCGCCGGTTCACCATCATGCGGAATGCGCCGGGGGGATAAGCCGCCAGCTCCGGGCACCAACTTCCCGCCAGAAGCGGCACCTGGAGGGCCTGCAAATAGCCGGGGCTCACCAGCCGGTAGCCGGTGGGCATGTTGCCGGTCTCCTCGGTGGCGGCCAGACCCTCGAGCGTGATGTTGTTGCGCAGCGAGGCGCCCGAGGCCGGGAGGAAGTTGGCCATGCCCGCGGCTTCCACTCCGGGCACACGCTCTAACCCGGCGATGAGCCGTTCCTGCACGCGCCCGATGGCGGGCCGGTTTTCGTTCCAGGCCGCGCCCACATGAAACACGATGGAATGAGCTGGATTGAAGCCCAGGGGCACATGGCGCAGATTATAGAAGCTGCGCAGGAGCAGGCCCGCGCCGGCGAGCAGGAGCATGGTGAGCGCCACCTGTCCGCCGATGAGCGCGGGCTGCGTCCAGGACCGGCGGCCGGCCACGCCGCGGCCCGCGCGCATCAGCGTACCGGCGGCGCCCCCGGCGGTGGCGCGCAGCGCGGGCAGCAGGCCGAAAGCCACGGCGCCCGCCAGGCTGGCCGCCAGGGCAAATGCCGGCGCGCGCCAGTCCATGGCCAGCTCGTTCATGCGCGGCGTATCAGCGAACAGTTTCGCCAGCAGATTCACGGAGAGGCGCGCCAGCGCGTACCCGCCCGCCGCGCCGGCCGCCGCCAGCAGGGCGATCTCGCGCAGCACCGTCGCCACCACCTGCGCCCGCGTGGCGCCGAGCGAAGCGCGGATGGCCAGCTCCCGCTCGCGCTCGTTCAGCTTCCCCAGCACCAGGGCGGCCACGTTGCTGATGGCGATGGCAAGCAGCAGCGTGACTGCGCCGAACAACAGGACCAGCGGCTTGCCCGCCTCGCCCACGCGGGCTTCCTTGAAATCGCCTACGGCCGCCGACCAACCCTTGTCGGTGTTCGGGTACTCATCGCCGAGCGCCTTCTGAACGGCGGCCAGGTCGGCTTGCGCCTGCTGGATGCCGACTCCCGGCTTCATGCGCCCGATGCCGGAATAGAAGCGCGCCTCGCGCATGCGCATCAGGAATGGCGCGAGCTGTGCTGGGATCCACACGTCGATGGCGGCGCTGGTGAAGCTCTTGGGCATGACACCGACAATGCTGTAGCCCTTGCCATCGACCATCAGGCGGCGGCTGGAGATCGCCGGGTCGAGCCCGTAGCGGCGTGCCCACAGGCCGTAGCCGATGACCGCCGCCAGCGGACCGCCGGTGCGCTCCTCCTCGGGCATAAACGTGCGGCCCACCAGCGCCGGCATATTCAGGACCGCAAAGTAGCCGGGGGCCACGCGGCGGCCGGCCAGGCGCTCCGGCTGCGCCATGCTGGTGTCGGTGACGTTTTCCGCGTAGCTGCCGCTGATCGCCTGAAACGTGCGGCTCAGGCGGCCCCACTCCGCGAGACGCACGGGGGCCACCAGGCTTTCCTTCTGACTTTTGGCCGCGCTGGCCTCCATCACCGTAACCAGCTCCGCCGGATGGGGAAACGGCAGCGGCTGCAAGAGCACTGTGTTGACGACGGAAAACAGCGCCGTATGGATGCCGATTCCCAGCGTCAACAGAACCAGGACGGTCAGCGCAAAGCCGGGCCGCCGACTCAGCGAACGAAGGGCGAATCTCCAGGGACGCATAAGACTGGGGGTAGGACGATGGGAGGCCGCGTCCGGTTAGCTGAGTGGGGCAGGATGAAATCCTGCGCGGCGGTTGGTAACCGCCGCCGTCCGGAGCGCCGGTTGCCAACCGGCGCGCAGCCTGCCAGGCTGCCCCACTGGAGTCCTTACCCAAGAGATTGTAATGTAAATGAGTCAAGTTTTCAGGCGACGAGTTTTTCCTCCTTGCAGCAGCGGTCAATCTCCGTCTGGAGACGATCGAAGGCGGCCCGGAGAGGAGAGTCTCCGGGTGGACCAGCGGGCATGATTTGAGCGAGTTTTGGACGCAACAGGCGCGCGTAGGTTCGCGTGAAGAACAGGGCAATGCGCAGG
>JAIQEX010000205.1 GCA_020073615.1 Terriglobia bacterium
TTCAAATCTTCCATCGAGCGAAGCTCGAAATGGTGCACCTGGTTGCGCGGTGAGATGCGCTCGATCTTGACGAACCGCGGGTGCTGCAGTGTGCGGGCCAGGACCACATGGGCGTGAAGGTGGTCGCGCCGGAACTGAACCGCCGCGAAGATCATCCGCACCTGGAACCCGACGCGCGTTTTGGCCGGCGCGATCTTGACCGGACCGAGGGACCGCACCATCTCCCACAGCCCCTCGAAGATCGCTCGCACCTGCGGAGTCGCGTGGTCCAAATACCGCGCCAGGCCGTACCGGCCGCAAGAGTGGCTCTGGTTGCGGTTCGCAAACTCGCGCCCGCACAATGGACACGGCCACAGCGGCCCTTCGCTCACGGCCGTAGTGTAACACTCGGCTGGCAGGAGGACGGTCTCCGCCGTGGCCCTCTTTCCTATGGACATTCCAAATGAGTCCGTGCTACCTTCTATGCAATGGCCAAAGGAAAGCCCGGCAAGTCCGATGTCCTCCAGGGCACGCTCGACCTCATGGTCCTCAAAACCCTCGAAGCCCTCGGGCCGCAGCACGGCTACGGCATCGCCCGCCGCATCGAACAGGTCAGCCAGGAGGTGCTCCGCCTCAACGAAGGCACGGTCTACACTTCGCTCCTCCGCCTCCAGCAAAACGGCTGGATCTCTTCGGACTGGGGCACTTCGGAAAACAATCGCCAGGCCCGCTTTTACTCCATCACGCGCCGCGGCCGGAAACAGCTTGCCCGCGAGACCGAGAACTGGGCGCGTATCTCCGGCGTCATCGCCCGCGTGCTCTCGCTCGCGGGCGGGAGGTAGCCTGTGCCCGCCCGGCTGCGCACGTTCGCCTCCCGCCTCGCGCGCCTCTTCCGCCGCGGCGCGCCCGACTCCGCATTCGACGACGAACTCGAGGGCCACATCGGCCTCCTCACCGAGCGCTACGTCCGCCAGGGGATGACGCCCGAAGACGCCCGCTACGCCGCCCGCCGCCAGTTTGGGAACCAGACCGCACTCCGTGAAGAGAGGAACGAAATGCAGACCTTCGCCTCGTGGGACAGACTCGCCCAGGACCTGCGCTACGGCCTACGCCTCCTGGTCCGCAATCCCGGAGTCACCGCCGCCGCCCTGCTCACCCTCAGCCTCGGCATCGGCGCCAACACTGCCGTTTTCAGCCTGGTCGAAGGACTCCTCCTCAAGCCCCTGCCCTACCAGGACGCCGCCCGCCTGGTGGTCCCCGCCACCATCTTCCAGCGCCACAAATCCGACCGCGGCAGCGTCGCCTATGCCGACGTGCTCGATTGGCGAGCGCAGTCCAGCCTCTTCGAGGCCGTGGCCGCATTTCGGCCCACGGGCCTCGATCTGACCGGCGACGAGGAACCGGAGCGCGTCCAGGCGCTGGTCGTAGACGAAGATTATTTCCGCGTCATGGGACGGCCCATGCGTTACGGACGCCCCCTCGCTCTCGGCGACAACCTCCCCGGCGCACCCACTGCCGCCGTGCTCGGCCACGCCCTGTGGACCCGCCGCTTCGGCGCCGACCCAGGCGTCGTCGGCCGGAACGTGGAGATCAACGGCGCGCAGGTCCTGGTGGCCGGCGTCGTACAACCCGACTCCACCTGGCCCGAGGATGCCGAGGTCTTCCTGCCGCTGAAGATCGCCGGCGCCCGCGACGCCGATACTCTGCGGCGCGACAACCACATCTATCAATCCGTGGCGCGGCTCGCACGCGGCGTTTCCCTGCAACAGGTGCAAAGCCGCCTCAGCGTCATGGGCGGGCGCATCGCGCAGCAGTTCACCAATCGTGCGGGAACCAACTGGAAACTGCACACGCTGGCCGGCTATATCGTCGAGCCGTATCTCCGCCAGACTCTGCTCGTTCTCTTCGCCGCGTCGCTGCTGGTGTTGCTGATCGCCTACGTCAACCTCGCCAACCTGCTCCTGGCGCGGGGCGCCACCCGCGCCCACGAGGTGGCCATCCGCAACGCCCTGGGCGCCGGTTGGAAGCGGCTCGCGCAGCAGTTTCTGGCGGAGAGCGCGCTGCTCGCCTTGGGCGGCGGACTGGCCGGTATCCTGGCCGGCAAGTGGGGCCTGAAAATCCTCCTCCGTCTTGCTCCGCCCGATATTCCCCGCCTCGCCGGCGTACACATCGATCTCACCGTCCTCGCCTTCGCTACCGCGCTCTGCCTCGTGGCCGTCGTCTTTGCCGGGCTCGTTCCCGCCCTTCACGCCGCGCGCCAGGCCCCCGTGGAGGTCCTGCGCGAGACTGCCCGCGGCGCATCGCAGGGCCTGCGCGGCGGGCGCATTCGCCGCCTGCTGGTGGTGGCCGAGTTCGCGCTCGCCATCATCCTGCTCACCGGCGCCGGCCTGCTGGTCCGCAGTTTCCAGCGCATTCGCCGCATCGATCCCGGCTTCCCCACCGCCAACCTGCTCACCCTGCAAGTCGCTCTGCCGCGCGCCCGCTATCCCGGGCCGCCGCAGTACGCCGCCGGCTTCGAGCAGCTCACCACCAGCCTCCGCCGCATTCCCGGCGTGGTCTCCACTTCCGCCACCAGTTCGCTGCCGGTCGATGGCGGCGGCTTCTATCTCGGCCGCGTGTTCCTCCGCGAGGGCCAGCCCGAGCCGCCCGCCTCTGCCGACACGGCCGCCGCCTGGAGCGTCGTCCAGCCCGGCTACTTCGCGACCATGCGGATTCCCCTCGCCGCCGGCCGCGAATTCACCGATCGCGATACGGCCGACTCCCCACTAGTGATCGTCATCAGCCGCGCCATGGCCCGCCAAATGTTCCCCAACCAGAGCCCGCTCGGCCAGCGCATACGCTCCTGGCGCGACGAGAACAAGTACCGCGAAATCGTTGGCGTGGCCGGGGACCTGCGCTATAACGGCCTCACCGATGACATCGGCAACAACGTCTACGTGCCCCACCGCCAGGACTCGTGGAGCCGCCTTCAGCTCGTGGTGCGCACCGCGCGCGATCCCCACATCCTGCTCTCGTCCATTCGCAGCCAGATCTGGTCCATCGACCGCAAGCTCTCCATCTCCGCCGTCCAGACCATGGACCAGGTGGTCGAGAACCACATGGCGCAGCCGCGCTTCTGCATGTTCCTGCTGTGCGTCTTCGGCGGCGCCGCCCTGCTGCTGGCGGCCATCGGGATCTTCGGCGTGATGGCCTACAGCGTTGCCGAGCGCACCCGCGAATTCGGCATTCGCATCGCCATGGGCGCTCTCCGCGCCGACGTGCTGCGCCTGGTCGCCTTCGGCGCCGTGCGCCTCGCCGGGGCGGGCATCCTCTGCGGCCTGGCCGGCGCGTTCGCGCTCACGCGCCTGATGAAGGCTCTGCTCTACGACGTCAGCCCCACCGATGCCGCCACGTTCCTCCTGGTATCGGCCCTGCTGACGCTGGTCGCGCTGGCCGCCGCCTACCTCCCCGCGCACCGCGCCGCCAAGGTCGACCCGGTGGTCACCCTGCGCTACGAATAGCCGCCGCCCTCATTTCACGACGTAGCTCTTGTGCAGCCATGCGCCGCCCTCGCCGTCGCGCGTCTCGAACAGCAGCGCCGTGCCCGCGTCCTTCCTCACCACCACCAGCTTCCCCACCTGCCGGGACGATTCGCGGCCGCCCTCCGCCTGCGCCATCGCGTCGCGTACCGCCGAAACATCAACCGCCGGATATGTCTTCCCGTTTTGCCGCTCCGCGAGGGCTTCCGCGGCGCTCGCGTGCAGCAGCTTTGGCCACATCCGGCGGAACAGGTCGGCGGAGGCATAAATGTCCGCGCTGTTCACCTTTCCGTTAATCGCGAAGGCGTAGCCCACCACGTCTTTCCGGGCGTCGGCGATCTTCGCCAGGTCGCGCACATAAGCGTCGGTCGCTGCCGCGACGTCCTTGTTTTCCAGCGTGAGCTGCATACTGCCGCTGGCGGGAACAATCGCGGCCGGCGGTGGCGGGGCGGCGCCGGCCACACCAGCGGCCACGCCGTCAGCCATCCGCGCCTCGACCGCCGCCACCTGGTTCCAGACCTCCGCCTGCGCGTGCGGCGTTCGGGCGGCCATCTTGAGCTGCTTCCCGGCGAGCGCCTTATCGCTGCTGCCGAAGCGGTCCGCCGCCTCCGCCCCGCGCTTCGTCCAGCGCCCGTGCTCCACGCAGAAGGACGCAACCGGCACTCTCCCGGAACGCGCCGGCAGTACGTAATCGTCGGTCAGCACGCGGTCCTGTCGCCCGCCCTTCACGATGTCGCCCGACTGGATATACACGTCCTCCCCCGACTGGTTCTCGACCGCCAGTTCGTTCACGCTGCCCGTTTCGTAGACCACCACCTTCTTCTGTTGCATGGCCTCCTGCAGCGTCAGGTAGCTCTTTGCCTCCTGGCGGGTCTTGCCGTGAATCAGGAACACGGAAAGGTTCTCGTGAGTGTAAGGCCCGGATATCGGAAGCCGGATCTCATCCGCCGGCGTTGCGCCGAGCACGGCGAGACAGGCAAAACCGAGCAAAGAAGTGCGGCAAAAGCGGCTTTGGTTCGACATGACTGATACCTCACCCGATCCTCTCTGCACGGTTCAGACACCGTCCGCCGCCAGAAAGTTTCGATCGGCTCACCGGGGGAATGCCGCCAAGCCCCGGGCCCTTTCAATTGCTGTGAAATCGGCATCTCGCGCCCCACAGTGGTCTGCTCCGTTTCCGCACAGGCGCCACGAATGCCGAATCCGCCAAACTCTCACTTCAGGCTCTCGCAAACAGACTCCCACGATAAACCCGCCGATTCCCGCTACAAGTGCCTGGGGCGGCCCCGCAATAGCTCCGAGAAAGCCCCCGACGAGCGTGCCAAGTGTGGCTTGCCAGAAGACCCGCGTAATCCCGACTTTGCGGACTTGTAACAGATACGCTATAGGTGTTACCAAGACGCCGAATAGCCCGCCGTAGAGTAGTCCCAACCAGACCAGGTCGACGCTCCAATATCCAACATATTCAGTCCCCGTTGTGCCGCTTCGGCCGATTAGCGCCCCGAAGGATAGTATGGCTGCACCGCAAACACCACCTACAACGATTCCCAGTAACGCCGCCAGCGCGAACTTGGAAAGCTCTCTGTGGACTTGCCCCCTGTTTTGAGACAAACGGTTAAGACTCAAAATCTATTGAATGGAGAATTGAGTCATGGGATTGTCTCGTAGGCAGTTCACCAAAGAGGTCAAGCTGGACGCCGTGCGGCGTCTGGAGCAAGGGGTATCAATGGCTGAAGTGGCGCGGGCGTTGGAGGTCAACCCCAACGTGCTGCATCGCTGGCGCCGGGAGTTTCGCCACGGGCCCGGCAATGCGTTCCCCGGCAACGGGAAGCAACGCTGGTCGGAGGGGCGAATCGCGGAACTGGAGCGCAAAATCGGTCAGCAGACCGTGGAGGTCGATTTTTTAAAGGGATGCTTGCAGCGCATCGAGGAGCAGCGGATGCTGCAGGCATTGAGTGGAAATCCGCGGTCTACCGGAAGGTCCAAGAAGAGGTGAAGGCCGACCGGGGACTGACGATCGAGCGCATGGTGGAGCTGGGCCGGGTCAGCCGGTCCGGCTTCTACCGCTTCGACGAGAACGAATTGACGGGGCCGGATCCGGACATGGATCTGCGAGACGCCATTCAACGCATCGCCCTGGAGTGGCCCAGCTACGGCCGGCCGCGGATCACTGCCGAGTTGCGGCGGCGCAGCTGGACGGTGAACCCGAAGCGGGTGTACCGCATCCTGCGCGAAGACAATTTACTGTGCGTGCGGAAACGCAAGTTCGTGGTCACTACCGCTTCCAACCACGGGCGGAAAATCTACCCGAACCTGGCCGGTGAAATGGTAGTGACCGATGTGGACCAACTCTGGGTGGCCGACATTACCTACATTCGCTTGCAGGATGAATTTGTTTTTCTCGCGGTGATCCTGGACGCCTGCTCGCGCCGGGTGATCGGTTGGGCCTTGGAGCGGACGCTGGAGGACGACCTGACGCTGGCTGCGTTGCGCATGGCGCTATCCCGGCGCGCGATCCAGCCGGGCCTGGTCCATCACTCCGACCGCGGCTCGCAATACGCCTCGACCGACTATACGGACCTGCTGAAAGCGCATGGCATGGAAATCAGCATGAGCCGGAAAGGAAATCCCTGGGACAATGCGGCCTGCGAGTCATTTATGAAAAGCCTGAAATACGAAGAAGTGTTGCGCAACGAATATCGCGACTTGGGTGAGGCCCGCCGATCGATCGTCCGGTTTCTCGAACAGGTATACAACGAAAAGCGGCTGCACTCGGCGCTGGGCTACTGCCCGCCGGTGGAGTTCGAGCAGATCTTATTCGAGCGCAAGCAGGCTGCCCAGACCGCGTCGACAGGAGAACAGGTATGCACCAATCGGCGATGAACCGGCGGCGGCCGGACCACAGTGGAGGCGGAGGCAAAGGCGCCCATAACAGGGAAACCCTCCAAACGACCGGAAGGACTACCCGGATTGTAATCGTCCCAAGAGAGTTTGCGCCGATCCCCCACACCCCCGCCGGGTTGCTCATTCCGATGGCCATCAGAATGCGTTTTCTCAGGCATGGCGGAATCTATCGGTCCGATGTGGTCCAAACCAAAACCAAACCCTGGGGCGGGGCCGTGCCGCCTCCCGCTGGTCGGCCCCGAGCCCAGGTAAAAGAACGCGTCGGGAGGACCACGCTCTTCTCATCGTCCGCGATGAGTTCCGGCCGGCTATTCCTCGATCGGGTTGCTCGCCAGCATTGCCCGTCTCCGCTTCACCGACAGGGCCAGCATAATCTGATTGCCCGATCCGAGGAAACGAATTATCATCGAACGGTAAGCAGTGTCTTAACTGTTTGTGTCAGCTCAGGGGGCAGGTGCACTCGCTGACTTACCCGTTTGACCGGGGTTATTTGCTACCTGGAGGCAAAATAGGGGAGTCCGCCCCCCGCTTGCCATCTACCTGTGTGCGGACCTTGATTTGATCCGGTGCAGTGGCATTGGTTCCCGCAATGCGATCCTTGGCTTCCAACGAGAATTCAACACCAAGAACCCTGAAGCCCGCCTTTACGTCGCCCTTGCAGTAAAGGGCATAGAGGAGGACGGCCCCAATCATGATTGTAGCGACGAGGCACACACGGATTTTCATCGACGTGATCTCCGTTGTGCCAGCTATTCATTAGGCTGAGCGATCTCCGCAAGGGCCGCATTGAGCGCGTCCGTCATTTCTTCGGCCTACAGCGATTTCCTCTTCAGCTTGCTAATCGTGTCCTCGGCGCGCTTGATTAGAGTGTCGAAAAGGTCAGGGATCTTAGTGACACTTTCGATCTGCATCCATCGGGGCGCGTCTTTGAAGAGCCAGACTTCCTCGTCGTCGTACTCATCGCCGGCGCGCCCTTCCACCTTTTTCAGGGCGATGCCCCACTTCTTGCCGACCCTCGCATACCCGATTTCGCGGCTCCAGTAGCTACCGTCTTCGTGTTGATTGCCCGCGATCGCGAACCAACCCGAAACGCCGAGGTCAAATTTGGCCAGGGCGCGATCCAGGGGGACAATGTTATCGCACAGTTCATCTCCAGCAGACTTCATATCGATGGCGGTGACGGCGAGATGTTTTGCGGAAGAGGCGAGTCGTTCAGACGGCCCGATGGTCGTCTTCTCGCCAGCAGGCGTGGCCTTTAGGCGTGGCATATTGGGCTAATCTCCTAACGAGGCTCCGCCTCAGACCGACGAGGTATATTTCCACCGGGTCTGAAGATCGGGCATAATCCGGTAGATGGCTCCGGTCGACAGTGGAGAACTGCAAGCAGTTCTCGCCAATGATTTAGGCCGCCGAAGCGGCAGTCGATCCCGAGCGATCGGAGTCGTGCCGGAGCCAAAATGAGCGTATCACGATC